>NC_006513.1:3980191-4296230 GCF_000025965.1 Aromatoleum aromaticum EbN1
ACACCGGAGACGGTCTGATGGCAGTCTTCGGCGAAGCCGATCACGGATGCGAGGCTGCGCTCAGGATTCACCAGGTGGTGCGGGAGCTGCCGCTCTCGGCCGGGCAGAAACTGGCCGTGCGCATCGCGTTTCACTACGGACCCGTCGTCGAAAACGACAGCGACGTGTTCGGCGACACGGTCAACATCGCGGCGCGCCTGCTGGAACTCGCATCGCCGGGGCGCGCCATCACGTCGATGGAAACGGCGCGGCAACTCAGCGCCGAGTGGCGCCCGCTGCTCCGCCCGCTGCAGGCGCGCAGCCTGCGTGGTGCGTCGCGGCTGACCGAGCCCTTCGAACTGTTGTGCGGCGGAGCGCCGGGTGACCTGACTGTGGTGCAGACAGTCGATTTCGACGCCGATGAAAAACCGGAACTGCGGCTTTATCTCGGCACACAATCGCTTGTGCTCAATGCACAGATGCCGAGCGCGCGGCTCGGCCGGGATGCCTTGTCGGACCTGCGCCTGAGCGATACCCGCGCCTCGCGCCAGCATGCTGAAATCGAGCTGCGCGGCGACAAGTTCGTGCTGGTCGACCGCAGCAGCAACGGTACTTTTGTATTGATAGACGGCGAAAAGGAATTCGTGCTGTCGCGTGAGGAAGTCGTCCTCAGGAAACACGGGCACTTCGCCCTCGGCAGGACGTGTATCGACAATCCGCACCTTATCGGCTTCGTTTGCCTCTGACCGGAAGCCGACGGTCCCGGCAAGCGCCTCGGCTTCGATGATCCGGCATTCGGGCGGGGACGTTTGACGCGGCCGATTCACCCCTGCGTTTTGCGATTCTCGTCCGGACCGGCTGAATCTGCCCCGTCTTGCGACTCGCCATCCTTGCTGCTGCGACGGCCGACGATCGCCTGGAGCGAAATCACGTCCGCCCCGCCGATCGGCCACGGCATTGGCACGCGCATCGAGATGCGGGTCGCTTCGGCTCCGGGCTGGTCGGTCTTGCGCCGCAGAGGAATGACTTCGGCTTCGAGATGCGGAATCCATGGCATATCCGACACGCGGCGCAGATCCTCATTGCCGGCGACGGGACGTCCGAGCGTCCTGAACCCGGCACTCCAGAACCGCTGGGTTCCCTGGAGCCACACGTCGAACCATTTCATGCTTTCGAGCATCGCCGCTTCCGACCACTTTATCCACAAGGCCGGGTCGACGCCGGGGCGCCCCCCCGAAACACTCTCCCGTTCACCCGCGCGTCTGCGCTTTTCATCTGATGCGCTCTTCATTACGGCTCCGAGTCACTGGATAGGTGTTCCCAAGCATAAACATTGCGGCTTCCGCGCGAAAGACCTGATTGGTAACAGGTGGAAGCCGCACTGCAGCAGATTTCGACCGTGGCGGCCGGCAGATGAAGTCTGAGCATTCCCTCTGTCAGCCAGGCGCCGCGGTGGTCACGGCATGCGCCTTGCCTTCTGTACCTTCCGCCAAAAGGGGGACAACATCGAGCAGCTCCTCCACCTCGCCTCGAGAAGAACAATAATTGCGGATGCCCGGCGATACCCTGAAACAGGCCTCGACGCCGCGCCCCTTGTCGGCGCTGACAGGCCTGTGGCCGTTCCTGCAGCCCTATCGGGGGCGAATTGCGCTGGCCTTCATCCTGCTCTGCCTCGGTTCGGCAATCATCCTGCTGCTCCCGCTGGCGTTCGGCGACCTCGTCGACCTGGGGTTTGGCGCACGCGAGCAGGCCGATGGCGGTCTGCTCGGTGAGCTGAACCTGACCGGGCATTTCATCGCCCTGTTCGGATTGGCGAGCGCCTGGGCCTTGACGGTATCGGCCCGTTACTACACCGTGTCTTGGATCGGCGAGCGGGCAACCGCGGATCTGCGCTGTGCGGTATATAGGCGCGTACTATCCCAGTCGCCCCAATTCTTCGAGACCTTGCAGACTGGCGAAGTCCTGTCCCGGCTGACCGGCGACACGACGCTGATCCAGACAGTGATCGGCAGTTCCGTGTCGATGGGATTGCGCAGCCTGTTCCAGTTCACTGGTGGCATGGTCATGCTGGCCGTCACCAGCCTCTACCTGTTTTCCTTGAACCTTGGCCTCATGGCCTTGCTGACGCTGCCCATCATCGCCATCGGCCGCAAGGTCAAAAGACTTTCGCGCGAATCCCAGGACAGGATTGCCGATGCCTCGGCACTGGCCGGTGAAATCCTCAATGCCATGCCGACGGTACAGGCCTATACGCAGGAGCGGCACGAAGCGGAACGCTTTGCCACTGCTGCGGAAACCGGGTTCACGACGGCGATCCGGCGCACGCGCGTGCGCGCTGCGCTCACGACTTTGATCATCACCGCGGTGATGGGAACGATCATTTTCGTGTTGTGGGTCGGTGTGCGTCAGATGCACGACGGCATCCTGACCCAAGGCCAGTTGGCGTCCTTTGTCCTTTACGCGGCCCTCGTCGCCGGTGGCGTCGGGACCATGGCAGAAGTCTGGGGCGACGTCATGCGCGCGGCCGGGGCAGCAGAGCGTCTGCTGGAACTGCTGCACGCGGACTCCGCCATCCGTGAACCGAGCTTGCCACAATCGCCTGCGCATCCGGCGCAGGCAGCGATCAGTTTCGAGCAGGTCACGTTCCGCTATCCCGCTCGCCCGCACCCGCGTGCGCTCGACGACATCTGCCTGACGATTGCGCCGGGCGAGAGCGTCGCGCTTGTCGGTCCGTCCGGCGCGGGCAAGACGAGCATGTTCCAGGTCCTGCTGCGCTATTACGAAATATCCGGCGGCGCGATACGGATCAACGGCCAGGATATCCGCCAGCTGAGCCTGCACGACCTGCGCAAAGGCATCGCGATCGTGCCGCAGGACCCGGTGATCTTTTCCGCCAGCGCGCTGGAGAACATCCGCTACGGCCGTCCCGCGGCGAGCGACGCCGAAGTCATCGCAGCGGCGCAGGCGGCTCTGGTTGATGAGTTCATCGAGCGACTGCCGGAGAGCTACCGTACATTCCTGGGCGAACGCGGCACCCGACTGTCCGGGGGACAGCGCCAGCGCATCGCGATTGCGCGCGCGATCCTGAAAGGCGCGCCGATGCTGCTTCTCGACGAAGCCACCAGCGCTCTCGATGTGGAATCCGAAATCCTGGTGCAGCAAGGACTCAACGCCGCCATGCAGGGGCGCACCACGCTGATCATCGCCCATCGGCTTGCAACGGTGCAAAAAACCGACCGGATCGTGGTGATGGATCGCGGCCGCATCGTCGAGACCGGCACTCCGGAGGATCTGCGTCATGGAGGCGGCCTTTACGCGCGTCTGGCCGCGCTCCAACTCGACCTTTGACCGTCTGACGGTTTCCGGTCTGGCGACGGTTCGAGCGGTAGCGCGAATTGGAATTGGGCTTGATAAAGGACGCTGGGCGAGGCGCCGCTGCGCCTCGACACCAGCTGGATCGCCTGTCCGCCGAAGCGATCCTGAATCGCTGTCGTGGTCGCTGCGGTCGCAGCCCTGCCGGCGGACGGAATCGAGCAAATCGTGAAGGTCGCGCTGAAGGCGGTGCGATAAATTTTTTGGTTCATCGCGCCTTCCACGGAAAGGCACGATGAACCATAAGAATTCCTCATCGCCGGCTTTTCGCCGCCACACCGAGGACGCTCGATCTCCCGGACGCTGTAAGCTATTCACGCGGGTCGACGACCAATCGGCATGCGGCGTTCGAGTCGCCCACGACACCGGGTCCAACAATGAAAACCAGCCGCCTGATCATCCTGAGCACGCTCGCCCTCGCGACCGCGCTGTTCTTCGTGTTCGATCTCGATCGATACTTCAGTCTCGACTTCTTCAAGACTCAGCACGCCGCGCTCGAAGCATGGCGGGAGGCGCGACCGGTTGCGGCGGCACTCGCCTTCTTCGCGGTGTACGTCGCGGTCACGAGCCTGTCGCTGCCCGGCGCCGCGGTCATGACGCTCGCGGTTGGCGCGATCTTCGGGCTGGCGTGGGGCACCCTGATCGTCTCCTTTGCTTCCACGATCGGCGCGACGCTGGCCTTCCTCGCCTCGCGCTTCGTGCTGCGCGAGGCCGTGCAGGCGCACTTCGGCGAGCGGCTGCGCGCGATCAACGAAGGCGTCGCGAAGGACGGCGGCTTCTACCTTTTCACACTGCGTCTGGTGCCGGTGTTTCCGTTCTTCGTCATCAACCTCGTGATGGGGCTCACGCCGCTCCGCACCTGGACCTTCTACTGGGTGAGCCAGCTCGGCATGCTCGCCGGCACGGTCGTCTATGTGAACGCCGGCACCCGGCTCGCGCAGATCGACTCGCTGTCGGGCATCCTGTCGCCGGGCCTGCTCGCCTCGTTCGCGCTGCTCGGCGTGTTCCCGCTGATCGCGAAGAAGCTCGTCGAGGTCGTGAAGGCACGGCGGGTGTACGCCGGCTGGCCGAAGCCGGCGCACTTCGATCGCAACCTCGTCGTGATCGGTGCCGGTGCGGCCGGCCTGGTGAGCAGCTACATCGCCGCCGCGGTCAAGGCGAAAGTCACTCTGGTCGAAAAGCACAGGATGGGCGGCGACTGCCTGAACACCGGCTGCATGCCGTCGAAGGCACTGATCCGCTCGGCGAAGCTGCTCTCGCACATGCGGCGCTCGAACGAATTCGGCATTCGCTCTGCGCGGGCGGAGTTCGATTTCGCGGACGTGATGGAACGCGTGCACGCGATCATCAAGACCGTCGAGCCGCACGACTCGGTCGAGCGCTACACGAGCCTCGGCGTCGAGGTGATCGAGGGCCGGGCGAAGATCGTCTCGCCCTGGGAAGTGGAGATCGCGCGTAACGATGGCCGGCACGAGACGCTCACCACGCGCAGCATCATCATCGCCGCCGGCGCCCGTCCCACCGTGCCGCCGATTCCCGGCATAGAGGACGTCGGCTACTACACCTCGGACACGATCTGGACCCTGCACGCGCTGCCCCGCCGGCTGCTCGTGCTCGGCGGTGGCCCGATCGGTTCGGAACTGGCGCAGACCTTCGCGCGTTTCGGCGCCGCGGTAACGCTGGTCGTCAAGGGCAGGCGGATCATGCCGCGCGAGGATGCGGAGGTCTCCGAGATGGTCATGGCACGCTTCCGCGCCGAAGGCATCGATCTGCGCACCGGCCACGACACCCGGCGTTTCGTCGTCGAGAATGGCGAGAAGATCCTGATTGCCGAACACCAGGGGCAGGAAGTCCACGTCCCGTTCGACGTACTGCTGGTCGCCGTCGGGCGGTCCGCACAATTGAAGGGCTACGGGCTGGAGGAGCTGGGCGTTCCGACCGGACGTACGATCGACGTCAACGAATACCTGCAGACGAGCTTTCCCAATATCTATGCCGCAGGCGATGTCGCCGGTCCGTATCAATTCACCCACACCGCCGCGCACCAGGCCTGGTATGCGTCCGTCAACGCGCTGTTCGCGCCGTTCAGGAAGTTCCGCGCTGACTATTCGGCGGTGCCGTGGGCGACGTTCGTCGACCCGGAAGTCGCCCGGGTCGGCCTCAACGAGCAGGAGGCGAGAGAGCGCGACATCCCCTTCGAGCTCACGCGCTTCGACATCGCGGATCTCGACCGCGCGATCGCCGACGGCGAGGCGCACGGCTTCGTCAAGGTGCTCACCGTGCCCGGCAAGGACAGGATCCTCGGTGTGACGATCGTCGGCGAGCACGCCGGCGACCTGATCGCCGAATACGTGATGGCGATGCGCCACGGACTGGGGCTCAACAAGATCCTCGGCACGATCCACATCTACCCGACGCTCGCCGAAGCCAACAAGTACGCGGCCGGTGAATGGAAGCGCGCGCATGCGCCGCAAAAACTGCTCGAGTGGGTCGGACGTTTCCACGCCTGGCGCAGGGGCTCGGGTGGGCGCCCCACAGCGGCGGCACGCCCGGCAACCCCCTCGCAGCGCTGACTACGAGGAGAACCGGAAGCATTCTTCTTCAGGTGCAGGGGGTATCCAGCTCATCAGCGAACCGGCCAGCACGCTCCACCACATCCACTTCGCCTGGCCCGATGGCAGGCGGGGCCTCCGGTGCCGGAGATCGAACCCAAACCTTGCCCGGACCGCAGGCTACGCCGCCTCGTCCCGCCCCATTTCCTGCAGAGCGCAGGAAGAGGTTATCTGAGTTTGGGCGAGGGAAATACCGCTCTCGCGCAGCGCGGCGTCAACCAGGCTGAAGACCTCGTTACGGCATTCCGGCTCTCGGTCATGCTGCGGCACCCAGTATTTCACCCGATAGGTGATTCCCTGGGGCCCGTACTGCACGACCTGCACTTCAGGCGGCTTTCCCTCCACGATGCTTTTAGCCCCCGTCAGTGCCTGGCGAATCAGTTTCTTGGCCTCGGCCACCGGCAGATCGATCGGCAAGGTCAGTTCGGCATGCCCGCGGTACTCCTTCCGTGGCGCGCTGAAATTGGTGATCCTCTGCCGCGAAATCTGACTGTTGGGCAGGATCACATAGGTGCTGTCGCGCGTGACGAGCCTCGTCGTCCGCCAGCCGATCTCCTGTACACGGCCCTGGGCCAGTGTTTCGACACGCACCCAGTCGCCCATGCGGAACGGCGCCTCGATCCCGAGCGCGATGCCCGAGAGTGTGTCCGCCACCACATTTCGGATGGCGAATCCCAGCACCGCCAGCACCAGACCCGATCCGGTCAGGATGCCCGACAGATCCTGCCGAAAGAACAGCGACAGACAGATCAGCGTGGCCAGCACGAAGAGGAATACCCGAAGCAGGTCCAGAAGCACCTTGGGCACCGGCTTTCCCTCCTTGCGACGCTGCGAAAGCTGCATCGCGGCGAGCGCATGCGCAAAGTGTGCGCCGATAAACATTGCCAATGCGATGGCTGCATTGCGTAGCGGATCAAGCCAGCCCTGCAAGGCGTGATCCAAGGGCAGCAGCTGCACCAGCGGCTCCGCGAACACGGCAATCAGCACCGGAAGGGTGAAACCAGCCGCAGCGCGCAGCCAGGACGGAATGGGCATGACCGGATCGAGCGCCTTCATTTCACCTCCCTTTCGCGTCTGGCTTCCCCGCGGGGAAAAGGTACGGGGCACAATTTGCAGGTGTGAAGGTGTGAGGCAAACCTGCTGACCTCGGGCTTAAGGAGCATCATCGTGATGGTTCCGGCAAAAGCATGGACGGGCGAACCCGCTGGACCGGGAAACCCCACTCCACCGGTCCGCCCCCTCAGGACACTCCGGCCCTTCGGCTTCGCTTGGAACGAAGCTCGCTGAAGGGCGAAACAGATGGGACTGCGCGACCTATGCGCGCCGCCGCATCCCCTCGTTGGCCGCCTCGGCCGCAGGCTGCAGCAGACCGCGGACATGGAGTTGGGCGAGGCTCCAGCCGTGGCCGAGCAGCAGCATGCGGGTGTCGAGCTCCGCCCTGCGAGTCGTCGGAATCGCGTTTCCGAGGTCGTGCATGCGCTTGGCGCGCAGGGCAACCCAGCGCAACGAGTGGCGGCGGGCAAGAGCGTGCCAGAGGGCGTGCGCGCCTGCCGACTGGCGAGCGCCGCTGAGCAGGCAGAAGCCGCGACCGAGCGCCCAGTCGTACACCGCGCTGGCGATGCCGCGGCCCTGGTAGGCGGGGGCGTACTTGGAGTGCGGCGAGCGCAAATGGCGGTCGGTGCGTCGGTCCACCTCGATCAGGCGGTTGAACACGGTGTAACCGGCAAGGCGGCGACACGCAGTGTCCTCGACATACACGTAGTGCTCGCCGTCGGCCTCACGCTGATGGAAGACCAGGCCAGGCCGCAGTGCGGGAAGACAGGTGCAGGCGTTCATCGCGTCGCCCGCGGTGTGGAGCCGGCGATAGAGGGCGTCGAGCTCGGCCTCGATGCTTCCGTCGGGATGGTTCACGTCGATGCGCAGTTCCATGTGCCGCGGCTGCATCATTCGCCCGAGGCGGACAAGGAGTGCGGCGCCCGGCAGACGCAGTGGTGGCGGCTGCGGGAAGGCAATGGGGGAGCGCGCGCAGAGGGTGATCTCATGCATGTCCGTTCGCTCCTTCAGCACGCGGCGGGGCCGGCCCACCAGCCGCTCATGAGGCCATCGGGCCGCTGGGGGGCGCTCACGCGCGCACTGCTCTCCCAGGCTTCCATCTGCACGTCGAGGCCGGCGAACACGCCGTAGCCGATGCCGGCGCGGATCGACTCGCCGGCCGCCAGGCTCTCTCCAGCGCGGATCGCGCCTTCGGCGCCGATCACCCCGCCAGCCTTGATGCCCCAGCCGGCCTCGAGATGCATGCCGGCCTGGATCGAGCCGCCCGCGACGATGCCCTGCGCAGCGCACAGGCTGTGCGCGACCCGGATGTCGCCGCCCGCCTGCAGGCCCTTGGCACAGCGCACGCTTTCGTCCGCCTGCAGGTCGAGGCCGATGGACGCGTTGCCGGCAATGCACAGCCCGCCGCCGCAGCACAGGTCCCAGCCGGTCCGCAGTTCGCCGTCGCAGCGCAGCTCACCCGCGCAGTCCACGCCCCAGCCGGCGCGCAGGTCGCCACCTACCTTCAGATGACCTTCGGCGCGCATGCTTCCTTCCACGCGCAGATCGGCCCCGACGTTCAGATCGCCGCCCGCGCGCAGGCCACCCCTGGCGTGCAGCACGCGACCGACACGGACGACGCCGTCGACGTCCACGCCACCGCGTACCTCGAGTGTGCCCGCGAACACGATCGCATCAGCCTCGATCGCATCGACCACGCGCACCTCGTCCGTGGGCCCGAACTGTTCGAGCAGCCAGCAGGCGTCGCCGACGCGTCCGGCAGCCACCATGGTGTCGAGGAGTTCCTGGTAGTTGCCGCCTTCGCCGAACTGGCGGACGAACCAGCGGAATCCATCGGTGCAGGGCCGCTTCGCCCTGACGAAACTTCGTGTGAGAACCATTGCATCACCCTCGTGCGTTGCACCGCCGCGTACGGGACGCGGCGCTTCGGATGCAGCCCTGCGGGGGAATGCCGATGGCCGGGGCGGTCCGGATGGGCCTTGGCCGGACCGCCGGAGCGGTCGATGGGCGGGAGTCTGGATAATGGCCCGCGGCGGCTGCACGTTGAACGGGATCCGCGGCGTGCGCGTCCCGGGCAAGGTGCCGTGCGGGGGTGAGGCTTCAGCCTCGGTGGTAGCCCCGCACGGCCCGGAAAAGCACGGCGGGAGACCCTGTAACCTTGAATCGGAGCGGAGTCGGCAGATCGTGCAGCGGTGAGATCATGCAGCGCGCACGCACGCGATCGCACGCGCGCAGTTGTGCGCGACAGGAGGCGAGGCGGTGGTGGGCTGGCATGGGCATGCGCTGCTCGATCAGGGGGAAGGCCGCATTGTAACCCAGGATGCGAATGCTGTCCGCTTCGGGCGGCCAGGCTGTGAGAGCTGTGTGGATCAGGAGATCAATCGACAGGTTTCGAGTTGAAGCGACGTTGCCACAAAGGTCCGGTCGCTCATTGTCGAGGAGGACGCTCGAAAAGACGGCGGTCCCAGACGACTGGTTGCGGGGGAGCAATGACGAGCTGCCGCGCGTCCGGGTGCGCCGGATTGACCAGTACGTTCCATTCGAGATGCGCGACCACCGATGGGATAAACAGCAAGGCGCTGCGCGCTTCGCGCAGCCAGGCATCACCGAAAGCCCGCGCTTCGATGCTTTCGGGCTGATCCCACCCTTGCGGGAGCCGTTCTGTGGGCCAACGTTCCCGAGAGACCTCAGTGGGCACTTGGGCAACCAGGTATTGATGGGTTCGGGGCACTCTCCCGACCGCCGAATGCGCGAGGATCTCGAGCATTGCACAAGCATAGGACTGTGCCCCGTAAATGACCGGCGTCCCGGGACTGTTCCATCGACCGCCAATGAGCGCCGCACCGGTTCCGTCCCAAATGGGTAAGCGCCCGTCGGCGATTCTGAAAATCTGCATCAGGCGGAAAGGCCGTAGAACAGGCGTCCGAGCAGTTCCTCAACTCGTCGCGCGCCGAGCTCGGTCAGGGATACGTCGAGCGGCGTGCGTCCGTTGAGCATTGGGTGAGGCCCGTTCAGAAACTCGCGCGCATCGTCGTCAGAGTCCCATACGAACTGTGCCGTTGCGAAGACCCGAGCAAGCCGCTCCGCGCGTTCAGACTCTTCGGCGCTCAGGAGGTCACGCCGCCGCTTGAAGGTCGCCTCAGGGACGATCCGATAGAGCAGTTCGCGTCGTGCCTCCGTCGACTCGGCGATTCGCGCGATGCTCGCCCGCAATGCCTCTTTGGGCAAGCCGCGTGAAACCTGGTCATCGAGCTCCGCAAACGAGTGGGGCGTGGTGGAGAGGGCCATCACTGCCGCGATGCGGTCTGGCGTCACTAACATGTTTCCTCACCTCTTGGTATCAATTGCTCTATTAGCATGGATCAAGTGATACTCGAATGCAAGGCAGCGACTCACGGACGAATTGTCTTTTCGCGTAGCCCCTATCCCCGCCCTGCACAGATACGCATACGTCCTTATCGTCCGTGGCGCCGCCGCAGGGCACACCCAAAACCGAAGTGGCCTGCTCACGGGCAGGCCACTTTTGTAGAATGTTTATAACCGTTTGGGATACTACGTTTTGCTGACCACTTGAGTCTTTAGGAGGACACACCGGTTCACACGAGGTCGGCAATTGCGGCGACGACCCCGCGCACATCGCTTGGCAGGAAGGGTTTTTCGATTACCGGACGGCCGCACGCGGCGGCAAACTCGCGCAAGCCATCGGTCAAGGTATCGCCGGTCACGAAAACCACGCGACCGGCCTGCTCGGGCCAGCGTCGCTCGACCTCCTGATACAATGCTCGCCCATCGAGATCGGGCATGCGGATGTCCGTGAGGATCACGTCGTAGCACTCTGTGGCCATGCGGTCCAACGCTTCTCGCCCGGAACTGGCGGTGACCACGCGATGCCTCGCATCGGTCAGCATCTCGGCCAGAGTCTCGCGAATTTCCGCTTCGTCGTCGACGACGAGTATCGCACGTTCGCTCGGGCTCTTCTCCACAGGCGGCGGGGCAGCGGCAACGCCTGCGTCGGCACTGCTCACGGGCAGTGCGATAGTGAACTCGGCACCGCCTTCGACCGGACAGTCGACGGTAAGCGTGCCGCCATGGGCCTCGACGATACCCAGACACACCGCCAGGCCGACGCCAGTGCCGACGCCCACAGGCTTGGTGGTGAAGTAAGGCTCGAAGACCCGTGCGCGAAGACCCGCCGGAATGCCGGGCCCGTTATCGGCGACGATGATGCGGATCACGTCGCCGGTCGGGTCGTAACGGCTGGTCAAGCGAATTCGGCGCGGCCCCGGCTGATCTTGCAGCGCTTGCTGCGCGTTGATGATCAGGTTGAGGAACACTTGGTGGAGCTGGTCGGTGTCGGCGAGCACTGCCGGGAGATTATCTGCAAGATCGAGCGACACGTCGATTCCACTGGTACGAACAGCGTAGCTGGTGATGTCTAGCGCTGCCGATACGACCTCGTTGATGGCTACGGACACCCGCTCGGGTTGTTGCTGCCGAGCCATGGCGAGGAAGGTTCGCACGATGCGCGCGCATCGCTCCGCGGCAATACGGATTTTTGCTGCAGCGGCCTGGGTCGCCGGATCCCCTTGCTCCTCCAGCATGACTGCCCGCGCCACGACCACGGAAAGCGGATTGTTGAGCTCGTGAGCGACGCCGGCGAGCAGCGACCCGAGCGCAGCCAGTTTCTCGCGTTGATGCAGGCTTTCGCGATGGCGTGCCAGCTCCTCTTCCGAGCGCTTCTTTTCGGTGACATCGCGCGTGATCATCAGCACATGCGGCTTTCCCTGATATTGCATCGGAATGCCGTGAACCTCGACTTCAATCGTGGCGCCATCCTTGCGCAAATCGGTGAGCTCCACATGCAAGGGCTCGCCGGCAACGATCGATCGCAGCAGATCCGGATGGTAGGACGGGCCGACGAATTTGCTCAGCGGCGAAGCCCGGTGCTCCGCTTCGCTGTAGCCGTAGATCTTCCATAGCGCCGGATTGGCATCGACCATTTCCGCGGCGGCATTCCACAGGGCCAGCCCGTCGATCGACGCATTGAACATGGATCGATACTGCTCTTCGCTATTCTCCAGCGCTTGCTGCACGCGGGCGCGTTCGGCAATATCCTGACGCAAGCGGGTTTGCGTCTCGGCCACGTCGTCCGCCATCACATCAAAAGCTCGACTCAGCCGGCCGAGCTCGTCGCGACCACGCAGGTTGCTGCGGGCGGCGAGATTTCCGGCCGCGAGTTGTTCGGCGGCGCCTACCAATCGCGCAGTGCGCCGCGTCAGGAGGAAATGGAACGCCAGCCACATCGTCAGGGCAAGCGCGATCACCCATCCGGCCCAATAGATCGACTGCTGCAGCACCCGGGCTCGCGCCTCCGCCGTGGACCGCTTGAGATCGTAGGCGAGGAACAGGCTGCCGGCCCGCGAGGGACGGAGTTCCTCGCGCTCGCTCCCCATCAGGATTCCGGCGTAGGCGAGCAATGCATTGTTTGCGGCATCGTGGGTGACTCTCGCCCGGCGTTCGCGAATCGCCCCGGCCGCCTGCTCGAGATCGAACTGCGGCAGCACGTCGGTGATCGGCTGGCCCAGCCACGCTCGACGCGTCGTCGCGATCACTGACTGCCGGTCATCCGTGAGGACGACGACGATGTAGTCGTGGTTGTGTGCGAGCACCGCAATCTCGCGTTGCGCGGTCACGTCGTCGCCCTTGAGCAGCATGTACTCCAGCGTGCTTTGCAGCCGCGACATCTCCTGAGCGAGACGTTTGCGGCTCTCCTCCTCCGCGGCCAGTTCGGCACGCGGCACGTGGTAGACGAAATTGAAAGCACTCAACGTCGCGGCAAACACCAGCAGGATGAGCGGGACCGTGAGCCTGAGCGAGGCCGGAATGCGAATGCTCACGGCGGTGAGCTCGCCAAGGGGCCCGGTGCAAGCACTTCATTGATTTCAATCGGGGCACGCAGCAACTTCTCTTCCTGCATCAAGGCCATCAATCGGCGCCCGGTGACCGCCAGCTCGGGTGTCGGGCCCCCGAGCATCCTGAGGTTTTCCTCGCGGGACGGGATGTGGAGACCCTTCAGCGCGTCGAGGAACTGCTCGCCAGTCGTCTGTTGGCGTAT
This sequence comes from Aromatoleum aromaticum EbN1, assembly GCF_000025965.1. NCBI lineage: Bacteria > Pseudomonadati > Pseudomonadota > Betaproteobacteria > Rhodocyclales > Rhodocyclaceae > Aromatoleum > Aromatoleum aromaticum. The sequence goes on from NC_006513.1 coordinate 3,993,323, forward strand.
GCCCATGCGGCGCGCCGCATCCCTGGGCTCGCGCTTCAGATAATCGAGCGCGCTGAACCAGCCGCTCAGCAGGGCCTGAACCGCGTTGGGCTGTTTTTCGAGTACGGTCGCTCGCACCGCGACGAGATCGACGATCTCGCCGGGAATCTGCGTGCTGTCGAACAGCGTCGTCGCGCCGGCGCGCAGCAACTGCGTGCGGTACGGGTCGAAAGTGACGGCCCCATCCACCTGGCCTTTCACGAAAGCGCTGGGCTGCTCGTTCGACTCGAGGTGGACGACATCGACGTCGCTCGCCCGCATTCCGTTGAGCGCCAGGGCCCGGCTCAAGACGTAGGCACCCAGTGCACCGCTTTCCACCGCGACCGGCTTGCCCTTGAGATCCGTCATCGAGCGCATCCCAGGACGGCCCACGACGACATCCGCACCATGGGACACGTCCACGACCAGGATGATCCGTGGTTGCATCCCATCCACAGCGAGCCCGAAAAGCTCGTCGAGGCTGATCACCATGCCGTCGATCGCCTCGTTGCGAAAGGCCCGCAGCACTTCGCTCGCCGACGGATATTCGACGAGTTGCACGACCTCGGGATTCAGGTGACCCAGTTCCCGCGCCAGGTAGAGCGGTTCGCTACCGATCCACACGTTGGTGCCGATGCGCAGCGCGGATTCCGGCTCGCGCATGCACCCGGCAAGGGGGAGCATGAGCGCGATGCACGCCAGAGCGACCCAATGTTTCCTAATCCAAAGCCACGTTTTCACTTGGCTTCACTCTCCGCTTGGGACGAACACATAACCCGCGTTGCGCACGGTCCTGATGAACCGGGGATGCTCGGGATCAGGCTCGATCTTCTTGCGCAGGCGCATAACGCGCAGGTCGACGCTGCGGTCGAAAGGGTCCATGTCGCGCTGCTGGCTCAGATTCAGGATGCGTTCGCGAGACAGCGCGCGGTTGGGGTTTTCCACCAGCGCCTTCAGCAGATCGAACTCCAGTGGCGACATTGGCACGTCATTGGCCACCTCGTCGGTGAGCCGATGCGCGCCGAGGTCGAACACGCAACGCCCGACGCGCACGCGGGCAGCGCCAAGGTCGGCGCTCGCAGCCAGCGACGTGCGACGCAGCACGCTCTTGACGCGGGCAAGGAGTTCACGCGGGTCGAAGGGCTTGGATACGTAGTCGTCTGCGCCCATCTCCAGTCCGACGATGCGGTCCACAACGGTACCAGCGGAAGTCAGCATCACGATCGCGATCCTCGCGTAGTGCTCGCGCAGGTACCGCGTCAGGCTCAGGCCATCCTCGCCGGGCATGGAGATGTCTACGAGCGCCACGTCGACCGGACTCCCGGCGGCGATCTCGCGCGCATCGCCGGCGTTGGCCGCGCACAGAGCCGCGTAGCCCTGCGCGACGAAGTATTCCTCCAGCACCTCGCGCACGCCCGGCTCATCGTCGACGATCAGGATAGTGGCTTTGGGGCTCATGGAGGCACGCCCTCTCCTTTGGCCTTGCGGGTACGGCAACGATCGGTTTCGAGACTGCCTGCTGCATGGGCCTTATTTCCCAAGCTAGCACATGCAATCACTCATTGCCCCTTGGACGGGACGCACGCACCGTGGAACGAAAGCCTGAAACAAACGAAACAAGAACGGCCCCGCGCTGAAGTTCGCCTGCCATGGCGGCTCAATAGACTGGCCCTCAATCCAGACGCCAGCCGATTCACCGCGACATCGCCCGCGGTTCCCGGGAGGCCGATCGGAGGGTGAGCCCACGCAACTCAAGGAGAAGACCATGGAGGCCATGCAGCACACAGCCAGCAGCGATCGCTACGCCAAGTGCATCGAAGCATCGAAGCGCGTCCGCTGGGACATCGATCGCGACGTGATTCGCGGCCGCAAGTTCGACCTCTCGAAGAAGTTCCTGCCCGACGGACTGTCGAAGATCGAGCGTCTGTCCTTCCTCGATGCCGATGAAAGACGGCTGGTGAGCCAGATCCAGGGGCGTACGTACGCCAACCTTTTCCGGCTCGTCGAACGCTACATCGGCGCCAAGATGCTCGAGATCAGCCGCGAGCATTCGCTCGGCGACCAGACCGCACTCGAGGCGCTCGTGCGCTTCACCGATGAGGAATTGAAGCATCAGGAACTGTTCCGCCGCATCGAGGCGATGATTGCCGAAGACATGTCTCCCGGCTACACCTTCCTTCCAAGGCCAAACGACGTCGCGACCGCCGTGCTCAGCAAATCGACCTGGGCAGTGCTTGGACTAACTTGCCATATCGAGCTCTTTACGCAGGCGCACTACCGCCAGAGCATCGAACCGGACATCGCGCTGTCCGAGCTTTGGAAGGACGTTTTCCTGTTCCATTGGAAAGAGGAGTCACAGCACGCGATTCTCGACGAACTCGAATGGCGGCGCGAGAACGCCAAGCTGACGCCTGAAGAGCGCGATTCAGCCGTAGCCGATCTCATCGACCTGGTCACTGCGGTCGACGGCCTCCTGCAGGTGCAGGCAAAGGCCGACGCTGAGTATTTCCTGCGCGTGTGCGACCGGACTTTCGACGATGCGCAGGTGGAGCAACTGCACGAGACGATGCTGCAGGCCTATCGCTGGCAGTACATCGTTTCGGGCGTCGCGGACAAGCGCTTCCAGAAGATCCTCGGCGGCCTGATCACAGAGCCGCAATTCGACCGCATCGGCATGGCGCTCGCACCCATCATGCAATGACCGCGAGCTGCGAACCCGGGTTCGTGGCCGGCAATTGCCCCTTTCTGCTTGGCCGCAGCACCGGCCCGTCTTCAAACCTTTGGCATTGACAGGATACTGAGATGAAAGACCGAACGGTAATGAGGCTGTCCCTTGCGGGGCTTGTCCTGGGCTGCACAACGTCCCAGGCCGGCACGCTTCCCGCCATCCCCGAAAGTCTGCGTCCGCCGGCGACCGAAATACTGGCGCTGGAGCTTGCCGCGAAGGGGGTGCAGATCTACGAATGCAAAGCCCGCGCGGATGAGCCGACGCGATTCGAGTGGACGTTCAAGGCGCCGGAGGCCGACCTGTTCGACAGGGCCGGTCGCCGGATCGGCAAACACTATGCCGGCCCGACCTGGGAATCCGATGACGGAAGCAAAGTGACCGCTGCGGTGAAGTCTCGGGACAACGGTCCGGACTCCAGTGCCATTCCATGGCTGCTGCTGGAGGCCAAATCCACGACGGGAAGCGGCGTCTTCAGTCGGACGACCAGCATCCAGCGCGCCCACACCGCCGGCGGCAATTCACCGGCGGAAACCTGCAGCGAAGCGCAGGCGGGACAAGTATCGAGGATTGCTTACAGCGCGACCTACTACTTCTACGTCCCGAAGCCATAGCCGCGAAGTCGCGACCGGCCGCGTCGCCGGCGCAATCGGCCACTGCAGCTTCCTGTCGATTCACCCTGGAGAAGATCATGTCCATCGTTGAAACCATGCCCATGCAAACTGCAACTGCCACCCCGTCACCTGCCCCACCCGACTTTGCCGCGATCAAGGCGAAGCAGCAGGCCACTTGGGCGAGCGGCGACTTTGCCGTGATCGGCGTTACCCTGCAGATCGTCGGCGAGTCACTCGCGGAAGCTGTCGATGTCAGGGCCGGTGAGCACGTCCTCGATGTGGCTGCCGGCAATGGCAACGCCACACTGGCGGCGGCGCGCCGCTTTGCATACGTCACTTCGACGGACTACGTGCCGGAACTGCTGGCGAAAGGGGCCACGCGTGCGAAGGCCGAGGGGCTCACCGTGACCTACCGGGTCGCGGATATCGAGGAGCTGCCGTTTGCCGATGCCAGCTTCGATGTCGTGCTGTCGACCTTCGGTGCGATGTTCGCCCCGCGCCATGCCCGCACGGCCGACGAGATGCTGCGCGTCGTTCGCCCCGGCGGCCGCATCGGCTTGGCGAGCTGGACGCCGGAAGGGTTCATCGGGCAGTTGTTCAAGGTAATCGGCGCACATCTCCCGCCGCCGGCGGGCCTGAGCTCTCCCGCGTTGTGGGGGACCGAGCCACATATGACTGAATTGTTCGGTACGCAGGCGGCGGAAATCCGCAGCGAGCGCAAGCACTTCAATTTCCGCTACGCATCGGCGGCGCACTGGATTCAGGTCTTTCGCGACTGCTACGGGCCGACGCACAAGGCATTCGCAGCGCTCGATCAAGCCGGCCAGGCAAAGCTCGAGGCCGACATTACGGCACTGCTGGAACGCCTGAACGTGGCGGGACCTGCTTCCCTTGTCGTGCCGGCTGAGTACGCTGAAGTCGTCATCACAAAGCATTGACGAGGCCACCGTAAGGCGCTTGCTGATCCGCACATGCCGCTGGTCGGGCCAGTCGCAGGCAAGGAGACGCCATGGGCGAAAGGCTGGTGGGCTGCACCTTGCTTGCCAATCGGAGGCGTCTACGCTGAAACGAGCTAGGGGCTGGTTCATGCAGGTCACAAGCGGTTAGTGCGACATTTCATGTTCGGGTATGTGCATCGCAATTGAATGTCATAACACGTTAGGCGAAACGGAGGAACACATGGATCGGTTACAAAAAGCAGAGGTCGAGGACTTCAAAGCGCACTTTCAGGGGGAAGTGCTTCTCCCTGACGACGCGGCCTACGACGAGGTACGCCAAATCTGGAATGCGATGATGGACCGGAGACCCGGGCTGATAGCCCGTTGCGTATCCCCTGAAGATGTCGTTCAGGCCGTCAGGCTCGCGCGCAAGCACAACCTGCTCGTCTCAATCCGAGGGGGCGGGCACAACATCGCGGGCAATGCCGTCTGCGACGACGGTCTCATGATCGATCTCTCGTTGATGAAGAAGGTCCAGGTGGACGGAAACGCCCACCGGGCGAGTGTCGAGCCGGGCTGCACCCTTGCCGACTTCGACGCGGTCGCGCAGGCGCACGGCCTTGCCACGCCGCTGGGCATCAACTCGACCACGGGCGTCGCCGGCCTGACGCTCGGCGGCGGCTTCGGCTGGCTGAGCCGAAAGCACGGCATGACGGTCGACAACCTGCTCTCCGCCGACGTCGTCACGGCGGATGGCAACCAGGTGCACGCCAGCGAAACGGAAAACGAGGACCTCTTCTGGGGGCTGCGGGGTGGCGGTGGGAATTTCGGTATTGTCACGAGCTTCGAGTTCCAGCTCCATCCCGTCGGGCCGGACGTGCTGAGCGGGCTCATCGTATTCCCGTTCGACCAGGCGAAGTCAGTGCTGACGCAGTTCGCCCGCTTCACGGAAACGATTTCGGACGACCTCACTGTCTGGATGGTCACCCGCAAGGCGCCCCCGCTGCCCTTCCTGCCCGAAGACGTCCACGGGAAAGAGATCGTCGTGCTCGCACTGTGCTATGCGGGTGACCCGGTCGAAGGCGAGAAGCTGATCGAGCCGCTGCGCGGATTCGGCACGATGCTCGGCGAGCACATCGGCGTGCAGCCGTACACCGCCTGGCAGCAGGCTTTCGATCCGCTCCTGGCGCGGGGCGCGCGCAACTACTGGAAGTCGCATAACTTCTCGCAGCTCAGTGCTGGCGCGATCGACGCCATCATCGAATACGCAGGCAGACTGCCGTCGCCACAGTGCGAGATCTTCATCGGCACGATCGGCGGCCAGACGGCGCGCGTAGCGCCCGACGCAATGGCCTACTCGGCCCGAGACGCCAACTACGTGATGAACGTGCACGCCCGCTGGGAGTCGGCTGCCGAGGACGAACGCTGCATCGCCTGGGCGCGCGATTTTTTCGCCAGCTCTCAGCCGTTCGCCAGCGGCGGCGCGTACATCAACTTCCTCACTCAGGACGAAACCGACCGCATCGCGTTCGCCTACGGTGCAACGTACGACCGACTGGTGGAGCTCAAGAAAAAGTACGACCCGACGAATCTCTTCCGGATGAACCAGAACATCAAGCCGGTTTGAGAGGAGTCATGCGCCAACAATTGCGCCGACGCCTGACGGCGCCGCTCATCGGCACAGCTTCGGCGCCTGCGGCGAGGTGTTCGGGGATCGGGTGAGCGCCACCGCGAGCCACCGCCGCGCGCTGCTTGCATGTGCTCATCGCCTGCCTCCCGAAACCGTCGGCCCGCATGTCGTCGCGGGGTAGGTGAGGCGGGCGAACAGACCGTCCATGAATTCACTGCGCAGGCGGTCGAGGTCGACCTCGCCGGCGCTCAGCCGTGCCAGCAGCGGCGCTGAAGCGACCGCATACGCGATCGCACCGAACAGCAGCGTATGCAGCACAAGTGGGCTGCGCATGCTGAAGATGCCGGCGTCGATCGATTCCTGCCACAGCGGCAGGAACACCGCATGCACGGGTTCGATGACGCGCCCGACGAGATCGTCCAGCCGATCGCTGCCATCGGCCTGTTCGCGCATCACGAAGCGCATCGCCTGCGGCTGGCGTATCGCCTGCTCGAACATCGCCCCGACCGCGACCGTCACACGCGCCTCGATCGGCCCCGCTGCGGGCACCACATTGTCGAGCGCGGCGAGTTCGGCACGCACCTGCCCCTCGATACGCTCGACAACCGCTCCCCACAACTCGGCCTTGGAGCCGAAATAGTGCGCAACCATCGACACGTCGCAACCCGCGCTTGCGGCGATCGCGCGCAGGCTCGCGGCCTCGAAGCCCTGTGCGCCGAAAGCGTCGAGCGCCGCATCGAGCAGGCGGGCGCGATAGTTCGCGTTCTGACCGCGCGGACGGCCGCGGCCGCGGGCAGGTCTGGCGGGTTCGGCAAGATCGGGCATGCTGGGTTCGAAGGAGAAATCGAGCGGGGATATTACAACATGCGTTGAATTGCTCCCGATTTTCTCGGCCGCGGACAAGCGCATGCGCCAGATATCCAGTTGTCTTGCTTGACGAGATATCCAACAAATGTTGAAATAATACCCGAAAACCGGCTGCCACCTGCACAACCACATAAACATGCCCCGGCCGAGGAGAATCGCATGAGCAACAGGACGCGCAGCCGGCTGGTATGGGTCGCTAGCTGGGTTCTCGTCATCGCAGCCGCTGGCGTCTGGCAGTTCCTTCGCCCAGCGTCGGACGACGGCAGTTTCGTACGCGGCAACGGCCGCATCGAGGCCACCGAGGTTGACGTCGCCGCCAAGGCGCCCGGCCGGGTGGACTCGATCCTAATCAACGAAGGCGACTTCGTGACCCAAAACGACGTGGTCGCCCACATGGACGTCAAGGCGCTGCAGGCCCAGCTCGCCCAAGCGCGGGCCGAAGTAGCCAACGCCGTCAGCGCGCGTGAAACAGCCCGCGCCCTAGTTGCCCAACGCCATGCCGACGTCGCGATGGCCGAGGCGATACTGGTGCAGCGCCGTGCCGACGTCGACGTCGCGCGCAGTACCGCAGCCCGTTCCCGCGCCCTGCTCGCCGACCGCGCAACTTCCGCGCAGAAGGTCGAGGACGATGCCGCCCGCGCGCGCAGCGCCGAAGCCAACATCACGGTCGCCCAGGCGCAGATCGCCGCCGCCCGCGCTGGCGTGCGTGCCGCCGAGGCTCAGGTGCAGCAGGCCGAAGCCTCGATCGTCGCGACCGAGGCGGTGGTCGCGCGGATCGAAACCGAGGTCGCCGATGGGGCGTTGCGCGCCCCGCGCAGCGGCCGCGTGCAATATCGCGTGGTGCAGCCGGGCGAGGTGGTCGCCGGGGGCGGCAAGGTGGTGAGCCTGATCGACGTCGGCGACGTATACATGACCTTCTTCCTGCCCGAGATGGCCGCCGGCCGCGTCGCGCTCGCCACCGAGGTGCGCATCGTGCTCGACGCCGCGCAGGCGTTCGTGATTCCGGCAAAAGTGTCCTACGTCGCAAGCGTCGCGCAGTTCACGCCCAAGACCGTCGAGACCCAGAGCGAGCGCCAGAAAATGGTGTTCCGCGTCAAGGCACGCATCGACCCGGAACTGCTGGCGAAGTACCCCGAACAGGTCAAGACCGGCCTGCCCGGCATCGCCCATGTGCGCCTGAATGCCCAGCGCGAGTGGCCCGCCGAGTTGCAGGTAAGGCTGCCGTGAGCCAAGCGCTCGGCGACGCAGCCCCGAGCGCTGCGCCGCGCCCCACCTCGCGGACGACCCCGACTGCGCCCACGCAGGCGAACGCGTCGGCGCCGCCGGTGGTGCGCTTGATCGACGTCCGCCACCGGTACGGCGACACGCTTGCGGCCGACGGCATCACGCTCCACCTTCCGGCCGGGCGAATGATCGGCTTCATCGGGCCGGACGGCGTGGGCAAGTCCACCTTGCTGAGCCTGATCGCCGGCGCGCGCAGGATCCAGCACGGCACGGTGGAAGTGCTCGGCGGCGACATCGCCGATGCACGCCACCGCACACGGGTGTGCCCTCGCATCGCCTACATGCCGCAGGGGCTGGGCAAGAACCTCTATCCCACGCTATCGGTGTTCGAGAACATCGACTTCTTCGGCCGCCTGTTCGGCCAGTCGCGCACCGAGCGCGCACGCCGCATCGCCGAACTGCTCGCCGCCACCGGCATGTCGGCCTTCGCCAACCGCCCGGCCAACAAGCTCTCCGGCGGCATGAAGCAGAAGCTCGGCCTGTGCTGCGCGCTGATCCACGACCCCGATCTGCTGATCCTCGACGAGCCCACCACCGGCGTTGATCCGCTGTCGCGCCGCCAGTTCTGGGAACTCATCGCGCGCATCCGCGCAGGCCGCCCCGGCATGAGCGTGCTGATCGCCACTGCATATATGGAAGAGGCCGAAGGCTACGACTGGCTGGTGGCGGTGGACGCCGGCCGCGTGCTCGCCACCGGCACGCCCGACGAATTGCGTACCGCCGGCGGCGCCGACACCCTGGAAGAAGCCTTCATCGCGCTGCTGCCCAAGACCCGCCGCCAGGACCACCGTCGGCTCGAGATCCCGCCACACACTGCAGGCGAGATCGTGATCGAGGCGCGTGCACTGCAGATGCGCTTCGGCGACTTCGTCGCGGTCGATGATGTCAATCTCGCGGTGCGGCGCGGCGAGATCTTCGGCTTCCTCGGCTCCAACGGCTGCGGCAAGTCGACCACGATGAAGATGCTCACCGGCCTGCTCGAGCCCAGTGCGGGTGAGGCCCTGCTGCTCGGCGGTAAACTGGACGCGAAGAACCTGGAAACCCGCCGTCGCGTGGGTTACATGTCGCAGGCCTTCTCGCTGTATGGCGAATTGTCCGTGCGGCAGAACCTCGACCTGCACGCCCGCCTGTTCGACCTCGCCGACGACGAGGCCGAGTCCCGCATCGGCGAGCTCGCCCGCCGCTTCGACCTCGACCCGGTGATGAACGTGCCGCCGGACGCGCTGCCGCTCGGCATCCGCCAGCGCCTGCAACTCGCGGTGGCGGTGCTGCACCGACCGGATGTGCTGATCCTCGACGAACCTACCTCGGGCGTCGACCCGGTGGCGCGCGATCATTTCTGGGAACTGATCGTCGACCTGTCGCGCAACGACGGCGTGACCATCTTCATCACCACCCATTTCATGAACGAGGCGCAGCGCTGCGACCGCATCTCGCTGATGCACGCCGGTCGCATCCTCGCCAGCGACACCCCGGCGGCGCTCGTCGAACGCCGTGGCACCGCCAGCCTGGAGGACGCGTTTGTCGCTTGGCTGCAGGACGCGATCGACGGCGAACCGCCGTCTCGGGCAACGCCCGACCCCCACGCCACGCTGCCGCAAGCAACGCTGCCGCCCGCGACCGTCCCGCAAGCCGGGGCTGCCACCGTATCCGTGCCCGCACCCGTACCGGCCGCACCGCATCCGACGCCAGACTCAGCCCAAGCCTCATCCTCAACCAGCAAACGCCACGCCGGCTTCAGCCTTGCCCGCCTGCTCAGCCTGTCGGCGCGCGAAGCGACCGAGTTGCGCCGCGACCCGGTGCGGCTCACGCTCGCACTGGTCGGCACGCTGGTGCTGATGCTGGTCATGGGCTACGGCATCAACATGGACGTGGAGAACCTCAGCTTCGCGGTGCTCGACCACGACCGCAGCGTGGCCAGCCAGCGCTACACGCTGCGCATCGCCGGCTCGCGCTACTTCACCGAACGCCCCGCACTCGACAGCCATGTCGACCTCGACCAGCGCATGCGCAGCGGCCGGCTGACGATGGCGATCGAGGTCCCGCCCGGCTTCGGCCGCGACCTCGCGCGCGGCAAGGCGCCACAGATCGCAGTGTGGCTCGACGGCTCGATGCCGCTGCGCGCCGAACTCGCACGCGCCTACGTGAGCGGCGTGCATGGGCAGACGCTCGCCGACGCGGTCGCCGAATCGGGCGCGAGCGCCTCTGCCGCGCCCGCCACTATCGAAGTGCGCTACCGCTACAACCCCGAATTGCGCAGCCTGGTGTCGATGGTGCCGATGGTGATCCCGCTGCTGCTGGTGTTCATCCCGGCGATGCTGACCGCGCTCGGCGTAGTGCGCGAGAAGGAGCTCGGCTCCATCCTCAACCTCTACACCACCCCGGTGACCCGCTTCGAATTCCTCGTCGGCAAGCAGTTGCCCTACATCGGGCTGTCGCTGTTCAACTTCGTGCTGCTCTTCATCTTCGCGGTCACGCTATTCCAGGTGCCATTCAAGGGCAGCTTCCTCGCCCTGGCCTGCGGCGCCCTGCTCTACGTCACCGCCACCACCGGACTGGGCCTGCTCGCTTCGACGATGACCAGCAGCCAGGTGGCCGCGCTCGCCGGCACCTCGATCGGCACCTTGCTGCCGGCGATCCAGTTCTCCGGGCTGATGGACCCGGTGTCCTCGCTCGAGGGCGGCGGCGCGCTGATCGGCGCGATCTACCCGACCACGCACTTCCTCACCATCTCGAGCGGCACCTTCTCCAAGGCGCTCGGCTTCGCCGACCTCGGCGGCTCGTTCCTGCCGCTGGCGACGGCGATCCCGGTGCTGACCCTGCTGTCGGTCCTGCTGCTGAAAAAGCAGGCCCGATGAGTGCGAAGCGGAACCGAAACCGAAACCGCGAAAGACCAGACCATGACTCGACGCTCGACCCACCTGCGCAACACATGGCACCTCGGCATCAAGGAGTTTCACAGCCTGGCGCGCGACATGGCGCTACTGTTCCTGATCGTGTTCATGTTCAGCGTGTCGATCTATGCCGACGCCCGCGCCAAGCCCGAGAGCCTCAACCGCGCCTCGATTGCCGTCGTGGATGAAGACCGTTCGCAGCTATCGACCCGTATCGTGGCCGCGCTGCAGCCGCCGCAGTTCATCACCCCCGAACACGTCGGGCTGGCCGACATGGACCGTGGCATGGACGCCGGCCGCCATACCTTCGTGCTCGACATCCCGCCCGGTTTCCAGCGCGACGTGCTCGCCGGCCGCAGCCCGGCAGTGCAGCTCAATGTCGACGCCACCCGCCAGAGCCAGGCGCAGACCGGCGCCGGCTACATCCAGAACATCATCGGCGACGAGATCAGCGCCTTCGTGCAGCGCGTGCGCGCGCCGGCCCCACAGCCTGTGGAACTCGTGCCGCGCGCAATGTTCAACCCCAACCTCAATGCCTCGTGGTTCGCCGCGATCAACGCCCTGATCAACAACGTCACCATGCTCGGCATCCTGCTCACCGGCGCCGCGCTGATCCGCGAACGTGAACACGGCACGATCGAACACCTGCTGGTGATGCCGGTCACGCCGCTCGAGATCATGCTATCGAAGATCTGGTCGATGGGCGTGGTAGTGCTCGTGGCGTCATCCTTCTCGCTGCAAGTGGTGATCAAGGGTTTCCTCGGCATCAGCGTGGCCGGCTCGGCCGCCCTGTTCGCGCTCGGCACCCTGCTCTACCTGTTCGCCGCGGCCTCGATCGGCATCTTCATGGGCACGGTCGCGCGCAACATGCCGCAATTCGGCCTGATGTCCATCCTCGTGCTGCTGCCGCTGCAGATCCTGTCCGGCGGCGTCACCCCGCGCGAGAGCATGCCCGAGACGATCCAGTACCTGATGTCGCTGGCGCCGACCACGCACTATGTGTCGCTCGCGCAGGCCATCCTGTTCCGCGGCGCAGGACTGAACGTGGTATGGCCGTCTTTCATCATGGTCGCGGCCATCGGCGCGGTGTTCCTGACGCTGGCCCATCATCGCCTGCGCCATGCGATCGGAACGATGCAGAACTGAACCCACAGCCCACAGGTGCGCGACAAGGAGAACGCTCACAAGCGCGACTGAGGTAACCTGACGAAAATGGACACTCCCGGTTGGTAGACTTGCCGAACGGGAGCCAGCAGATACAAAGAAAATGTCAGCAGCACACGCCGGAGTTCCGGGCCGAGGCGGTCAAATTGGCGATCGATGAGGTTCCGCGCCGCCGGTAGATTGTGCTTCGAATCCGTCGTCGCCTTGAACTTGCGCTTTTGCTTGCAGCGCAATCCGAGCTTCTTGCGGAGTCGCTTGATGCGGTGGATGCCAGCTTGCCCGCCCGGGCCGCATTCACCCAGTTCTTCCGGCTGCCCAAGGGCATCGACAGCCGCCGCGCAGCCTCTCTCATCGACAGCCCTTCGGTCTGAGCCAGCTCGACCGCCTGCTCTCGAAATTCCTGCGGATAGACCCCTCGCGGCATCCGTTCCATCTGTGTCATCCGTTCGTGCAATTCTACGAAACGTCGGACTCCATTTTTCCAGCCTGCGTCACTCGGAGCCGGGTTGGCCGCCGGCGTGTTCGCCAGTAAGCTCATGCGACGCGTCGCACCGGGATCGAACGCCCCGTTCGCCTCGCCCCGCCAGGAGACCGACATGAGCGCCCCATCAACCCGGCAGCGTATCCCCACCTACTGCGCCCTCTGCATTTCCCGCTGCGGCTGCCTGGCGGTGGTCGAGGACGGCCGTCTGCTCGGCGTCGAGCCGGACCCCGGGCACCCCACCGGCAAGACGCTGTGCATCAAGGCGAAGGCCGCGCCGGAACTGGTGCATCACCCCGACCGCCTGACCATGCCGCTACGCCGCACCCGCCCCAAGGGCGAGGCCGATCCCGGCTGGCGGGCGATTTCCTGGGACGAGGCGCTCGACGAGATCGGCGACCGGCTGCGCGCCATCGGCCCGCTCGCCACCACCTTCGCGGTGACCACGCCGAGCGGCACGGCCATCGCCGACAGCTTCGGCTGGATTCACCGCCTGGCGCACGCCTTCGGCAGCCCAAACCTGATTTTCGCGACCGAGAACTGCAACTGGCACAAGGACTTTTCCCCGGCGCTGACCTGGGGGGCCGGAATCGGCATGCCCGACTACGAGAACACCGGCTGCATCCTGCTCTGGGGCTTCGACCCGGCCGCCACCTGGCTGGCGCAGACCGAGGAAATCCGCCGCGCCCAGAAGCGCGGGGCGCGCCTGGTGGTGATCGACCCGCGCGGCGCCGGCCTGGCGCGCGGCGCCGACCTCTGGCTGGCGCCGCGCCCGGGAAGCGACGCCGCGCTGGCGCTCGGCCTCATCCACCTGCTGCTCGAAGACGGGCATATCGACCGCGATTTCCTCGCCCGCCACAGCGACGCCTTCGACCCCGCCCCCGACGGCCGGGGCACGGTGCTGGAGCGCCTCGCCGAGCGCGCCGCCGGCTTCCCGCCGGAGCGGGTGGCCGAACTCACCGGGGTCGACGCCGCCGCCGTGCGCCAGGCGGCCCGGCTCATCGCCACCTCTGGCCCGCTCTCCTTCTTCACCTGGACCGGCACCTGCCAGCAGGCCAACGCCACCCAGACCACGCGCGCGATCAACCTGCTCTACGCGTTGACCGGCTGGCTGGATGCGCGAGGCGGCAACGTCTGGTTCGCCAGGCCGCCGCTCGCCGACATCGCCGGCTTCGAACTGGTCGACGCCGCCACCCGGCAACACACCTACGCCCGCCAGGAGCGCCCGCTCGGCCCGAGCAGCAAAGGCTGGGTGACCAGCCGCGATTTCTTCAACGCCGTCCTCGCTTCACCGGTGCCGCACGCGCTGGTCTCCTTCGGGGGCAATTTCCTGCTCACCAAGCCGGGAGCGGCGCTCGCCGAGAAGGCGCTGGCCGGGCTGGACTTCTTCGTGCAGACCGAGCTCTTCCACACCCCCACCACGCGCTGGGCCGACCTCGTGCTGCCCGTCGCCTCGTGCTGGGAACGCCCCGGCCTGCAAGGCGGCTTCATGGTCAGCCAGGCGGCTGAGAACCACGTCCAGTTGCGCCCGGCGGTGGCCGCTCCGCCCGGCGAGGCGCGGGCCGATACCGCTATCGTCTTCGCCATCGCCCGCCGCCTGGGGCTGGACCGGCATTTCTTCGGCGGCGACCCCGCCGCCGGGCTGGCCCACATTCTCGCGCCCGCCGGGCTCACCCCGGAAGCCCTGCGCGCCGCGCCGCGCGGCCTCACCGTGCCGCTCGCCACCCGCTATCGCAACTACGAGGACGAAGGCTTCGCCACCCCGAGCGGCAAGCTGCAGCTGTGGTCAGCGGCCCTCGCCGGCGCCGGGCACGACCCCCTGCCCGATTACGCGCCACCCGCTGTCGACCCGCAATTCCCCTGGCGGCTGACCTGCGGCAAGATCGCTCCCTACTGTCACAGCCAGCAGCGCAACCAGCCGGCGCTGCGCCGCCACGCCCCGCAGCCGGTGGCCGAACTGGCGCCCGACGTGGCGGCGGCGGCCGGCGTCGCCGACGGGGATAAGGTGGCGATCCGCGCGGCGAGCGGCGAAATGCGCGCCGCCGCGCGCATCAACCGGCACTTGGCAGCAGGCACGGTGTGGGCGCAGTACGGCTGGTGGAGCACGCAGGAGGCGGTCAATTACAACGCCTGCAGCGACGCCGAGTGCTTCGACCCGGTGGCCGGCTCCAACGCCCTGCGCGGCATTCCCTGCGCGGTGGAGCGCCTGGCCTCGGACCGGGGTCCTGGATCGACCCTGGGATGACACAAAGGTAGGCTGACTCGTTTTCTGGTCGTAGCAGGCGTGGCATCGATGCTTGTCGCGGTGATCCGCAATCCGAGTGCGCAGATTCTGGGAAAGCTGCTGGCAAGGCTCTCCGAGACCTGCCCGGAAGTCGAGGTGGCTCTGAGCATGGCATTTCCTGTATGCCCGTTCGGGGAGGTTTGTGACGCCTGCTCGATCGCGATTGGAAGCCGGGAAGACATGCATGGTGCATCAATTCAGAGCCTTTCTGGTTCACGACTTTGCACCAAGCACTCGGCACAATACCTGTGCAATCGCTTCTCGAACAGGAGTAACCCTAGGATGAAACCCAGTCTTTTAAACGGGCACGACGCTCACGGCGTAACCGATCTGTTGAAGCCTTCGGATCAGTCGGTTGGCGGTCTTGTGAGCATCGGCACGATCGAAGTGTGTGGCGCCCAGGTCCTGCCATTCGGTGCCGTCTCGCAGCATGTGCCAAGCGGCGGTGAGCATCGAGGCGGCCACGCCGATGATGGCCTTCTTGGCACCGCGGCGAGCGCGCAGGCGATGGAACTGCGCCTGCAGGTAGCTGCCCTTGACCTTGATGGCGGCCCAGGCCGCTTGTACCAGCGTGGTCTTGAGCCAGTTGGCACCGCGACGCAACCGGGTGCTGCGGCGTTTGCCGGCGCTCTCGTCGTTACGCGGGCACAGGCAGGCCCAGGACAGCAAATGGCCGGGCGTGGCGAAGCGCGACATGTCGATGCCGATTTCGGCCACCACCACGTGGGCGCTGACCGCGCTCAAACCCGGCATCGTGCTCAGCAGCGCGGCCGCCTGTCGAAAGGGTTCGAGCCCCTGGCCGACCTCCTTCTCGATGGCGGCAATGGCGTGATCGAGCGCATCGATGTGCGTGAGGTGCAGCTTGAGCATGAAGCGGTGGTGCGGGCTGACGTGGCCGCGCAGGGCTTCGAGCAGCTCGGTGCGAGTCGCCTTCACGCGCGTGCTCACGCACGCGAGCAGGCGGAGGGGATCGTCCTGCCCCGCGATGATGGCCTGCAGCACCGCGCGCCCGCTCTGGCCGAGTATGTCGCTGAGCACGACGCCGAGTTTGAGATTGGCGTCTTCGAGCACTTTCTCGATGCGCTGGATGTGCGCACTGCGCTCGCGCACGAACTGTTTGCGGGTGCGGGTGAGCGAACGCAGTTCCTGCACCGCCACGGGCGGCACGAAGCTCGCGCGGATCAGGCCATGGGCCAGCAGGTCGGCCAGCCACGTCGCGTCATTGACGTCGGTCTTGCGCCCGGGCACGTTCTTGACGTGTGCCGCGTTGGCCAGTACCTGCTCGAAGTGGCCTTCGAGCACGTGCCACACCGGCTTCCAGTACACCCCGGTGGCCTCCATCGCGACCTGCTCGACGCCAAAGCTCTCGAGCCAGTCGGCCAGGGCCAGCAGCCCCGAGGTGGTCGTGACGAACGTGCGCACTTGCTGCAACGGCGGGCCGTCGCCAGCGATACGGGCGCAGGCCACCACTGTTTGTTTGTGCACGTCGAGTCCCGCGCAGCGCGGATAGATGACTTCCATGATCGCCTCCATGTCGCGGCGACATCGGCGTGCGGCCCACGTCATCGAACTCTAGGATGCGTGCTCAGGGGCGCGAAGCTCCAGGCGACAGTACGGGGTGCTCGTGTGGCCGCGGGTCCAACTGACATACGGGTTCAAGACACCAAGGATGAACCGACCTCTGTGCCGGACGCCGCCCCACTATTTAACGCCCGTTTCATGCGTCGTGGGACGCGTGCAGCGCGGTGGAGCAACTGAAATGAACTTCCGTATCGCGATCACTGCGCTGGGCTCCGCCGCACTGCTTGCGTGGGCCGCCCCGTCCCTGGCAGATGGACTCGGCGACAAGATCACGCCCAATTTCGAGCAAAATATTCCCAACATCCCTGGCAAGTCCTTGGTGGCTGTGGAAGTTGATTACCCGCCGGGCGGGACATCACTTCCGCACGTTCACGCCAAGTCCGCATTCATCTACGCCTATGTCGTGTCCGGCTCGATCGAGTCGAAGGTCAACAACGGCGAGAGCCGTATCTACAAGGCTGGGCAGAGTTGGTCGGAGCCACCGGGCTCCAGTCATCCAGTGAGCCGCAACGCGAGCAAAACCAAACCCGCAAAGCTGCTTGCGATCTTCGTAGTGGATACCGACGACAAGGAACTGACGACGTTCAAGTAATCAACTTGACCGGGTGGTCGGGGGCCTTGGGCGCCACCGGCATAGTGAAACTGCGGGACGGGGTCGAGCCCTGAGCCCCACGCCCGATGAGTGCCGTGATCGCCGACAGCAGCGGGAAACCGAACTCGCTGCTCTTCGCCTTGTCGCCGCGGGAGCTGGATTCGAAGAACGGTAGTACGGTCGCACTCACTGCAAATCGTTTCTGAAACGATCGGCCGACGCCGCCCTTACAGCGCTGGCGGCGTGCGCGACGCAATCATGAGGCGATTCCAGGTGTTGATCTCACCAATGCACAGCGTGAGGTTGGCAATCTCCTCAGGGCTGAACTCGGCCTTCACTTGTTCATAGACCGTATCCGGCACCTCCTGTCCGGCAAGTGCTGTCACCGCATCGGCCCAAGCCAGTGCCGCCCGCTCGCGAACACTGAAGACCGGCGATTCCTTCCAGGTGGCGACAAGATTGATCTGATGTTCGGTGATGCCGTACTTTCGCGCGAGCGGAATATGCATGGCGACGCAGAAGCCGCAACCGTTCGTCTGCGACACGCGTAGGCGCACCAGTTCGAGCAGGCCGAGATCGAGACCGGCGCCCTGCACGTAGGTGTGCAGCGCGTACATGGTTTTATAGCCCTCGGGGATAAGTTTGGTGATGTCGAATCGCTGTTCCATGTGTTCAACCTGTAATTGAAGCGACGCGAACTGCCGTCGTCGGGTAGAAAAAATTCGAACCCTTTTCAGGACCTGGCTGCAAGAACCGCTTCCGGTGTGCGACGGAAGCTGATCGCGAGGCGGTTGTAGGCGTTCATCAAGCCGATGGCCATCGTCAGGTCAGCCAGTTCCTTCTCGTTGAAGATGCGGCTGACGGCTTCGAGCTCGGCATCCGGAACGCCGGTCTGCGCCACCCGGGTCACCGTTTCCGCCCACGCAAAGGCTGCCCGTTCGCGATCGCTGAACAGTTCCCCGGCCTCCTGCCACACCTGCACGAGCGCCAACTTCTCGACCTTCACCCCTTTCTTGACGAGGTCGCGAGTGTGCATGTCCAGGCAATAGGCACATCCATTGATCTGGCTCACGCGCAGATAGACCAGGTCGACCAGCACGTCATCGAGCCCGGATTGCATGACGTAGCCGTAGACGCTGCCGAAGGCTTTCACGCCACCGGGCGAGGTTTTCGTGTAATCCAGTCTTTCACTCATTTCAAAAACCTATTTCTCGGGAGCACGGGATCGTGTGGACAGGAGTATGTAGTCGCTGAGGTTCATTAAAAAGAACCAAAAACGTATATTCAGGATGTACCATGGAGCATGGCGAAGATCCTCGATCTCAAGCTCGATCGAACGGCCGGGACCTCCCTGGCCGAACAGATCCGCATCGGCGTCACGGCAGCGATCGACAGCGGAGTGCTCGCGCCCGGCGCACGATTGCCCTCGTGGCTGGACCTCGCCGCACAACTGGGCGTCGCACGGGGCACCGTCAAGACCGCTTACGAGCGATTGGCGGATAAGCAGCTCGTCGTCTCGTCGCGTTCCGGCGGTACGCGAGTGGCGGACCATCCGGCGAAGCGCGCAGCTCCGGACCCGTCCAGGACGGCGGATGCGTTGCCGCAGTTGTACCAGGACTTCCTTAGCGGGACAGCCGTGTTCCAGAACGGCGTGCCCGCCTCGGACAGCTTTCCGGTCGCACTTTTCGCCCGATTGCGCGCTCAGGCCGCCCGCGCCGAAGTCGCCGCTCCGCTCGTCTATCCTGATCCGCGCGGCGAACCCGAACTCAGACGCGAGATTGCGGCGCATCTGGCACTTTCGCGGGGTATCGAATGCCGTCCGTCCCAGATCTTCATCACGGCGGGTTTTTCCGGCGCACTCGGCGTCGCGCTCAGGGTCCTCCAGCCGGAAGGGCGATCCGCCTGGGTGGAGAATCCCGGTTTTCCTCCCAGCCGCAAAGCGCTTGAAATCGCTCGGCTCGCCCCGGTCCCGATCCCCGTTGACGACGACGGCATCGACGTTGCTTACGGCATGCAGCATGCGCCGGATGCGGCCTTGGCGCTGGTGACGCCCGGGCAGCAGGCTCCGACCGGAGTCCCGCTGTCGCTCGCCCGCCGGGTTCGACTGATCGAATGGGCAACGCGCGCCGGCGCATGGATTATCGAGGATGACTATCTCGGTGAGCTCCAGCTAAAGCGCCGGGCGGCCCCCGCGCTGGCATCACTGGACAGCAGCGGACGTGTGGTCCACATCGGCTCGTTCAGCAAGACGATCAGTCCCACGCTGCGGCTCGGCTTCGTCGTCGTGCCTCCTGCCTTGGTGCCGCAATTTGCCGAAACGGTCCTGTGTCTCGCTCCCGCTCCCGGTCCCGCGGTGCAGTGGGCAACGGCGGAGTTCATGCGCGACGGGCACTACATGCGGCATCTACGTCGCATGAAGCGCGTATATGCTGGTCGGAGTAATGCGCTCCTTGCAATGGTGCAGTCCATGGGATATCCCGCCCGTCCGGCAGGCCTCGGCGTACTGCTATGGCTACCCGAAGGGGCGCGCGACAGCGTTATCGCCCGAGAAGCACTGGCCTTCGGGCTGGCGCCGTCTCCACTGTCTACGTGGTTCAGTCCCGCCGGAATTCAACGCCCGGGGCTTCTTCTCGGTGTCGCCACAACACCCGAAGCTCATCTCCCCGTCGCATGCGATCGTCTACGTCAACTCATCCAGACGTTCTCCTGACGCAGCGTGATGTTGTCGTGAATACGAGTGGGGGCGATCCATCGCGGCGGCGCGGCGGCAGAAGTGACCGCAAGGGACGCTCTCGCGGCGCTTCACGCGCGGGTGGCCGGTTTTCGTCGCGCCATGCAATGGATCATTCGCGCCCGCCTTCTTCGTCCTCCCAGGCATAGCGGCGGCGAGGCGGGATATCGAGACGCCGCAGCGCTATCGCCGACAGCGCGCCGATCAGGCCACCTGCCAGGTGAGTTTCCCACGACAGCCCCTGCTGAATCGGTAGGACTCCCCAGGCCAGACTGCCGTAGAGAAAGTACACGAGCAGGGACGCGGCGAATGCGCGCCGATCGCGTCGGATCACGCCGGCCAGGAAAATGTGGGCGACCAGGCCGTAGACCACCCCGCTCGCACCGATATGGACCGATGCGCGGCCGAGCAGCCACACCGCGGCGCCAGGGCCGAGGAAGATCGCCGGGAGTGCCCGGACGGCCGAGCCCGGATAGAGGTGCAGCATCGCCGTAAGCAACACCAGCAGCGGCGCCGTGTTGGCGATCAGGTGGCCGAAGCTGCCGTGCAGCAGCGGCGCCAGGACGATGCCGGGCAGTCCGCTCAATTCGCGGGGGCGCACGCCGAACCGCGCGAGGCCCAGGTCGAGCGCCGTGTTCACCGCCTGGATCAGCCACAGGAAAGCGACCAGGCAGAGCGCGATCCTGAACGCAAGGCGGAAGCTCGCGCGGGCGCGCTCGGAGCTCGTGTAGGCCGGGTCGGGAATGTCTACGTCCATCGTCCTTGCCTCATCGGCCGACTTCGGCCCGCTATGTGCACGTCTTGCTTCATTCTAGGCTCGCTCTCGACCTGGGTGGGCGGCGCAGCCGGCCAGTGCGGCCGAGGGCGCCCCGACCTATGATTCTCAGGAAACGTCGGGGCACGGCCGATGCCCTGAAGCCGGGGATGCGAACCGCTACCAGCAAGGAGACGATATGTCCGACCCCACCCGTCCAGCCCGGATCGATGAACGTTCGCGCAACGTGACCGAAGGCGTGATGCGCGCGCCCAATCGATCGATGTACTACGCGATGGGCTATCGGGAAACGGATTTCAGCAAGCCGATGGTCGGCGTGGCGAGCGCACATTCGACGATCACGCCCTGCAACAGCGGGCTGCAACCGCTGGCCGATACCGTGGTCGCGGCCTTGAAGGAGGCCGGGGCCAATCCGCAACTGTTCGGCACTCCCACCGTGTCCGACGGCATCGGCATGGGCACCGAGGGCATGAAGTATTCGCTGGTGTCGCGGGAAGTGATCGCCGACAGCATCGAGACCTGCGTCAATGGGCTGTGGCAGGACGGGGTCGTCGTGATCGGCGGATGCGACAAGAACATGCCCGGCGGCATGATGGCGCTTGTCCGCACCAACGTGCCTGGAATCTATGTCTATGGCGGCACGATCAAACCGGGGCATTACCAAGGCAGGGATCTGAACATCATCTCGGTTTTCGAGGCGGTGGGGGAATTTACCGCGGGGCGGCTCGACCCGGTCGATTTCAAGGAAATCGAAAAGCGCGCCTGCCCTGGCAGCGGCTCGTGCGGCGGGATGTACACGGCAAACACGATGAGCGCCGCGTTCGAGGCGCTCGGCATGAGCCTGCCGTATTCCTCCACGATGGCCAACGAAGACGCCGAGAAGCTCGCGAGCGCCGCCGAGTCCGCCCGGGTGCTGGTGGAGGCGATCAAACGCGGCCTTCGTCCGCGCGACATCGTCACCCGGGAGGCGATCGAGAACGCCGTCAGCGTGATCATGGCGACGGGAGGCTCGACCAACGCGGTGCTGCACTTTCTGGCAATTGCGCACGCAGCCGAAGTGCCGTGGACGATCGACGACTTCGAGTGCATTCGGCGTCGCGTGCCGGTGATCGTCGACATGAAGCCCTCCGGGCACTACCTCGCGACCGATCTCCATCAGGCAGGCGGCATCCCGCAGGTGATGAAGCTGCTGCTCGAAGCCGGGCTGCTGCACGGCGAGTGCGTCACGATCACCGGGCGGACGATCGCGGAGGTCCTGGAGAACGTGCCGGCGGCGCCGCGTGCCGATCAGGGCGTCATCCGTACGCTGTCCGATCCGCTGTACGCGGAGGGCCATCTGGCAATTCTCAGGGGCAATCTATCGCCGGAAGGTTGCGTGGCGAAGATTTCGGGTCTGAAGAATCCCGCCATTACCGGCCCGGCACGCGTCTTCGACTCCGAGGACGACGCGATGGGGGCGATCATGGCGCGCCGGATCGTGGAGGGTGACGTCGTGGTGATTCGCTACGAGGGGCCCAAGGGCGGCCCCGGCATGCGCGAGATGCTCGCCCCGACGTCGGCGCTCGTCGGACAGGGGCTGGGAGAGTCGGTCGGGCTGATCACCGACGGCCGGTTCTCGGGAGGCACCTGGGGCATGGTCGTCGGCCACGTTTCCCCCGAAGCGTTCGTCGGTGGCCCGATTGCACTGGTCCGCGACGGGGACTCGGTCACGATCGACGCGCACCGGCAGCTCGTCCAGCTGAATGTCGGTGATGAAGAGCTCGCGCGCCGAGCCGCCGACTGGACGCCGCCGTCCCCGCGCTACACTCGCGGGGTGCTGGCGAAGTTCGCAAAGCTCACCAGTTCCGCGAGCAAGGGTGCGGTTACCGATCTGGACTTGTAGGTGTCGGCATCGACTGCCGTCTGCCTGGAATGCATGGAGGGGATAGGGATGACCGACCACATGCCTGATGATCTGTCTGCCACTGGCAGGGACCTGAGGGCCTACACCGACGAGCTGCGTCCCCGGCACGGCGTGGTGCGCAACGTCCATGGCGAGTGGGTGTTGCTGAGACACGAACTGGTCGCGCAGGCTGCGCTGAGCGATGACAGGTTTTCCAGCGCGGTGTCGAGCCATCTCCACGTCCCGAACGGCATGGACTTGTCACTGCCGGATGTAAGTTGATACGGGCTGCCGATTGAAAGTTGATACACCGAGTTGAGAAGATCGGGCCATTTGGAGCCCGGGTGATCACAGACGAGGTGTATGTGGAAATCGAACTGTTGAGGCGTCACGGGTTGAGCCTTCGGCGGATCGCCGCCGAGGTGGGGTGTGCGGTGAACACGGTGCGTGCGCACCTGGCGTCGCCGGAGCTGCCACGCTACGCGCGCAAGGTCCAGCGGGTGACGAAGCTGGCGCCCTTCGAGGCGTACTTGCGCGAACGCCAGGCGGCGGCGCATCCGCACTGGATTCCGGCCTCGGTCCTGATGCGTGAGATCGTGGCGCAGGGCTATCAGGGTGGCGCCAGCCAGCTGCGCGCGTTCATGCACATGCTCAAGCCGGCGCAGCCATCGGAGCCGGTGGTGCGCTTCGAGACGGCGCCGGGCCACCAGATGCAGGTCGACTGGGTGGAGTTTCGCAAGGGCGCGCAGCCGCTGTACGCGTTCTGCGCCACGCTCGGCTACAGCCGCATGAGCTACGTCGAGTTTGTCACCGACATGAAGGTGACGACGCTGATCGGCTGCCACGAGCGCAGCTTCGCGGCGTTCGGGGGCGTGGTGCGCCAGGTGCTGTACGACAACATGAAGACCGTGGTGCTCGAGCGCGATGTCGACGGCGAAGGCGCGCACCGCTACCACGCCGGCTTTCTGGACTACGCCCGTCACGCCGGGTTCGTGATCAAGCTGTGCCGCCCCTATCGGGCACGGACCAAGGGCAAGGTGGAGCGCTTCAACGGCTATCTGCGGCGCTCGTTCTACGTGCCGCTGGTGGCGCAGTTCAAGCAGGCCGGTCTGGTGCTCGACGCCGCCACGGCCACGGTGCAGGTGCGCCGCTGGCTCGACGAAGTCGCCAACGTGCGCGTGCATGGCACCACCGGCGAGCAACCGGTAGCGCGGCTGGCGGCCGAACGGGCTGCGCTGCAGGCGCTGGCACCGCCGTGGCGGGGCGACATCGAGGGCGCCCGGCCGCAGGCTGAGGCGGCACACGACGAGGGCCCCGTGCGCCCGCCCGCCGTGCGTGCGCACCTCGAAACGGCGCAACCCGCCCAGCATCCGCTGGCCGTCTACGACGCGTTGCTGCAGACGCTGCAACAGGCGCAGGAGATCGGCGCATGAACCTGCAATACGAACGGATCCAGGCGCTGTGCCAGACGCTGAGCCTGCCGCTCACCGCCCAAGGCTATGCCGCAGCGGCCCAGCAGGCGGCCACCGATCAACTGGCCTACAGCGACTTCCTCGAACAGTTGCTGCGGGCCGAGGCGGCCGGTCGTCAGAGCCGCAAGCAAAGCATGCTCACGCGCCTGGCGGGCTTCCCCGCGATCAAGACGCTGGAGGATTTCGACTATGGCTTTGCCAGCGGGCTCAAGCGCAGCCAGATCGAGGAGTTGGCCAGCCTCGCCTTCGTCGAGCGTGCCGAGAACGTTGTGCTGGTGGGCCCCAGCGGGGTGGGCAAGACCCATCTGGCCATCGCGCTGGGCTACCGCGCCACGCAGGCCGGCATCAAGACGCGCTTCACCACCGCCGCCGACCTGCTGCTGACGCTGGTCCTGGCGCATGAGCGCAACCAGCTCAAGAACGTGATGCAGCGGGCGATCAACGCCTACCGGCTGTTGATCGTCGACGAGATCGGCTACCTGCCGATGACGCGCGAGCAGGCCAACCTGTTCTTCCAGGTGATCGCGGCGCGCTACGAGCGGGGCAGCCTGATCGTGACCAGCAATCTGTCGTTCGGGCAGTGGGACAGCACCTTCGCCCAGGATGCGACGCTCACGGCGGCGCTACTGGATCGGCTGCTGCATCACGCGCACATCGTGCCGATCAGCGGCGAGAGCTACCGGCTGAAACACCAGCGCAAGGCCGGGATGGTGCAAGCGCTGGCGGTCGCCGGCTGAGGGCCGCGCGACGGAGCGCCCCTGCGGTCGGGCCTTCGGCCCTCCCTTCGGGGCGCTCCGTCGCACATGTCAATGGGATAGAGGTGTATCAGTTTTAAATCGGCAACCGCCGGGAAAGCGTGTCAGTTTTAAATCGGCATTGACAGGACTCGGCCGAGCACACGGCATACCGGGAGGCCTTGGACCGCTTCCTCACCCCGGAGGCGCTCGCCCCCTTCCGTGAGCGATTCCGTCGGGTGGCGGCCGGCTTGGTCGCGTCGCTGCCCAGGGGCGTTGCCGTCGACGCCGTGTCCCAAGTGGGCGTCCGGTTCGCGGTCCGGGCGCAAAGCGCGTGGCTGGGCTGGCCGGCCGATCTCGAAGATCGCCTCGTGGACTGGGTTGCCGAGAACCATGCCGCGACGCGCTCGGGCGATCGGTCGTGGACGCAGCGGGTGGCGGAGTCGTTCGACGACCTGATCCGCTCCGTGCTCGAGCCGCGCCGCGGCGCTGCGCACGAGGACGGCGCGGACGATGTCACCGCCCGGCTCATGCGCACCGAAGTGAACGGCCGGCCGCTGACCGACGCGGAGATCGTGTCGGTTCTGCGTAACTGGACGGGTGGGGACCTGGGTTCCATCGCACATTGTATCGGCGTGCTGGCCCATCACTTGGCGACGCACCCAGCTGTGCAGGATCATCTGCGCTCGGGCGTGCCTGACGCCGAGATCGATGCCATCATCGACGAGATCCTTCGGATCGACGACCCGTTCGTGTCCAATCGCCGCGTGACGACGTGCCCTGTCACGATCGGTGGCGCGGAACTGCCGCAAGGTGCACGCGTGAAATTGAACTGGACGTCCGCGAACCGGGACGAGGCGGTCTTCGGCGACCCGGACGCCATGGATCCGGAGCGCAACGCCGACCGAAACCTGGTGTACGGCATCGGAAGGCACGCGTGCCCCGGACGCTTGCTGGCGACACTGGAAATGCGCATAGCGATGCAAGAACTCCTCGCCGCGACGTCGTCGATTGCACTCGACTCGCAGCGGCCAGCCGAGCGGGCCGTGTCTCCAGTTGGCGGCTGGGCCCTGGTACCGATCGTGCTGACGTAACCCCGTTCACCTTGGCGCATGAGTTGGATGCTGGCACGTGCCACCTACCATTAACTCGGCGCCCGCAGATGCTGTTGCCGTGGGATTTCAGGTTGGACCAGCGACCAGACTGAAACGGACCGCCTGTGGAATGCGGCTGTAGAAAACGACGGACAGGAAAGTATATGCGGCTGAACGGCAGCTCTTGATCGAGGCTGTGTAATAAGGGCTTCCGATGCGTCAGCGGCGGATGGCTTCGCTGCGCCCAGGGCAATCCAAGTCAAATACCACCGGCAAAGCCGGTGGCTTGATTTTGTGAGCGCCTCAAAGGCGCCCATGAAACCGTGGGCCGCCCCTGGCGGCTACGCCATCGGAAGCCTCATCTGATCGTAACGCTCGTCCTCCTCTTCCTGAGCGCGGATGTACGCCCGCACGATCGCTTCGTCCAGACCGACCGTAGAAACGAAGTAGCCGCGCGCCCAGAAGTTCTCGCCAGTAAAGTTCTTCTGTCGGCCGCCGAACCGTCGCGCGATCTGGATCGCACTCTTGCCCTTCAGATACCCGACCACGTTTGAGACCGCATACTTGGGCGGAATGCTCAGGCACATGTGCACGTGATCGCCCATCAGATGCCCCTCCACAATCTTCGACTCCTTGTGTGCCGCCAACTCGTGGAGCATCTCCCCAAGATGCCGACGTAACGCCCCGAACAGCTTCTTCTTGCGCCTCTTCGGTATGAACACCACCTGATACTTACACTCCCATCTCGTGTGACTCAGGCTCTGATACTCTTTCATCGTGAATCTCCTTCTCTTGGCGGAGATCGAAAATTCACGCTGACCGTCGTATAGGTCAAACCTCTGTGAGTCCCCCGGCAAAGCCGGGGGCTTACCTCATTACCGAGTCATTCGGTGACGACGATGACGATTTGTTGAGGTCGCAAAAGGCTGCTTCAGGCCTTCATCGCCGCCATCAGTGCCTGATTTCCCATCAGCTTCATTACCGGCGACTCACGGTGCCCCGGCATCTGCTCGCAGCGGTGCTCGACGAACCGATCTGGGGCCGGGTCCCGGAGATGCTGACGAACATGGGGCCTGGAGAGGCCCCCCACGGAGCTGCATTCGGGCCCCTTGCTTCTCCTATTGCGTGCAAGTTCAAATTGCTTGCATCTTCGGCCAGGAGACACCGAACGCCGCACACGATGCAATGATTGCAATGGACTGGAGGCATGCCCGAGTAGCGCGATCGCATGCGTGATGCGGTGAAGCCACGGCAGCCCGAGCCGGGAAAGACTTCCCGGCCCTGCCTCTACCGCAGCAGGTTGCGCAGCACGTACTGCATGATTCCGCCATGGCGGTAGTAATCCGCCTCGCTGGGCGTTTCGATGCGGACGGTCGCGTCGAACTCGACGTCTCCGGCCTTCACTTTCACCGTGGCCGGAGTGCGGCCTTCGTTGAGCGCGGTGACCCCGACGATGTCGAAGGTTTCCTCTCCGGTCAGGCCGAGCGAGCCGGCGTTCTCGCCTTCGGGGAACTGCAGCGGCAGCACGCCCATGCCGAGCAGGTTCGAGCGGTGGATGCGCTCGTAGGATTCGGCGATCACCGCGTGCACGCCCAGCAGCAAGGTGCCCTTGGCGGCCCAGTCGCGCGAGGACCCCGAGCCGTACTCCTTGCCGGCGAGGATGACCAGCGGGGTGCCGGCAGCGATATAGGATTGCGAGGCGTCGAAGATGGTCGTGACCGGTGCATCGCGCTTCGTGAAGTCGCGCGTGTAGCCGCCCTCGGTGCCCGGTGCGAGCTGATTGCGCAGGCGCACGTTGGCGAACGTGCCGCGGATCATCACTTCATGATTGCCCCGGCGCGAGCCGTAGGAGTTGAAGTCGCGTTGCGCCACGCCGTGCGAGAGCAGGTAGGCCGCGGCCGGGGAATTTTTCGCGATGGAGCCGGCGGGGCTGATGTGGTCGGTGGTCACCGAGTCGCCCAGGAGCGCCAGCACGCGGGCGCCGGTGATGTCGGCGACCGGCACGGGCTGGCGCGGCATGTTCTCGAAATACGGCGGCTTGCGCACGTAGGTCGAGGCCGTGTCCCAGGCGAAGAGATCGCCGTGCGGCGTGGACAGGGACTTCCAGCGTTCGTCGCCCGCGAACACGTCGGCATAGCCGGCTTTGAACATGTCCGGGACGATGGACGATTCCACCACCGCCTGGACCTCGCTCGCCGTCGGCCAGACGTCCTTCAGGAACACATCCCGGCCGTCGCGGCCCTTGCCGAGCGGCTCCCGGAACAGATCGATGTCCATCGTCCCCGCGAGCGCGTAGGCGACCACCAGCGGCGGCGACATCAGGTAGTTCATCTTGACTTCGGCGTGGATGCGGCCCTCGAAGTTGCGGTTGCCCGAGAGCACCGACACGACGGACAGGTCGTGCGCCCTGACCGCCTCGCTCACCTCGGGAATCAGCGGTCCCGAGTTGCCGATGCAGGTCGTGCAGCCGTAGCCGACCAGGTTGAAGCCGAGCGCATCGAGGTAGCGGGTGAGGCCGGCGCGCTCGTAGTAGTCCGTCACCACCCTGGAGCCGGGAGCGAGGCTGGTCTTCACCCACGGCTTGCGGGTCAGCCCCTTCTCGACCGCCTTCTTCGCAAGCAGGGCGGCGGCAAGCATCACCGCCGGATTCGAGGTGTTGGTGCAGGAGGTGATGGCGGCGATGGCCACTGACCCGTGATCGATCTCGCACTCGGTGCCGTCGGCCAGCGTGACCGGTACCGGGTCGCGCGAGCGGTAGCCCCCGGCGGGCGCCTCGGCGAGGTGATCGCTCGGGGAAGGCGAGTGGACCGTCGAGTCTTCGTAGGCCGGTGGATCGGAAGCCGGAAACGACTCGGCGACCGCATTATCGTATCCCTGCTGCTTCTGCTCCGGCTGGTGAATGAATGTCGCCAGCGCGCCGTGAAAGGCTTCCTTCGCTTCGGACAGGGGGACGCGGTCCTGCGGGCGCTTGGGTCCGGCGATCGAGGGCATCACCGTGGACAGGTCGAGTTCGAGCAGCTCGGAGTAGCGCGGCTCGGCCTGCGGGTCGTGCCAGAGGCCTTGCGCCCTGGCGTACGCCTGCACGAGTTCGATCTGCTCGGGCGAGCGCCCGGTCAGTTCGAGATAACGCAGCGTTTCGTCGTCGATCGGAAAGATCGAAATCGTCGAGCCGTACTCGGGGCTCATGTTGCCGATCGTGGCACGATTGGCTAGCGGGACGGCGCTCACACCGGGGCCGTAGAACTCGACGAACTTGCCGACCACGCGGTGGCGGCGAAGCATCTCGGTGATGGTGAGCACGAGGTCGGTAGCGGTGGAGCCTTCGGGCAGCTTGCCGGTCAGCTTGAAGCCGAGCACCTGCGGGATCAGCATCGACACCGGCTGGCCGAGCATCGCGGCCTCCGCCTCGATGCCACCCACGCCCCAGGCGACCACGCCGAGGCCGTTGACCATCGGGGTGTGGGAGTCGGTGCCGACGCAGGTGTCGGGATAGGCGACCGTGGCCCCGTTCTCCTCGCGCGTGAAGACCACCCGGGCGAGGTGCTCCAGGTTGACCTGGTGGACGATGCCGGTGTCGGGAGGAACAACCTTGAAGTCGTTGAAGGCGTCCTGCCCCCAGCGCAGGAACTGATACCGCTCCAGGTTGCGCTGGTACTCGATCTCGACGTTGCGCTCGAGTGCCTCCGGCTTGCCGAATACATCGACGATCACCGAGTGGTCGATGACCAGCTCGACCGGCGCCAGCGGATTGATCAGCCCCGGATCGCCGGCGAGCGAGCCCATGGCTTCGCGCATCGCAGCCAGGTCGACGACGGCGGGCACGCCGGTGAAGTCCTGCAAGATCACGCGGGCGGGGGTGAACGCGATCTCCCGGTCGGACTTCCCGCCCGCATCCCACGCGGCCAGCGCCCGGATGTCGTCCGCGGTGACGTTGCCTCCGTCCTCGGTGCGCAGCAGGTTCTCGAGCAGTATCTTCAGCGCATACGGAAGGCTTGCGACGTCGGCCCCCTCGCCGCTGACCGCGTCGAGCCGGTAGATTTCGTAGGTTTTCGCTCCCACCTGCAACGTTCCACGGGCCCCGAAGCTGTTCTTGCTTGTCATGACGCGATCTCCTCCTGATAGGGTTGTGCCGGCCCCCGCCTGATGTTCACACCGTACCGTAGACCAGCCGCCGCTTGATCTCGGCGATTGCCTTGGCAGGATTCAGACTCTTCGCGCAGGTATTGGTGCAGAGACGCGCTACGGACAAGAGTTGCCGGACCTGCGCGCGGTCACCGCGCGCAATCAATAACCGGCAAATTCTTCGGTGCGGATGTTGTCTTCGCTGACCTCGAGGCTCACCAGCAGTGCTCGCATGGCCTTGACCATGCCGTCCGGACCGGACAGGTAGTAAATGGGCCGATGCAAGTCCGGTACGTATTTCCTCACCATCGCGGCATCGACGCGGCCGTGCTCTCCGGGCCAGCCATCCGGCGCCGAGCTGAAGGTCGGGACGTAACGGAAATTCGGATTCTCCTTGGCCAGTCGCTCGAAATCACTTTTCAGCGGCAGGTCGTCCGGCGTGCGGCTGGCGTGCAGCAAGGTGATCTGGTGCGCGGTCCTGTCATGAGTAGCCTGGGCGATCATGCTGCGCACCGGGGTGACGCCGATGCCGCCGATGATGAAAACCGCCGGGGTAGATTCGGTCTTGTGCAGCGTGAAGTCACCGTACGGCGCATCGAGCTTGACCTCGGTGCCGATCGGCAGATTCTTCAGCACTCGTTTGAAGGCGGTGTCGCGCATGCGGGTCGCTGCGACCAGGTCGGACTCGTAAGGCGCCTGCACCAGTGAAAACCCGCGCGTATTGCCTTCGTCGTCGGTCTCGGGTGGGTCGATCAGCGTGTAGTCGGCGAATTGTCGGAAGCCTCATCTGATCGTAACGCTCGTCCTCCTCTTCCTGAGCGCGGATGTACGCCCGCACGATCGCTTCGTCCAGACCGACCGTAGAAACGAAGTAGCCGCGCGCCCAGAAGTTCTCGCCAGTAAAGTTCTTCTGTCGGCCGCCGAACCGTCGCGCGATCTGGATCGCACTCTTGCCCTTCAGATACCCGACCACGTTTGAGACCGCATACTTGGGCGGAATGCTCAGGCACATGTGCACGTGATCGCCCATCAGAGAGGTGGCCCCGATTGTCTGGACAGGGAATCCGGTTCGATAAGTGGAGCCTTGCCGGTTAGGGCCGGGGGCCCGAGGTCTGGGTTGGTTTTGACTTTCTCATATTTTATAAAAATCGGTTCGAGCTCGGTGGAGCTTGTGGGCGAAGGGCTGCGCGGTGGGAAAGTCGTCAGACTTTTCCACGGCAAGCGGCCCGGTGCGCGAAGCGCATCGTCCATAAATCCACGGAGCCAGCCTTTGTGCCGTCATGCCGCCAGCGGCGTCTCATCGCGGAGCGCGCCGAAGTACGCCTGGTCGGGGGTGCGCCCGTCGTGAGCGCGGTGCGGCCGGCGTTCGTTGTAGAAGCGCAGGTAGGCGCCCAGGTGGGCCTTGGCCTCGGCGACGCTGTCATAGGCCTTGAGGTACACCTCTTCGTATTTCACGCTCTTCCACAGCCGCTCGACGAAGACGTTGTCGCGCCAGCAGCCCTTGCCGTCCATGCTGATCTGGATGCCGTTGTCTTTGAGCAGGTCGGTGAAATCGGTGCTGGTGAACTGGCATCCCTGATCGGTGTTGAAGATCTCCGGGCGGCCGTAGCGATGCAGCGCTTCGCGCACCGCATCGAGGCAGAAGTCGGTGGTCAGCGTGTTCGACAGCCGCCACGCCAGCACTCGGCGCGAGGACCAATCGATGATGGCGAACAGATACACGAAACCCTTGCGCATCGGGATGTAGGTGATGTCGGCGGCCCACGCCTGGTTGGGGCGTTCGATCTTCAGATCCCGCAGCAGGTACGGATAGATCTCGTCACCGCGGCGGCGCCGGGACGTGTTGGGCTTGCGATAGAGCGCCTCGATGCCCATGCGGCGCATCAGCGTGCCGACGTGCTTGCGCCCGATCGCATGCCCCTCGGCGCGCAGCAAATCCCGCAGCATCCGCGCTCCGGCAAACGGGTGCTCGAGATGCAGTTCGTCCATCCGGCGCATCAGCGCCAGATCGTGCGCCGACACTTCTCGCGGCGTGTAGTACATCGACGAGCGCGCCAGACGCAGAATCCGGCATTGCTGCGTCAGCGGCAGTTCATGGGTGCGGTCGATCATTTTCTTGCGCTCAGCAGGCCCGCCTTGGTGAGCGCGCTTTCTAAAAAATCATTCTCCAGCGTCAGCTGCCCGATCTTGGCGTGCAGCTTCGTCAGATCCGGTGCGGCGGTCGCGGTCGCCGAGGCGTCACCGAACACGTGCGCGGCGCGCTCCATCAACTGGCTCTTCCAGTCGGCGATCTGGTTCGGATGGACGTCGAACTGCTGCGCCAGCTCGGCCAGCGTCTTGTCTCCTTTGAGCGCGGCCACCGCCACTTGCGCCTTGAACGCCGGCGAGTGGTTTCGCCGTTTCCTTCTCGTCATGCTCTTGCTCCATTTCAGGGCCGCTCACGCGGCCATCGCTGGGGCAAGGCTACCACCTATCCGGCTGTCCGAATTTCCGGGGCCCGCTCTCAGATGCCCCTCCACAATCTTCGACTCCTTGTGTGCCGCCAACTCGTGGAGCATCTCCCCAACATGCCGACGTAACGCCCCGAACAGCTTCTTCTTGCGCCTCTTCGGTATGAACACCACGTGATACTTACAGTCCCATCTCGTGTGACTCAGGCTCTGATACTCTTTCATCGTGAATCTCCTTCTCTTGGCGGAGATCGAAAATTCACGCTGACCGTCGTATAGGTCAAACCTCTGTGAGTCCCCCGGCAAAGCCGGGGGCTTACCTCATTACCGAGTTACTTGGCGGGATCCGACAGGAATACTGATATCACTGGGATTCGGCGCAGCCCGGTCTGACCCCGATTTTCTGCGCGTTGTCGGTCACGTCGCGGAGATTGCCGCGGAAGGGATCAGCGGCGATGACGGCGAGGTTGATGTCCGAAAGGGTGTGTATGTCTCTGGATGGCGCGGGGGTTGTGTCGCTGGCGCGGCTGGAAGCCGGGGCGGGATTATCGCCGGAAAGGGTGGAAAACGCTCAGACGCGGTCGAGCGCTTCGGCGTTGTCCAGCGCGGCGGAGGCGGAAGACCACGGCCAGCGGAAACGCACCAGTCGCAGGTAGCACAGCAGGTAGGCCGCGGACGTGAGAAGGACCACGGCCAGGCACTGGCTGCGGCTGTGCCAGACGAACTGCGCGAAGCCGGCGGGGACGAGCGCGAACAGCCACATCAGCGGCGAGACGGCTGCATTGCGCAAGGTGGGGCGGTCGGCGGGGACAAAATGGCGTACGACGCGCGCATGCACGAGGCTATGCAGGTGCAGACGGTCGGCCGCGCCGGGATGGTGCTCGCGATAGCGCCGGCGCGCGATGCTGAAGATCAGCTCCATCACGGGGTAGGCGCAGATCAGCAGGCTGACCCACGGGGAGACTGCGGTGTTGCGCTCGGGCAGCAGGATGGCGAGCCAGGCGAGCGCGAAGCCCCCGAGATAGGCGCCGCCATCGCCGAGGAAGATCTTGCCGGCGGGAAAGTTGATCGCGAGGAAGCCGGCGAACGCGGCGGCGAAAGCCCAGCACACGGACGCGAGGACGACATCGTCCACCTGGAAGGCCACGAGGCCGAGCGCACCGAACATGATGACCAGCGCGCCGCCGGCGAGGCCGTTGAAGCCGTCGATCATGTTGACCGCGTTGGCGATTCCGCCCGCTGCGAACGCGGTGAGGATCACCGCTGCCGGCAGCCACTGCAGGATGAAATCGACCGGCGCGAGGTCGAGGTGATCGAGCGCGATGCCGGTGAGCTGCCACGCCAGCACGCCGCTACACAGCGTCGCCACCAGCCGCCGAGTGACGCTGACTTTCTTGGTGAGGTCTTCGGCAATGCCGAAGGCGAACGCCGGCACTGCGGCCAGCAGGAGGGGAAAGAGGATCGCCTGCTCGTCCGCGCCCGCCGTGAAAGCGCCGACGACGAGCGCCGCCACCACTGCGAGGCCTCCGACGCGAGGCGTCGGCGCGACGTGGAACTTCTGGATTCCATGGTCCGAATCCAGCGTGAAGCGGCCGTGCAGATTCTTGGTGAGAACGATGACAAGGGCAACGAGGCAGGAGGTTGCTGCGATGGCGAAAAAACTTTCCGGAAAACTCATCAGGCGTTTCTCGTTTTTGGCTTGTTTGCTTGTGGTCTGTGCCCTCGCCTCCCCGCCCAAAAAGTTTTCGGATTGGCGGGAATGCCCTTGGGGCGCGGCGCTGCGGCTTTTCCCGAAGCACGGGACGCGATGTTATCAACATGAACATGCGCTGCAAGCAAATATTTCACGACTGAACGCAGGTACTTATCGGTAGGCCATCCAAGGTATTGTCATGAATGTTGGCGTTACCGTATATATGGTATTGGCAGTGCTGGCATGCACTTGAGTATGGAGCTGGTGGCAGGGTTATTACGGACCCGAACCAGGAGACGATGATGCAAATGGCGCCGCCCCCGCTCGGTGGTCATTGACAGGCTGGCGGACTGCGGGGCAGCAAGAGCGTATGTCGCAAGTTCGCGCAGATAGGCGGCACTGTGGCTTACGCTCGATTCACTTGACTGTGTCGCAAACGAGACACAGAAGGATCCAACCATGGCTCGTTCCACGATGCTGCACATCCGGGTAGACGACGAAATCAAGACGCAAGCCAGCGAGGCACTGGCAGCGATGGGACTGTCCATGTCGGATGCCGTGCGCATCCTGCTCAAGCGCGTGGTCAACGACCAGGCTTTTCCGCTGGAGCTGAAAGTGCCCAACGCCCGGACCCGTGCGGCGACGGAAGAAGCCCGCGCAATGACGAAGGCCCGTGCCGCCCGTTCTGGCTCTGCTGATGCGCTGATCGATGACCTGGAAAAAGCCCGCCAGCAGTAAGCGGGCGCTGCTGCCGAGGGCGTGTGACTACACCAGGAAGGGCTTGACGGATAACACCTTCGGCTCATCCGCCCTACGCGGTGGGCGCTGGCGTCAAGCTGAGTCTCGAGCTCCAGAATCAGTCGCCAAAGGTGCGGCGGGTATACTCCGCCCCCATGTCGAAACGCCTGCCCCCCTTCACGCATCCGCTCAAGCTCGCCAGGTGGCTCGCTTTCGCGCTGTTCGCGGCGCTCGCGGCGTGGCGGATCGTCACGCTGAACCTCGCCGATCACTACATCGACACCGGCGAAACGGTGGCCGCGACAGAACTGCCCAGTGTGGAACATCCGGTCGCGCTGACCCGCGAGGCGCGGCAGCTGCTCGACGCCGAGCCGCAACGGGCGGTCGCGCTGCTGCAGCGGGCGGTGCGCGCCGACCCGACGTACGGTTTGTCGTATGCGTTGCTCGGCGCGCTGTGGGAAAAAGCCGGCGACGCGCGGCGGGCGAGAAGCGCGATCGACGCGGCGGCGGCTTTCGCGCCGGCGAAAGTGGATGTGCGCCTGATCGCGGCCGGGTTCGAGCTCGGGCGCGACGATCTCGCCGCGGCGCTGCGCCATTCGAGCGTCGCGCTGACGCGTCGCGGCAGCCTGCGCGCAGCGATGTTCCCGGAGCTGCTGCGCATTGCGGACGAACCCGCGAACCGCGAGGCGTTCTCGGCGCTGCTTGCCGAACCCGTCGCGTGGTGGCCGGCGTTCGTCGGCTTCGCAGCGAACAAGGGCGAGCGGCTCGAAACAGTGATGGCGCTGTATGCGCTGTCGGAAGCGAGCGCGGCGAATGCGCTGCAGGGCCACGGCTTGGCAGCAGTGCTGCGGCGCCTGCAGCGCGAAGGGCTGTGGCTCGATGCGCGGCTGGCGTGGATGAATGCGCTGCCGGTCGAGCAGCTCGAAGGAATGGGCAACGTGTTCAATGGCGGCTTCGAAGAGCCGCTGTCGGGCGTTGGCTTCGACTGGGTGAGCGCGAAAGCGGGCCACGTGCTGGTCGAGCCGCTGCCGACTTCCGGCGCGACCGGCGCCGCTGCGCTGAACGTCGTGTTTCGCGGCCCGCGCGTGCGCTTTCGTCACCTCAGCCAGCAGCTGATGCTGGAACCCGGAAGCTACGCGCTGCGCGGCCGGGTGCGCCCGGACGGGCTGGAAGCGGAACCGGGACTGGCATGGGCGGTTTCGTGCATCGGCGCGCGCGAGCGGCAGGTCGGCATCACGGAGCATTTTTCCGGCCGCTCGGCATGGCGCAAGTTCGAGACGACGTTCACCGTCCCCGCCGCCGATTGCGCGGCGCAGGTACTGCGGCTGCAGCTCGGCGGCCGCGTCGCGCTGGATTTCGAAGCCAGCGGACCGATCTGGTTTGATGACATCGTGATCGAGCGCCTTGACGCTCGCTGACCCGCCGTGTACCTTTCGTCCCAAAGTTTTGTTACATCGAATTCACCTAGAGGTTGAAAAATGAAGAAGATCACCGGAGTTGCCGCCGCACTCACCCTGAGTGGCGCGATGGGTGCCGCCCACGCCGCCGAACCGCTGCAGGTCGCGGCGCTGACGAACGTCGACGGTAAAGTGCTGATCCACAAGGGCAAGGACTACACCATCGCCAAGGCCGGTTCTCCTCTGATCGAAGGCGACCGCGTCATCACGCTGAAGGGGTCGAAAGCCGACGTGGCGTTTGCCGAAGGTTGCGTGACCAGCCTGAAGGAAAACGCGGTGCTGGCGATCGGCGGCGTGGATGTCTGCGCGACCGGCCCGCTGTCGGCGAACCCCGAACCCGTCAAGTATGCGCAGGCAATCGGCGCCCCGGTGCCGACCTCGGCGTTCACACTTGGCAGCAGCACGGGCTTGGGTCTGAGTACCGGCATGGGCGCGCTGATCGGCGGCGGCACGGTCCTGCTGACCGCCGGAGGCGAACTCGGCACCGCCCACGAGGACGACGACAACGACGACCGCCCGATCAGCGGGCAATAAGCCGGGCGGCCTCGCGCCGCACCGGACGAACTTCCGAAGGGCTCCGCACAACGCGGGGCCTTTTTCAATTGTGCAGGGGGAAAGCACGCAGGGCGGGGCAGACGGTTTCCAGGCCGCCCCGCCCTGCCGGTCAATCGGACGGCTTGTGGAACAGGCCGCTGATCAGCACGTCCCGGCCGCGCCGGATGAGTTCCAAGCGGATCGATCCGGCGAACACTTCCTCGCCGACGCCGTCTTTACGCCGTATGCGCACCAGATAGCCGCCTTCGCCGTGCGCCGAGGCGCTTTCCGGCGACCAGCGCATGTCGAGGAGTTCGATGCGACGCGCCTGGGTCGAGCCGAACAGCTCCTCGTAGTCCTTGCGGATCTCCGCCCTGCGGCCGGTTCCGGAGCGTACATCGTCGGTGAACAACTGCATGAAGCGGTCGATGTCGCCGAGCTGATAGGACGACGAGAACTGGTCCAACACACGCGCTGCGTCCGATACCGTCAGGCCGGCCGGAACGGGCGCTTCGGCCGGCGGGCTCGCGGGAGCGGACGCTTCCGCGGCACCTGCGGGGGCGGGAATGAGTTCGACTGGCGCGGGCTGCGTTACTGGCTGCTTTACCGCCTGCGTTTCCGGCTGCGGGAGCGGGCGCGGCGGCGGAGGTGGGACAGGCGCCGCGGCGACTTCGAGCGGTCTGTCGACGACGACCGGCGGGGGCTCGGCGGGAACGGGTTCGGGCACTTCGGGCACGTGTTCGCGAACCGGGGAGAGGGCTGCGACGGGCGGGGTTTTTCCCGGTGTGGGGATTGCGCTCGCGGAGCTTGCACGCGCCGCGGTGTTTGCGGCGGCAGGCGGCAGCTGCGACGCGGCGCGCATTGCCTTGGCAGGTGCGGCTTCTGCCACCTTTTCTGCCACCTTTTCTGCCACCTTCGCCGGCACGGCTTCTGCCCCCTTGGCCGGCGCCGCTGCGAGGGGGGCCTGCGGAACCGGGGCCTGCGGAACCGGGGCGGCACGTTCGGCGGGAGCGACGGCGAGCGGAGCTTTCGGCGATGCTCGCGACGCGCCGATCGCGCCGGCCGGGGCGCGATTGAGATAGACCGCGAGGACGGCGATGAAGCCGACGAGCGCGATGCTGCCGAGCACGTACTGCGGGAAATTTCGCCGCACGGTCAGGGGCAACCTTTCGGTCAAGGTGGGAGCGGCGCCGGCGGCGCGTTTGCGTTCCGCCTGCGAGACGATCCTGATCGAGACCGACATCCGCGGCGAGCGGGCCTGCCTCCGCTCCAGATCAAAAGCCGCGCGGCGCTGATCGTCGCGCAGCACGTGGTGCGCGAGGTTGATCCGCGCCGAGAGTTTTTCCCGGTCGCTGTCGGCCCATCCCTGACGGTCCGGATGGAAGATGCCCATCATGACGCGGTAGTGCTCGCGGATCTGGTCGGCGGTCGCGTCCCGGTTCAGCCCGAGAACACGGTAATGATCCGCTTCGTACGCCAGCAGCACGTGCTCGACGAAGAACAGCGCTGCGCGCCGGGGCTCGTCCAGCCCGTATTGCCTGCCGTTGCGCACTGCTTCGGCTGCGGTGCGCATGACGACGAGGGTGTCCGCGGGCAGCGCACCGCCGCCGCGCACCAGCTCGCCGAAGCGCGTCGGCTCGGCGAACACTGCCAGCGCGAGCGCCGCTGCGCCTCCCCTGCCCCCCTCCCCGGCCGCACTCATGCTGCGGAACGACTGCCTTCTTCGTCGCCGTGCTGGTAGTAGGAGTTGTAGTAGTAGCCCTGCGCGCCGCTGCGGGCCGCGATCTTCGTCAGCACGCCGCCGATGACGCGAGTGCGCGTGCTGCGCAGGCGCTTGAGCGCGCCGGCGAGGAAGTCCTTGCGCGTGCCGCCCGCTTCGACGATGACGACGGTGGCATCGGTGATGCTGCCGAGCAGCGGCGCATCGGCGAGGCCAAGCACCGGCGGGCCGTCGACGATGACGCAGTCGAAACGGTCCTTGGCGACGTCGAGCAGCGCGACCATCTTGGCGCTGCCGAGGAGTTCTGCCGGGTTCGGCGGCAGCGGCCCGGACGTGATGACGAAGAGCTTGTCGTACGGCGTTGGCTGCGTGACATCGACCGGCCGGGAGTCGCCGGCGAGGTAGTTCGTCAGCCCCGCCCTGTTGGGCAAGCCGAGCTTGCGGTGCACCGAGGCCTTGCGCAGGTCGGCGTCCACCAGCAGCACTTTGAGGCCCATCTGCGACAGGTTGATCGCGAGCGCCAGCGCGGTCGTGCTCTTGCCTTCGCCTATCGACGCGCTGGTGACCATCAGGACTTTCGGGATCCCTTCCTGCGTCGAGAACTGCATCGCGGTCTGGAGCGAGCGATAGGCTTCGGAGAAGCCCGAGCGCGGGTCGTCGAGCTGTTCCAGCACGAGCTCGCGCGCCGCGTCGCCGGCGCGCTTGACCAGCGGCACCATGCCCAGCACCGGCAGGCCGAGCAGGCGTTCCATGCTTTCGCCGTCCTTGATCGTGTCGTCGAGGTGTTCGAACAACAGCGCCAGGCCGATGCCGCCGAACAGCCCGAGCAGCGCGGCGATCAGCGCGTTGAGCAGCGTCTTCGGCTTGAATGGCTGGAGCGGGACTTCGGCCTTGTCGACGACCGACACGTTGTTCACGCCGACGCCGCCGGCGACGCCGACTTCCTTGTAGCGCTGCAGCAGGCCGTCATACAGCTGGCGGTTGGTGTCGACTTCGCGCTTGAGGATGTTGTACTGGATGCTGCGGTCCTGCACGCCGAGCACGGTACGCTTGCTCTCGTCCATCTTCGTCTGCAGCATCGCCTCCTGCGCGCGCGCCGCCTGGTAGGCGCTGCGGATGCCGCTGCGCACGTGGGCGAGTTCCTCGGCGATCTTGGCCTGCATCTCGTCGATCTGGCTCTGCAGCTGGACCATTTTCGGATAGGCGGGCTTGTAGATCTTGAGGTTTTCCTGGTATTCGGTTTCGAGCTTGGCCTTGTGGCCCTTGAACTCCTGGATGACCTTGTTTTCGAGCACCTGCGGCATGCCTTCGACGCTGCCGCTTTCGAGCTGCTGGTATAGCGCTTCGGCGCGGATGCGCTCCTGCTGCGCCTTGGCGAGCGCCGTCGTGAATTCCTGCATCACCTGGGTGTCGACGCTCGCTTCCTGCTCGCCGCCGCGGACGATCTGTTCCTCGCGCGCGAACGCGACGAGTTCCCGCTCGGTTTCGCCGAGCTTCACCTTGAGCTGCTGCAACCGCTCTTCGAGGAACACTTTGGCGAACGACGACGCGTCCATGCGCCGCTCGAGGTTCACGTTGATGAAGGCTTCCGAGATCGCGTTGACGATGCGGCTCGCGAGCACCGGGTCGGAGCTGTCGAAATGGATCTTGACGAGGCGCGAATTGCGCACCGGCTCGATCGTCAGGTTTGCGAGGAAAGCTTTCGTCAGCTTGAGCTTGCGAATCTGCTCGGCGTCACCTTCGACGGGTTCTTCTTCCCCGCCCGCGAGAAGGGCCTTGAGGCTCGCGAGCAGCGACGGATTAGCTGCGGCGAAAACCGGGTGGTCGCCGAGGTTGAGCTGGTCGATGACGCGCTGCGCGAGCGAGCGGCTTCTGAGCAGCTCGTACTGCGTCTCGTAGAAGTCCTTGGTGTCGCCCTGCATCTCATTGGGCGTGACGCCCTGGTAGTCGAGCACCTTGGCTTCCTGGCGTTCGATCTGCAGCGTGAGGCTGGCGCGGTAGATCGGCGTCATCAGGAAAGTCGCGGTCAGCACCGACACCATGACAATGGCGAAGAACGTGATCACCGTCCATTTGCGCTTGACGATGGTGTCCCAGATCGCGCGCAGGTCGATCGTGTCGTCGTCGTCCTCCTCGACATGGGAACGCCATTCGGCGGGATGCGCGAGCGCAGTGCTTTCGCGGCGCTCGACGAGCGCGTTGCGGCGCGGGACTTCCTGCCCGCGCTCGTCGCCGGCGTCCGGCTTTTCTGTGTTATCCATCATTTCCGGGGATTTTTTTGCGAATTGTTCGGAAGACTAGCGGACGGTGCCGAAGCCGATGAAACCGCGCAGCGTGTCGGTCACGCCCTTGACCATCGAACGGGTTGTCGAGCTGCCGACGACGACGACGTCGTTGCCCTGGATGAGCGGGTCATCGACTTTGCCGGAGCGTACGGCTTCGAGGTCGAACACCAGCTGCTCCTTGTTGCCGTCGGCGAGAGTGCGGAAGATGCTGACCTGGTTGATGTCGGCGATCTCGCTGACGCCGGCGGCGAGCGCGATCGCCTGCAGGAGCGACGTGCGCCCGGACAGCGGGAAGATGCCCGGCTTGGTCACTTCGCCTTCGACGGTGACGCGCTGGCTGACGAACTCCTTGATGAAGATCGTGACCTGCGGGTCCTGCAGGCAGCACTCCGTGAGGCGTCGCGCGATCTCCTCTTCGACGACGCGGGCGCTCAGGCCCGCTGCCTGGACCTGCCCGATCAACGGCAGCCCGATGAGGCCGCGCGCGTTGACGCGCACCGTGCGCGACAGGTCGTCGACCTGGAAAACGGTAATTTCGAGCAGGTCGTACGGCCCGATGTAGTAGTCGTCGAACAGGGGGCCGGGGTCGTTGAGCGCAGTGCCTGCCGACGGGAGGACCGACGCCACGGGCGCCGGCGCGGACACCTCCTGGGCATGAACGGGGGACGACGAAATCATTGCGCAGGACAACACTGCGCCTGCAAGGTAAACACGCATTTACAACCACTCCCCGGACGACGAAGCCGAGACTCTAGGGCAAGAGCCTGCTGCCGGCGCGGACAAATCTGACGTTTTCGACAAGGCAGGCTAATGCCGTCGAAACAGCCGGTTGAAGAAGCCGGCACGCCCACTCGCCGAAGAACGGCGGGTTTGCGGCAACGGCGGCAGTTTCTCGGGCGAAAGGTCGCGGAGTATACCCGCAGGCCGGACCTCGACCAAATTATATGCTTCCTGGGTACCGACCCGGCGCTCGGCTGCCGCCCGGCCCTCCGCGAGCAGCGGCGGGCGGCGTCGCGCGCTGTGGGCGTCGGTCGCGAGAACATGCACGAGCCCTTCGTCGAGCATGCGTTCGCCCCAGTACTTCGCCTCTTTGCCGAAACGTCCGGTGAGGCTGCCGGAAGTCACCTGCATCCACGCCCCCGAGCGGACGAGTTCGCCGAACATCGGGTAGCGGCTTTCGATCCAGGTCAGCCGCTCCGGGTGGGTCACGACCGGGACATAGCCGGACGCGAGCAGGTTGAAGACGAATTCCTCGAAGCGCGGCGGCGCCACGTGGTGCGGCGGTTCGAGGAGAAAATAACGACTGTCACCGAGCCGCGGCACGCTTCCCGCCTTGAGCCGCGACAGCAGCTCCGGCGTGACGTGCGCGTCGGCCCCGCAGGTCAGCCGCAGGGGGATTCCGGCGGCGTCGATTTCCTGCTGCAGCGCATGGATCGCCGCGGCGATGCCGACGCTGTTGTTGTCGAACATGCCCGGATAGATGTGCGGCGTGCAGGCGACGACAGTGATGCCGTCGGCCGCGGCGATGCGCGCCATTTCGAGCGCAGTCGCAAGATCGGCCGCCCCGTCGTCGATGCCCGGGAGCATGTGGCAATGCAGGTCGATCATGCCGCGCGGGAGTCGAAAAAGACGCGGGAAAGAGTGCTGATGCGGATGCGGATGCGGATCGGGAAAAACCGGGTGGTGCGAGGGAAGAGACTCGAACTCTCACGCCTTGCGGCGCTGGAACCTAAATCCAGTGCGTCTACCAATTCCGCCACCCTCGCCCGCCGGGCATTCGAACGACGCCCGGAGCGCGGATTATACATAGAAGGGGGGATGCTCGACGTTACATCGACGCTACATTCGCAGGCGCTCGCCATAGCCGGTCATCTCCAGGTAGCCGCGGCCGATCTCGCGGCCGTCTTCGAGAAGGCGCACCGCACCTTCCCAGTACACGGCGCCGGTCGTGCCGCGGCTGTCGAGTTCCTGGTCGTCCATCAGCGGCTGCAGTGCCAGGCGGCGGCCGTCGATGTCGAGCTGCCATTCGACCGGGTATTCGGTGCCGGTGCGCGGCGAGCGCCAGCGCCGCCCGGGGATGAACGTGACCTGCGCGGGAGCGAGCGCGCGCGGCATGCCGTCGCCGCGGCGCAGCGTGCCGGCGGTCCACGTCGCTTCGCCGGTGGCGGTGCGCATGCGAAACGCCATCAGCGCGCCGCCGTCGGAGAGGTTGATGCCGATCCAGTCCCAGCCGCGCGCTTTTTCCGGCAGGTAGGCGCTCGACCATTCATGATCCAGCCATGCGCGGCCGGTGACGCGGTGCGTTTTGCCCCGCACGCGCAGGCTGCCGCTCACGCCGAGCTGCGGACGGCTGTAGTAATGGCTCGCGTGCTGCGGGTCGGGCGCTTTCTGGCTGAAGCCGTCCTGGCCGTTGGGCAGCGGCGGGCCGGCGGAGTCGAAGCGCAGGTCGTACGCGAAGCTGTCGGCGTCGACCGAAGTGCGGTAATGGTCCTGCGACCATTCGAGCGCCCAGTTGCCAATCCACGCGCGGGTGTGTCCGGTCGCGGCGCCGGCCAGCGGGTCGAGCGCACGTTCGCCGCGTTCGGCGTGCAGCAGCCGGCCTTCGGCGGGATCGGCGACCGCGGCGTGCGCGAGGATCAGCTGGCGCGGCGCGAAGCGGCTCGGGTTGTCCTCGCCGATGCGCGTGCGCACGCGAAAGAACGTGACCTGGAAGCCGCGCTCGACGCCCTCCTCGTCCGTGACCCAGCCGGTCACGTACCACCACTCGGTGCGGTAATCGGGGTGCGCGCCGTGGTCGGCGGGAAACTGCAGCGGCCGGCCGGCGACAACCGGCGGGTAGTCGGGCCGATCGCTCCCGTTAACGCTCTCGTCATTGCTCCCGTTCCGCACCGACGGTGCGGCCGCCAGGCTCGACGCGAGCCACAGCAGCACTGCGGCGACGAATGCGCGCATCACCAGTCCTCCCGCACCGCGAGCACCGCCGACTGGCGCATCGCCTGGTAGCCTGACAAGCGCGCGGCGACAGCGGCGAGCAGCACCACCGCGACGGCGAACGCGGCGAGCGCCGCCAGTGGCCACCGGATGTCCATGCTCCAGTGAAAGCTCTGGCGGTTGACGACTTCGACCAGCACCAGCGCGACCGCGCCGCCTGCCGCCAGGCCGACCGCGACGCCGACTGCCGCGCCGAGTGCCCCTTCGAGCGCGAGCAGCCGGCCGATGTCCCGCCGCGTCAGCCCCAAGTGGCGCAGCATGCCGAATTCCTTGCGCCGCGCGGTCGCGAGCGCGGCAAAGCTGGTGCTGACGCCGAACAGGCCGATCAGGAT
Organism: Aromatoleum aromaticum EbN1; assembly: GCF_000025965.1. Taxonomy (NCBI): domain Bacteria; kingdom Pseudomonadati; phylum Pseudomonadota; class Betaproteobacteria; order Rhodocyclales; family Rhodocyclaceae; genus Aromatoleum; species Aromatoleum aromaticum. The sequence continues at coordinate 4,037,405 of NC_006513.1, forward strand.
CGCGACGGCTTCCATCAGGTATGTAACGAGGAACGTGCGATCGAAAACCGCCAGCGTCTTCGTGCGGATCTCGCCCGGCGCGACGAGCTCGAAATTCTGTCCGTCGAACTGCGCCTGCAACGCCACCGCGACCGCTTCCGCCTCCACGCCGGAGGCGACGCGGATCGCGACGTTGTTCGAGCGGGAATCGCCGGTCAGCGCCCGATAGTCGGCAAGCTCGACGAGCACGGCACCGTGCTGCCGCGCATAGTCGCGCCACACGCCAGCGACGCGGAAGCGGTGCGGCGCGCCGCCGAGCGGCAGCGACAGCGTGTCGCCGACGGCGACGCGGAAAAGATCGGCCATCGCTTCGGATACCCACGCGGGCGGCAGGTCGTCGGGTTTGCGCAGGTTCGCGGCCTCGCCTTCGACGAGCGGCACGGCGGCCCCGTCGGCGACGGGACGGGCGATCAGCGTTACGGGAAACTGCGCTTCGTCGAGCCGCAGCGTGTCGTAACGCACCGGCTGCACCGACGAGACTCCGGGCGTCGCGGCAACTTGGCCGAGGACTTCGGGCGTCAGGAACGCGCTCGCGCTGGAGCCCGACGACGATGCGCGCAGGTAGAGGTCCGCAGACAGCACGTCGGACAGCCAGTCGTCGACCGAAGTGCGGAACGAACTCACCATGATCGCCATCGCCGCGGCGAGCGCGACGCTGGCGACGACGCCGGCCCCGGCGACCACGACCTGTCCGGGCGCGGCGGCGAGCCGGGCGTGCGCGAGGCGCAACAGGACGGAACGCCCGCCGTCGAGGGCGCACATCGCGAGCCGCACGACGGCCGGCAGGACCAGCACCGAGCCGGCGAGGATCAGCGCGATCGCCGCATAGCCGAACACCGGGACGCCGCCGAGCGGCGGCAGCAGGCACAGCAGCAGCGCGAGCCCCAGCGACGCGAGCGCGGCAGGCCAGCGCGGGCGCGCCCGCAACACTTCGACGTCGTCGCCGGCGCGCAAGGCCCGCGCCGGCGCGACGCGACTCGCTTCGCGCGCCGGCAGCCACGCGCCGCCGACGCCGGCTGCGATGCCGAGGACGAGATAGGCCGCGGTCGCGAGCGGTTCGAAGCGCAGGCCGGGTTCGACACCTTCGAAATAGCCGGCCCCGAGGTCCGCGCCGACGATCGAGAACGCGAGCCCGCTCAGCACGTAGCCCAGCGCGACACCGACCAGCCCGCCGACCAGCCCGAGCACCGCGCCTTCGGCGAGCAGGCCGCGCAGCAAGGTGCGGCGGTCGAGGCCGAGCGCGCGCAGGAACGCGAGCTCCTGGCGTCGGCGCACGACCGACAGCAGCTGCGTCGAGAACACGAGGAAGCCGCCCGTCAGCAGCGCGATCGCGGCGAGCATCGTGAGGTTCACGCGGTACGCGCGAGACAGCCCGGCGACCTGCGACGCGGCGGCTTCGGGCGCGAGCAGCTCGACGCCGGCCGGCAGCAGCGGACGCAGCCGCTCGATCGCCGCCGCGCGGTCGACGCCTTGCGCGAGGCGCAGGTCGATACGCGTGACGCGCCCCACCTGATCGAACAGCCGCTGTGCGGCGGCGATGTCCATGACCGCGAGGCGCTGGCCGCGGCCGGCGCCGGGCACGCTGCCGAGGATGCGCAGGTGTTCTTCGCGCGGACCGGCGAAGACCGCAAGCGTGCCGTCCGTGTCCACGCCGGTGCCCCTGCCGGAGCCCACTCCGAGCGCGAGCGCGGCTTGCGCGGCGGGGCTGAGGAACACCGCGTCCGCGGCGAAGACGGCGAATTCGCCGGCAGTCTCCGCATCCGGCACCGGCATCAGCGCCGGCTGCACGCGCCGCACGCGCAGCGCGTCGACGCCGAACACGCGCAAGGTGTCGTCGCGCTGCGGCAACGACGCTTCGACTTCGAGGATCGGGCTCGCATCGGCCACTTCGGGCCGCTGCGCGAGCAGGACGTAGAGCGTGTCGTCGAATCCGGTGCGCGGCCCCATCACCTGCAGGTCCGCTTCGCCGGCGACGAGGCGCATGCCGCGGCCGAATTCGTCGAGCGCCGCGCCGTGGATCAGCTGCACCGCAAGGCCGAGCGCGACGCCGAGCGCGATCGCGAGCAGCGACAGCGCGGTCGCGAGCCGCCGCCGGGCGAGGCTCGCGAGGAATACGTGGCGCAGCCCGGCGTTCATTGGCGCTTCCTGGGGCGACGCGGCGAAGCGCTCACGCGGGGACCGCCTCCTCGGCAAGGCCCGTCGCGGTCAGGCGCAGCACGCGGTCGGTGCGCGCGGCCGCGGCGCGGGAATGCGTAACGAGAATCCCGATCGCGCCGGCGCTGCGGATGCTGCCGAGCAGCAGTTCGAGGACGTCGACGGCGCGCTCGGCGTCGAGGTTGCCGGTCGGCTCGTCGGCGAGCACCAGCGCCGGCCGATGCACCAGCGCGCGAGCGATCGCGACGCGCTGCATCTCGCCGCCGGACAGATGCCGCGGCCAGTCGCCGGCGCGCTCGGCGAGCCCGACCTGCGCGAGCATCGCTGTCGCCCGCTCGCGCGCCTCCGCGCCGGCGCAGTCGAGCAGCCACAGCGGCAACGCGACGTTCTGCGCGAGCGTCAGATGCGGCAGCAGGTGAAAAGCCTGGAACACGAAACCGTAGCTGCGCCGCCGCAGCCGCGCGAAAGCGTCGTCGTCGAGCGCGACGAGCTCGGTGCCGTCAAGCCGGATGCTACCCGCATCGACAGCTTCGAGCCCGGCGATGCAGTTCAGGAGCGTCGACTTGCCGACACCGGATTCCCCCATGATCGCGACGCACTCGCCGGGCGCGAGCCGCAGCGACACGTGCGAGAAAAGCGCCCGCCCGGATTGCCCGTCGAAGCGTTTCGCCAGGCCGTCGAGTTCCAGCATCGGTTCAGCGTCCCCTCGTTGACGAAGAATGCCGCACACCCCGCTCCCGCTTCGGCTCCCGCCTCCGTCGCGGGACACGCCGCTCGCATGCAGCCTCGAACAATAATCCGAACGGCGGTGCTTGTCGCCCTGCTGTCCCGCTCGATGCGGCAGGCAACGCGGGGGCCAATCGAACAAATAGGCGCCGAACAAATGGGCGCCGAACACCGGAAGGCGCTGCGCCGATCGCGTATACTCCCGGCGCCCCGCCATGCCCGTCGATCACTACGAGAACTTTCCTGTCGCGTCGCTGCTGCTTCCGGCCCGTTTGCGCGAGCCGGTGGAAGCCATTTACGCGTTCGCGCGCAGCGCCGACGACATCGCCGACGAAGGCGACGCGCCGGCCGTCGCGCGCCTGGCGCGGTTGAACGACTACCGCCTCGAACTCGACGCGATCGGGCGCGGCGCACCGCCTCGCGATGCCGGGCTCGCGCCGATGTTCGACCGCCTCGCCCGCAACATCCGCACCCACGCGCTGCCGCTGCCGCTGTTCCGCGACCTCCTCGACGCGTTCAGCCAGGACGTCGGCAAGACGCGCTACGCCGACTTCGCCGAGTTGACCGATTATTGCCGCCGCTCGGCGAACCCGGTGGGGCGCCTGCTGCTGCATCTGTACGGCGCGGCAACGCCGGACAACCTGCGGCTGTCGGACAGGATCTGCACCAGCCTGCAGCTGATCAACTTCTGGCAGGACGTCGCGGTCGACCGGGCGAAGCGCCGCATCTACGTGCCGCAGGACGACCTCGCGCGCTTCGGCGTCGGCGAAGCGGACATCGACGCCGGCCGCTGCGACGAGCGCTGGCGCGCGCTGATGACGTTCGAGGTGCAGCGGGCGCGCGCGACGATGCTCGAAGGCGCGCCGCTCGCACGCCGCCTGCCGGGCCGCATCGGCTGGGAGCTGCGCCTGATGGTCGCCGGCGGCCTGCGCATCCTCGAACTGATCGAAGCTGCGGACTACGACGTGTTCCGCCGCCGCCCGATGCTCGGCCGCACCGACTGGCCGCGGCTCGCGTGGCGCGCCCTGCGATATGAAGGAATCGGATGAGCCCTCATGAGTACTGCCAGGACAAGGCTGCAAAAAGCGGCTCGAGCTTCTATTACAGCTTCCTGTTCCTGCCGCCGGAGCGGCGGCAGGCGATCATCGCGCTGTATGCGTTCTGCCGCGAGGTCGACGACATCGTCGATGAATGCAACGACGTGCAGGTCGCGCAGAACAAGCTGGACTGGTGGCGCCAGGAAATCGCGCGGGTGTATGCCGGCGCCCCGAGCCATCCGGTCGGCCTCGCGCTGAAGGACGTGCTTGCCCGCTTCAACCTGCCGCGCGAGCAGATGTTCGAAGTCATCGACGGCATGGAGATGGACCTGCGGCAGACGCGCTACCTCGACTTCAAGGGGCTGCAGCTGTACTGCTACCGCGCCGCGAGCGTCGTCGGCCTGCTCGCGGCCGAGATCTTCGGCTACCGCGACCGCCAGACGCTGAAGTACGCGCACGACCTGGGCATCGCGCTGCAGCTCACGAACATCATCCGCGATGTCGGCGAGGACGCGCGGCGCGGGCGGATCTATCTGCCGATCGAGGACCTGCAGCGCTTTGAGGTGCCGGCGAGCCAGATCCTCGAAGGACACGGCGGCGACAACTTTCGCGCGCTGATGCAGTTCCAGGCCGACCGGGCGCGGACGTTCTACGACCAGGCGTTTCAGCACCTGCCCGCGGTCGATCGCAAGGCTCAGCGCCCGGGCATCGTGATGGCGGCGATCTATCGCACGCTGCTCGACGAGATCGCGCGCGACGGCTTCCAGGTGCTCGACCGGCGCACGTCGCTGACACCGGTGAGAAAACTGTGGATTGCCGGGTCGACGTGGGTGCGGGCGTGACGCGCGGCGCGGGCGAACCGGCGACGGCGGTGGCGTGACGCAGCAGCCCGTCGCGATCATCGGCGCCGGCTACGCGGGGCTCGCATGTGCGGTCGAGCTCGCGCGGCGGCACGTGCCGGTGACGGTGTTCGAGCGCTCGCACACGCTGGGCGGGCGCGCGCGGGTCGTCGCGAAGGACGGCTGGCGCGTCGATAACGGCCAGCACATCCTGATCGGCGCCTACACCGAACTCACCCGCCTGCTGCGCCTCACGGGCGGCTCGCCGAAACTGCTCGAACACCTGCCGCTGACGCTGCACACTCCCGGCCACATGCACCTGCAGGCGGCCCGGCTGCCGGCGCCGCTGCATCTGGCGATCGGGCTGCTCCGCGCGACCGGCCTGGGCTGGGCGGACCGGCTCGCGATGCTGCGGCTGATGCGCTTCCTCAAAAAACAGCGTTTCCGCGTCGAAGCGCAGCTGACTGTCGCAGAGCTGCTGCGCGACACGCGCCAGTCCGAGCGGCTGTCGCGCCTGGTGTGGGAGCCGCTGTGCGTCGCGGCACTGAACACGCCGGTCGCCGAAGCGTCGGCGCAGGTCTTCGCGAGCGTCCTGCGCGACAGCCTCGCGGCGGGCGCTTCGGCGAGCGAGCTGCTGATCCCGCGCGTCGACCTGTCCGAACTCTTCCCGGTGCCGGCGGCGCGCTATCTGGCCGTGCGGCGCGGCAAGCTGCGCACCGGCACCGCGGTCGAGGCGATCCGCCCCGTCGCCGGCGGATTCCGTCTCGAAGGCGATCCGGCCGACCAGCGCTACGCGCACGTCGTCGTCGCCGCCGCGCCGCATCACGCCGGCGCGTTGCTCGCCCCGCTCGACGGCTGCGCCCGGCTCGCGGCGAAGATCGACGCGCTGTCGAGCGAACCGATTACGACCGTGTACCTCGCGCTCGGCGCGCCGCTGCGGCTCGCGCACGCGATGATCGGCCTCGTCGACGGCCCCGCGCAGTGGGCGTTCGACCGCGGCCGGCTCGGCGGCCCGGCGGGCCTCATTGCCTGTGTGATCAGCACGCACGGCACACACGAGGCGCTGTCGCGCGAAGCGCTCACACTCGCGGTGCACGCGCAGCTCGAACGCCAGCTCGGACGCCGCCTGCCCGCGGCGGAATGGTCGCAGGTCATCACCGAGAAGCGCGCGACTTTCGCGTGCCGCCCGGGCCTCGCCCGCCCCGGCCCGCAGACGCCGCTCCCCGGGCTGTGGCTTGCCGGCGACTATCTCGACCCGGACTATCCGGCTACGCTCGAATCCGCGGTGCGCTCGGGCGTCGCGACCGCGGCGCGCGTGCTGCAGGCGCTCGAGCCGACAGCCCCCGAGGCGAACCGCTAGCTTGCCGTACCGAGCTCAATCGCGGGCTCGCTCAGCGCGCCGTTGTGCATCCGCAATATCCGCCCGCAACGGCGCGCCAGCGATTCGTCATGGGTCACGAGGATCAGCGTCGTGCCCGCTTCGCGGTTCAGCGAAAAGATCAGCTCGATGATCGCCTCGCCGGTCGCCGCATCGAGGTTGCCGGTCGGCTCGTCGGCGAGCAGCAGCCGAGGGCTCGGCGCGAACGCGCGGGCGAGCGCGACGCGCTGCTGTTCGCCGCCGGAAAGATGCTTCGGGTAATGGCGCACGCGCGCGGCGAGGCCGACCCGCCCGAGCCACTGGCGCGCGATGGCGTCGGCATCATCGGCGCCGGCGAGCTCGAGCGGCAGCATGACGTTTTCGAGGGCGGTCAGCGCCGGCAGCAGCTGGAACGACTGGAACACGAAGCCGACCGATTCGCCGCGCAACGCCGCGCGCGCATCCTCGTCGAGCGAGAAAATGTCGGTGCCCTGGAGACGCACGGTGCCGGCGCTGGGAACATCGAGCCCGGCGAGCAATCCGAGCAGCGTGGATTTGCCGGAGCCGGACGCGCCGACGATCGCGACCGACTCGCCGGCGCCCACGCTGAACGAAACATCCTGCAGAATGCGCAGGACCCCCGCGCCATCCCCGAGCGGGACGCTTTTGGACAGGCCGGCGACCTCGATCACCGGAACGGAGAACTCCATGCTGCTGCGATCCATCGTGATCTTCTTCTTCGCAATAATGGTTTCAGGCGCCGGGCAGGCGGCGACGATACTGGTGTGGGGCGACAGCCTCTCGGCCGGCTACGGCCTGCGTGCGAAGCAGGACTGGCCCACCCTGCTCCAGACGCGCCTCGAACGCGAAGGGTTCCGCCACACAGTGATCAACGGCAGCGTCAGCGGCGAGACGTCCTCGGGCGGGCGCTCGCGCCTGCCGGCGGCGCTCGACCGCCACGAACCGGACCTGCTGATCCTCGAACTCGGCGCCAACGACGGCCTGCGCGGCCTGCCGCCGCGGCTGCTCGCGGAGAACCTCGCCGCGATGATCGAGGCCGCGCGCAGCCGTGGCACCCGCGTGCTGCTGATCGGCATGCAGATGCCGCCGAATTACGGCCCCCCTTACAGGCAGCGCTTCGAGCAGACTTTCGCCGACGTCGCACGCGAGCACAAGGTGCCGCTGGTGCCGTTCCTGCTCGACGGCTTCGCCGAGCGTCACGAGATGTTCCAGTCCGACGGCATCCACCCGACGGCCGAAGCGCAGGAACTCATCGTCGACACCGTCTGGAAGCAGCTCGCGCCGATGCTGAAGGGATAGCCGGGGCGCGCGCAGCCTGCGTCGCCGTCGTCAAACGATCCGCAGCAGCGGTTCGCCCACCTCCATCCGGCCGATGACGCGGCCGTCGCTGCCCTGCTCCGCGCGGATCGCCGCGAGCACTTCGTCCACGGCGTCGGGCGCGCACGCGATCAGCAGCCCGCCGCTCGTCTGCGGATCGGTGACGAGCTTGCGCTGCCACTCCGGCGCTTCGGGCGCGAAGCGGATCGATTCGCCGTAGCTCGCCCAGTTGCGCGTCGAGGCGCCCGTCGCGATGCCGTCGCGCACGAGGCGCAGCGCCGCGTCGATCGTCGGCACTTCGCCGAACGACACGCTCGCCGTGAGGTTCGAGCCGCGGCAGATTTCGAGCAGGTGCCCGGCCAGGCCGAAACCGGTGACATCGGTCACCGCATGCACGCCCGCCATGCCGGCCAGGTGCATCCCGACCCGGTTCAGGAGCGTCGTCCAGTGCAGCATTGCGGCATAGTCGGCCTTTTCGAGCAGGCCTTTCTTGAGCCCGGCCGACAGGATGCCGATGCCGAGCGGCTTGGTCAGGATCAGCACGTCGCCGGCCTTCGCGCCGGCGTTGGTCTTGACCTGGGCGGGGTCGACGACGCCCAGGCCGACGAGCCCGTAGATCGGTTCGAGGACGTCGATCGAATGCCCGCCGGCGATCGGGATGCCGGCGTCGCGGCACACCGACGCGCCGCCTTCGAGGATGCGGCCGATGACTTCGGGCGGCAGCTTGTCGATCGGCATGCCGACGATCGCGAGCGCCATGATCGGGCGCCCGCCCATCGCGTAGACGTCGGACAGCGCGTTGGTCGCGGCGATGCGGCCGAAATCATACGGGTCGTCGACGATCGGCGTGAAGAAGTCGGTCGTCGCGACGATCGCCTGGCGGTCGTTGAGGCGATACACCGCGGCGTCGTCGGCGGTCTCGGTGCCGACCAGCAGATCCGGCGGGACCAGGCCCGCCGGGGCGTGCGCGAGCAGCTTCGACAGCACGGCGGGAGCGATTTTGCAGCCGCATCCGCCGCCGTGGGAGAATTGCGTGAGTTTGATCTGATCCATGGATTCCAGGGGGAGAAACGGTTGCCCGGCGCAGGCCGGAGCACCGCGACAACGCATGAAAAAAGGCATCGCGACCGTAGCACAGCTGTCCGCCTTTGACGAGGTCATCGACGCCCGCAGCCCGGCCGAATTCGACGAAGACCGCATTCCCGGCGCGATCAGCTGCCCGGTGCTCGACAACGCCCAGCGTGTCGTCGTCGGCACGATCTACAAGCAACAGTCCGCGTTCGAGGCGCGGCGCATCGGCGCGGCGATGGTCGCCGAGAACATCGCGCATCACCTGAAAACCCGCTTCCACGATAAACCGAAGAACTGGCGGCCGCTGGTGTATTGCTGGCGCGGCGGCCAGCGCAGCGGCGCGTTCGTCACCTGGCTGCGGCTGATCGGCTGGGATGCGTGCCAGCTCGAAGGCGGCTACAAGACGTGGCGCCGGATGGTGGTCGCGGAACTCGAAGAACTCCCGGCGCGCTTCGACCTGCGCGTCGTGTGCGGGGCCACGGGCAGCGCCAAGACGCGCGTCCTCGACGCGCTGGCAAAGCTCGGCGCGCAGGTGCTCGATCTCGAGCATCTCGCCGCGCACAAGGGCTCCGTGCTCGGCGCGCTGCCGGACCGTCCGCAGCCGACGCAGAAATCGTTCGAAACCGAACTGTTCCGCACCCTGCACGCGCTCGACCCGGCGCGGCCGGTGTTCGTCGAGGCCGAAAGCCGCAAGATCGGCCGCATCCAGGTGCCCGAGGCGCTGATCCGGCAGATGCGCGCGAGCCCTTGCGTCGCGATCGAAGCCAGCCGCGAAGCGCGCCTCGAGTTCCTCGTGCGCGACTACGCGTACCTCGGCGACGACATCGCCGACCTGCAGAAGAAAATCGACTTCCTCAAGGGCCTGCAGAGCAACGAGACGCTGGAACGCTGGAAGACCCTTGCCGCGGCGCACGACCTGCCGACGCTTTTCGCCGAGTTCATCGAGCTGCACTACGATCCGCTCTACCACCGCTCGCAGAACAGGAATTTCACCCGCTTTCCGAGCGCGCCGATCTTCACGAGCGACGACCTGTCGCCGGCCGGGATCGAGGCGCTGGCACGGCGCATACTCGCTGCCGCCGCGGCGCAGCCCGAAGCGCTTACTCGGGTGGCCGATCCGGCAACACCGTGAGGCCCTGCCCCTTGACGGCGCACACGCGCTGCACGACCGCCGGCCGCGGCCGGGCGACTTCGCCCTGCTCGAAGGCGACGATCGTGTAATCGCCGGCGAGGCGTTCGAGCAGTTCGCCGGGGCGCAGCAGAAATTCGGGGTTGGCGGGCCTGCCGAAGCGCTCGTTGCCGAGCATGAAGGTTTCGTAAATCAGCACGCCGTCCGCGGCGAGGCAGTCGAGCAGCAGTCCGAGACGCGGCCGGTAGAGATAATTGGTCACGACGATCGCGTCGAAGCACGCCGTCCCGTAAGGCCAGTCCCCGTTTTCGAGGTCCGCCTGGGCGACGCTGACGCGCGGCTCGCCGGCGAACGTCGCCAGCGCCGCCACGTCCCGGTCCACCGCCTCGACTTCCCATCCATGGCGGGCCAGCCAGCGCGCATGCCGGCCATGGCCGCACGCGAAATCGAGCACGCGGCCGCCGACGGGGATCAGTGGCGCAAAGCGCGCGACCCACGCCGAAGGATCGGCAACGGCTGAATCAGGGAAGGTTGTCATCGGTTTCCTTTGTGTCGTTTTCCGGTGCGGGCGGCATGGATTCTAGCCGGCCCCCCGAGGCATGACGAGGCCTCTTCGGCGACGACGCCGGTAGCGCGTTCACAACCCGTTTCGGGCAGTCGACTCGGCCGCCCGTCCGGCTTATGCGTAACAATTCAGAGCAATGGCACGCCGAGTCCCCGCCCCGGCAGGTAAGATCCCCTGAAAAGCGCGGGCCACCCGTGGTTCCGACCCCGACTCACTCCGACGAAAACGCTGTGAAAACGTCTCATGAGTCTTTTCAGGCGTGGGCGCATCGACTTGCCGGTGCGGCACTCGCGGCGGCGCTGATGACTTCCTCCCCACTGCTGGCCCACCCGCCACTGTTCGCCTCCGCGTTGCCGCTGGTCGCGCCGCTCGCAGGCCTGCTCCTGGTTCTCGTCGCGCTGTTCGCCTGGCATGTTTTCCGGCGCCGGCCGGCGGCCCGCGAGGCGCCCGGCGTCGCCGGCTTCGATTCCGCCGAACTCGTCGAACTGCTCGACCTGTCGTCGGACTGGCAATGGAAGACCGATGCGCAGCACCGCTATGTTCACATCACCGCGGGCCTGCAGGAGCACTCGCGGATCGACCCGCTCGAATTCCTCGGCCGCACGCCTTGGGAACTCGACTCCGGGGAGGCCCTCGCGCACAGGGACGCATGCCAGGCGAGCCTTGCGCAGCAGGCACCGCTGAACCTGACGCTGTGCCGCCACGACAATACCGGGAGGCGCCGCTATCTCGAACTGGTCGGTCGCCCCCTCTACCGCGACGGAAACTTCGCCGGCTACCACGGCATCGGGCGGGACATCACGCAGCGGGTCGAGTCCGACCAGTCGCTGCGCGAGAACCAGGTGCGCTATCGCGAGCTGATCGAGTCGGTCAACGAGATCCTCTTCCGCACCGATGAAAAGGGCCGGCTGACGTTCCTGAACCGTGGCTGGGAAACGATCACCGGCTACACCCTGGAGGAGAGCCTCGACAGCGCGCTGATCGATCACTTCCACCCCGACGACCGCGCCGCGGCGGAGCACCAGATATCGCTGATCCACCGGCTGGAACTCCCGGCCTGGACCGCCCAATTGCGGTTGCTGACGCGAAACGGCGAGATACGCTGGGTCGAGGCGACTGCGCATCGCGTGGACCGCGGCGACGAAGACGACACGGCGCCGCGCGGCCTGGCGGGAACGCTGTTCGACATTTCGGCGCGCAAGATCGCGGAGATGACGCTGCGCAACATCAACCGGGAACTCGAAGCCCGGGTGCGCGCCCGCACTGTCGAGCTGGAAGCGGCGAACCGCGAGCTCAAGGCGTTTTCGTATTCGGTGTCGCACGACCTGCGCGCGCCGCTGCGCGCGATCGACGGGTTCGCCCGCATCCTCGAGGAAGAACTCGGCGAGCGCATCGATCCTGACGCACGGGAACACATCGTGCGCATCCGCAAGGCCGGCATGCGCATGTCGCACCTCATCGACGACCTGATCAAGCTCGCCCAACTGGCGCGCCACTCGCTGCAGAAGGAAACCTTCGATCTGTCGGAACTCGCGATCCAGGTCATCGACGAACTGCGCCGGAGCGAGCCGGAGCGATGCGTCGAAGTGGAAATAACGCGGGACCTGATCGTGACTGCCGACCGCGGACTGATGCAGCGCGCGCTCCAGAACCTGCTCGGCAACGCGTGGAAATTTTCTTCGCGCAACCCGGTCGCCCACATCTCGCTGACCGCCAGGCGGGATCTGGACCAGCGCGTGTTCTGCATCACGGACGACGGCGCCGGCTTCGACATGACGCTCGCCGGCAACCTGTTCCGCGCCTTTCATCGCCTGCACCGCAGCACCGATTTTCCGGGCTCCGGGATAGGCCTCGCGACGACCTGCCGCATCATCGAGCGCCACGGCGGGCATATCTGGGCGAAATCGAAACCTGACGAGGGCGCGAGCTTCTATTTCACGCTCGGCGGCTGAACGCCCGCGCCGTCCGATGGACCACCCGGATTGCGGAAAATCCCGATCGGAATGCCTTGCCACTTATGTCACAATGGTTCATGGTGCACTGCAGTAAGCTTGCACTCGGCTCAGATTCGACCAGACTGTAACGACTGCAATTCCGGTACTCACCGAAGCGTGGCCAACGAAGGTTTCCATGGCTTCGCGACCCATGGCCAGCGGTTACGGACCCTGTATATTCAGGCGATAAAAAATGAAAGAGAAGCACTACCTCAGTCCCCTGCTCGAACCCAAATCGGTCGGCGTGATCGGCGCGAGCCAGCGTGAAACATCGCTGGGCAACGTGGTAATCCGCAACATGCAGAACGCGGGTTTTCGCGGCCGGCTGTTCGCCGTCAACCCGAAGCACGAATCGGTGCTGGGAGTGCCGTGCTACAAGTCCGTCGAGGACGTGCCGCACCGGCTCGACCTCGTGGTCATTGCGGTGCGCGCCGACCGGGTGCTGGCGATCGTCGAGGGCTGCGGCCGCGCCGGCGTGAAGGCGGTCATCATCATGTCGACGGGATTCTCCGAGACCGGCCCGCGCGGCGCGCTGCTCGAACGCCACGTCGTCGAAGCGGCACGCCGCTACCGCATTCGCCTGCTCGGCCCGAACTGCCTCGGCATCATGCGTCCGGTGCTGGGCCTGAACGCGACTTTCGCACACGTCAGCGCGATCAAGGGCACGATCGGGCTGATCTCGCAGTCGGGGGCGCTGTGCACGTCGATTCTGGACTGGGCCGAACCGAACAACATCGGCTTCTCGGCAGTCGTCTCGCTCGGCTCGTCGAGCGACATCGACTTCGGCGAAGTGCTCGAATACATGATCTCGGACCCGCGCACCGAGAGCATCATCATGTATGTCGAAGGCATCCGCGACGCACGCCGCTTCATGAGCGCGCTGCGCGGCGCGGCGCGTGTCAAGCCGGTGCTGCTGATCAAGGTCGGGCGCCACCCGGACGTGTCACGGGCGATCCGCTCGCATTCGGGGTCGATGAGCGGCAACGACGCGGTCTTCGATGCCGCGCTGCGGCGGGCCGGCGTCATCCGCCTGTACAACATGGGGCAGCTCTTCGCCGCGGCCAACGCGCTGTTCTCGCACTTCCGCCCGCGCGGCAACCGCCTGGCGATCGTCACCAATGGTGGCGGACCGGGCGTGATGGCGGCCGACCGCGCGGCCGATCTCGGCATCCCGCTTTCCGAGTTCTCGGAGGGCACGATGGAAAAGCTCAATGCCGCGCTGCCGGCCGGATGGTCGCACGGCAACCCGGTGGACGTCCTCGGCGACGCGGACGTCGAGCGTTATCGCAAGGCCGTCCAGGCGGTGCTCGAAGGGCCGAACGTCGACGGCGTGCTGGTGATGCTGACGCCGCAGGCCAACACCGATCCGACCGCGGTCGCCGAGGCGGTTGTCGAGCTCGAGAAGACCGCTGACAAGCCGGTCGTGACGTGCTGGATGGGCGAGCAGCTGGTCGGCACCGGGCGCAAGACTTTCGAAGCCGCCGGCATCCCGACTTTCCGCACCCCGGAGCCGGCGGTCGAGCTGTTCAGCCACCTGTCGGCGTACTACCGCAACCAGAAGCTGCTGATGCAGACGCCGGCGTCGCTGTCGCACCTCAATCCGCCGAGCGTCGAGAGCGCGCGGCTGGTCATCGAGACCGCGCTGGCCGAGCGCCGCAAGGTGCTCAACTCGATGGAATCGAAGGCGTTGCTCGCCGCGTTCCGCATCCCGATCGCCCAGACCGTGGTCGCGCGTTCGGCGACCGAGGCGATGGTGCTCGCCCAGGAGATCGGCCTGCCGGTGGTGATGAAGATCGACTCGCCGTCGATCATCCACAAAGCCGATTCAGGCGGCGTGCGGCTCAATCTCGGCAGCCTCGCGGCGGTGCGCACGGCGTACCAGGAAATCCTCGAGGAAGTGCGCAAGAACAAGCCCACAGCGACGATCAACGGCGTCGCGATCGAGCCGATGATCCTCAAGCGCAACGGCCGGGAACTGGTCGTTGGCGTCAAACGCGACGCGGTGTTCGGCCCGGTGATCACTTTCGGCGAAGGCGGCGACCGCGTGGTCGCGAACCGCGACATGGAAATCGCGCTGCCGCCACTGAACCACTACCTCGTGCGCGACCTGATCAAGTCGTCACGCGTGTCGGTGCTGCTCGGCGAATTCCGCACGATGCCAGCGGTGAAGATGGAGTCGCTGGAGTTCGTGCTGCTGCGCGTCTCCGAGATGGTCTGCGAACTGCCGTGGATCACGGAGCTCGAGATCAATCCGCTGATCGTCGACGAGAACGGCGCGGTCGCCGTCGACGCGCGCGTGACGGTCGAGAACGTCTCGCCGTCGGTCGATCGCTACGCGCACATGGCGATCCATCCGTATCCGTCGCAGCTCATCACGAAGTGGACGACTCTCGACGGCGTCGAGGTCACGATCCGGCCGATCAAGCCGGAAGACGCCGAACTCGAAGTCGAGTTCGTGCGCACGCTGTCGGCCGAGACGAAGTATTACCGCTTCATGAACACGATGCGCGAGCTGCCGCCGGCGATGGTCGCGCGGCTGACGCAGATCGACTACGACCGCGAGATGGCGTTCCTCGCGACGATCCCGGAAGACGGCAAGGAAATCGAGATCGGCGTATGCCGCTACGCGGTGAATCCGGACGGTGAGTCGTGCGAATTCGCGATCGTCGTCGCCGACGCCTGGCAACGCCACGGCCTCGCGCGCAAGCTGATGGGCATCCTGATCGAAACCGCGCGCAACAAAGGCATCATGTACATGAACGGCGTCTTCCTCGCGAACAACGAGCGGATGCTGAAGTTCGTGCAGGGGCTCGGCTTCACGCTGTCGAACGATCCGGAAGACAGCACCGTCAAGATCGGCGTGCTGCCGCTGCAGGATTGAACCCCCAGAACTGACCCCCAGGACTGACCCCCAGAACTGACCCCCAAAACGCTGCTCTCCCGCGGCCGATCCCGCTTTTTCCGCTCATGACCGCATCCATCGAAACACGCACTTTCCACGATCAACCCGCGCTCGTCCTGCGCACGCCGGGCGGCGCGCAGGCGGTCGTCTCGCTGCTCGGCGCCCAGGTGCTGTCGTGGACACCGGCCGGCGGCAGCGAGTGGCTGTACCTCAGTCCGCAGGCGCGCCACGATGGCAGCACGCCGATTCGCGGCGGCATTCCGGTGTGCTTTCCGCAGTTCGCTGCGCTCGGCAGGCTGCCGAAGCACGGCCTCGTGCGCACCCGGCGGTGGACCGTCGGCGAGCAGCGCAGCGGCGACGACTTCGCGCTGGTGACGCTGACGACGAGCGAAGACGATGCGAGCTACGCAGCGTGGCCGCAGCGCTTCTCCGCCGAGATCACGGTGATCATCGAAGGCGAGCGCCTCGGCGTCGAGCTGGAAGTCGGGAACACCGGCCACGCGCCGTTTGCGTTCACCGCCGCGCTGCACACCTACCTGCGCGTCGGCGAAGTCGAGAACGCCCGTCTCGAAGGCCTGCACGGCCACGAATACCGCGACGCCGCGGACAACGACCGCATCAAGCGCGACAGCGGCGATGCGCTCGTCGTCGAAGCCGAGACCGACCGCGTCTATCACGACGTGCAGCGCCCGTTGCTGCTGCGCGACGGCGGGCGCAGCCTCGGCATCAACGTCGAAGGTTTTCCGGACGTCGTGGTGTGGAACCCGTGGGAACAGCGCTGCGCGCAAATGCCCGACCTGCCGGCCAACGGATTCCGGCACATGCTGTGCGTCGAAGCCGCAGCCGCGCGCCACAGGATCGAGCTCGACGCCGGCGAGCAGTGGTACGGGCGGCAAACCCTGATCGCGCTGTAACGGCGGCGAGCGCCGCGGCCACGGAGCGTTGGCGCAGCGCTTGCGGCGATGCGGCCGGTTGTTGCACCATCGCGTCCTTTGCCCGGCGGCCGCTTGCCGCCTTCACGGCCATCCCCTCATGCTCCCGCCCATCGAACACCGCATCGCCACCGAACTCGCCGCGCAACCCCGCCAGGTCATCGCCGCGATCGCCCTGCTCGACGAAGGCGCGACCGTGCCTTTCATCGCCCGCTACCGCAAGGAAGTCACCGGCGGGCTCGACGACACGCAGCTGCGCACCCTCGAGGAACGCCTCGGCTACCTGCGCGAACTCGAAGACCGCCGCGCCACCGTGTTGGCGTCGATCACCGAGCAGGGCAAGCTGACCGACGCGCTGCACGCGCAGATCGCGACCGCCGACACCAAGCAGCGCCTCGAGGACCTGTACCTGCCGTACAAGCAAAAGCGCCGCACGAAAGCGCAGATCGCGCGCGAAGCCGGCATCGAGCCACTCGCGCTCGCGCTGCTCGGCGACCCGACGCTGGCGCCCGAAAGCGAAGCGCAGCCTTATCTGAACGCCGATGCAGGCTTCGCCGACACGAAGAGCGTGCTCGACGGCGCGCGCCAGATCCTCATCGAGCGCTTCGCCGAAGACGCCGAGCTGCTCGGCACGCTGCGCACGTGGCTGCAGGAACACGGCCAGGTGAGCTCGGGAGTCGTCGAAGGAAAGGAGAACGACGGCGCGAAGTTCCGCGACTGGTTCGACTTCCGCGAGCCGATCGCCGCACTGCCGTCGCACCGCGCGCTGGCGCTCCTGCGCGGACGCAACGAAGGCGTGCTGCGCCTCGCGCTGACCGTTGACCAGCCGGACCCGGACGCGCCGCACCCGTGCGAAGGGCGCATCGCCGCCCGCTTCGGCATCCGCGACCAGGGGCGGCCGGCCGACAAGTGGCTGCGCGAGACGGTGCGCTGGGCGTGGAACGTGAAGATTTCGCTGCACCTCGAACTCGAGCTGATGAACGCGCTGCGCGAGCGCGCCGAGGAAGAGGCGATCCGCGTCTTCGCGCGCAACCTGAAGGATCTGCTGCTCGCGGCGCCGGCCGGCGCGCGCACGACGATGGGTCTCGATCCGGGCATCCGCACCGGCGTCAAGGTCGCCGTCATCGACGCCACCGGCAAGCTCGTCGACACCGCGACGATCTACCCGTTCGAGCCGCGCCGCGATCGCGACGGGTCGCTCGCGACACTCGCCGCGCTGGCGAAGAAGCACGCCGTCGAGCTCGTCGCGATCGGCAACGGCACGGCGTCGCGCGACACCGACAAGCTCGTCGCCGACCTGATGGAGGCGGCCCCGCAGCTGCGGCTGACGCGCGTCACGGTGTCCGAAGCCGGGGCGTCGGTGTATTCCGCGTCCGAACTCGCGGCGCGCGAGTTCCCGGATCTCGATGTGTCGCTGCGCGGCGCAGTGTCGATCGCGCGGCGCCTGCAGGATCCGCTCGCCGAGCTCGTCAAGATCGACCCGAAGTCGATCGGCGTCGGCCAGTACCAGCACGACGTCAACCAGTCGCGGCTGGCGAAGAGCCTCGACGCGGTCGTCGAAGATTGCGTCAACGCCGTCGGCGTCGATGTGAATACCGCGTCGCCGGCGCTGCTCGCGCGCATTTCGGGGCTGAATGCGACGCTGGCCGGCAACATCGTCGAACACCGCAACGCGAACGGCCCGTTCCGCAGCCGCAATGCGCTCAAAGGCGTGCCGCGCCTCGGGCCGAAGACATTCGAGCTGGCGGCCGGCTTCCTGCGCATCCCGAGCGGCGACAACCCCCTCGATGCGTCCGCGGTGCACCCCGAGGCGTACCCGGTCGTCGAGCGCATTCTCGCGCGCGTCGCGAAGAGCGTGCGCGAGCTGATGGGCAACCCGGCGTTCGTCAAGACGCTGCGTCCGGCCGAATTCACCGACGAGCGCTTCGGCGTGCCGACAGTCCTGGACATTCTCGCGGAGCTGGAAAAACCCGGCCGCGACCCGCGCCCCGAATTCCGCACCGCGACTTTCCGCGAAGGGGTCGAGACGCTGAAGGATCTCGCCCCGGGGATGATGCTCGAAGGCACGGTGACGAATGTCACGAACTTCGGCGCGTTCGTCGACGTCGGCGTGCACCAGGACGGGCTCGTGCATATCTCGGCGCTCGCCGACCGCTTCGTCAAGGATCCGCACAGCGTCGTCAAGGCCGGACAGGTCGTGAAAGTCAAAGTGCTGGAGGTCGACCTGGCGCGCAAGCGCATCGCGCTGACGATGCGCATGAGCGACGAGCCGCCGGCCATCGCCGGCGCCGCCGCGAGCGACACCGGGACGCGCGGCAGGCACGGCGGCGGAGCGCGGCCGGAGCGGAACACGGGACGCAGCGCCGGTCGCAGCGAAGGACGCAACGACGGACGCGGCACTGCCGGCGGCGCGATGGCCGACGCGCTCGCTCGCGCGCTGCGCAAGTAGAATGAGCATGCGCAACAACAGGAATTCGTGCATGACTCCCAATCCGAGCTACGTCCGTGGTTTCCTGCTCGACGACCTCGACATCCGTGGCGCGGTGGTGCGTCTCGACGACGTCTGGAAAGCGCTGCAGGAAGGGCGCGACTACCCTGCCGAAGTGGCGCGCCTGCTCGGCGAAATGAGCGCCGTGTCCGCGCTGATCACCGCAAACCTGAAGCAGGCCGGCCGACTGACGTTCCAGATCCAAGGCGAGCGGGCGCTCAGGCTGCTGGTCGTCGACTGCACCGAGACGCTTAACCTGCGCGCGTTCGCCGCAACCGACGGCGACATCCCTGCGGACGGCGGCCTGAAGGATCTGATCGGCGACGGCATCCTGCAGCTGA
Organism: Aromatoleum aromaticum EbN1; assembly: GCF_000025965.1. Taxonomy (NCBI): domain Bacteria; kingdom Pseudomonadati; phylum Pseudomonadota; class Betaproteobacteria; order Rhodocyclales; family Rhodocyclaceae; genus Aromatoleum; species Aromatoleum aromaticum. The sequence continues at coordinate 4,056,317 of NC_006513.1, forward strand.
CGCTCGACATCCCCGCGCTCGACCAGCCTTACCGCAGCCTCGTGCCGCTCGAAGGCGACAGCATCGCGGCGACGTTCGAACACTACCTGATGCAGTCCGAGCAGCAGCCCGCCGGCATCTGGCTCGCATGCAACGAGGATGCCGCCGCCGCGTTGTTCCTGCAGAAGCTGCCCGGCGCCGACACGCGCGACGAGGACGGCTGGACACGCGCCCACCTGCTGGCCCAGACCGTGCAGCCCGGCGAGCTGCTGACGCTCGCGCCGGAAACCCTGCTCGGGCGGCTGTTCGCCGAAGAGAACGTCCGCCTGTTCGACGCCCGCCCGGTGACGCACGACTGGCCTGCCGACCGCGACAAGGTCATCGGCATGCTGCGCAGCCTCGGCGAAGCGGAAGTCAGGCGGATCATTGAGGAGCATGGCGAGCTGGTCGTGCGCGACGACCTGTCGAACCACGACTACCGCTTCGAGCCCGCCGAGATCGACGCCCTTTTCGCCTCGCATCCCGAACCGGGCACGCCGCCGACCCTGCACTGACGAAGTGTTCTCCAAGGGGCCGCGGCAGCCCTGCGCGACCTGTGCGAAGGTGTTGCAGAGGGCGCGGCCGGCATATCCCGCCAGCCTTGCCCGAATCCCTGCCGCTCAGTAGACTCCCAGCCTTTCAGCCACCCATCTCGCCCATGCCCGCGTCCTCTCCTGCCATCCGCCCGATCGAGTTCCGCAACGCCAGCCTCGGCGCGACCATCGCGGTGCTGCGCGAGGCCGAACCGGCCCGCCTCGCGGATGCGCTGCACATGATGCTCGGCGGGATGCCGGATTTCTTCAGCGGCGATGCCGTCGTGCTCGATTTTGCCGATCTCGCCGACCTGCCCGCGCGCATCGACTGGACCGGGCTGATGAGCCTGCTGCGCCGTTACCAGCTGCAGCCGATCGGCGTGCGCAATCTCCCGCCGGAGCTTGCCGCGGCAGCGCGTCAGACAGGACTGGCAATCCTCGACGGCGCCGAGCTGCGCGACCGCCAGAACGGGACGGCCGACGCTCCGCGCTCCGCCGCCGCGGCCCCGGCCCCGGCAGCGCACCCTGCCCCCCCGCCTCCCGCCCCGGAGCCCCGGGCGGCGACCCTGTTCGTCGACCGTCCGCTGCGCTCGGGCCAACAGGTCTATGCTCGCGACGGCGACCTGGTGCTGTTCGCCGGGATGAGCAACGGCGCCGAAGTCATCGCCGACGGCAGTATCCACTGCTACGGCCCGCTGCGCGGACGCGCGATCGCCGGGGCGCAGGGCGACGCTTCGGCTCGCATCGTATCGACCAACTTCGGCCCGGAGATCGTCTCGATCGCCGGCATTTTCCGCACTTTCGAACAAGGTATTCCGGAAGCGGTCGCCGGGCGTGCAGCGCTCGTCCGGCTGCTCGCGAGCGAATCCGACTACAAGCTTGGCATCGAACCGCTGCAGCTCGATTGAGCGCGGCTCCATCTTAAGAAAAGGGTATACCGTGACTCGAGTCGTCGTCGTGACATCAGGCAAAGGTGGCGTGGGCAAGACCACCACCAGCGCGGCATTTTCTTCCGGGCTCGCACTGCGCGGCTTCAAGACCGCGGTGATCGACTTCGACGTCGGCCTGCGCAACCTCGACCTGATCATGGGGTGCGAGCGCCGCGTCGTGTATGACCTAATCAATGTCATCAACGGCGAAGCGAAGCTCAACCAGGCGCTGATCAAGGACAAGCACTGCGACAACCTGTTCGTGCTACCGGCTTCGCAGACGCGCGACAAGGACGCGCTGACCGAGGAAGGCGTCGAGAAAGTGCTGAAGGAACTCGAGCACATGGGCTTCGACTACGTCGTCTGCGATTCGCCCGCCGGCATCGAGCGCGGCGCCGTGCTGGCCTTGACGTTCGCCGACGAGGCGATCATCACGACGAACCCGGAAGTCTCGTCAGTGCGCGACTCGGACCGCATCCTCGGCATCCTGCAGTCGAAGTCGCGCCGTGCCGCCGAGAGCGACGAGCCGATCAAGGAACACCTGCTCGTCACGCGCTATTCGCCCAAGCGCGTCGACGACGGCGAAATGCTGTCGTACAAGGACGTCCAGGAGCTGCTGCGCGTGCCGCTGATCGGCGTCATCCCCGAATCGGAATCGGTGCTGCAGGCGTCCAACCAGGGCCTACCGGCGATCCACCTGAAAGGCAGCGACGTTGCCGAAGCCTATTCCGACGTCGTCGCCCGCTTCCTCGGCGACGAACGCGAGCTGCGCTTCGTCAACTACGAAAAGCCGGGGCTGATCAAGCGCCTCTTCGGAGGCAAGTGAAATGACATTCCTTGCGCGCCTCTTCGGCGAGAAGAAGAAGACCGCGGAGATCGCGAAGAACCGCCTGTCGCTGCTGATCGCCCACGAGCGCGGCGACGGTGTGCCGAAAGTGGACTTCCTGCCGGCCCTGCAGCGGGAGCTGATCGAGGTCATCTCGAAGTACGTCCCGGTCAATTCGGACGACATCAAGGTGCATCTCGACAAGCAGAACAACTACGAAGTCCTGGAAGTCAATATCGTCCTTCCCGAGCAGAATCAGGGACGCTGATTCTCACCCTCACGCCCGGGCCGGCGGCGAAGGGTCAGGCCGCGAGCAGCGACTCGACCTGCCCCCGGAACGCGTACGTTGCCCCAGTGCCGCCCGGCGACCCTGAGCGACATCGCGATGTCGCACACAATGTCGCCGGCATCGTCCCCTGAAGCACGTTCGACACGCTGCGTGCCCGGCGCCAATTTGCCCGCGCTACGTCCGCGTGCCACAATCACTGCTTTTATGCCCCTTGCCGATTCATGAGCGACCAGAACAACACTCCCGCCGCCTCGCAGGACGAGAATCACATCATTTCCGAGCGGCGTGAAAAGCTGGCCGCGTGGCGTGCCGGCGGCCGAGCTTTCCCGAACGATTTCTCGCGCGAGAACATCGCCGGCAAACTCGATGAGATCTACGGAGAAAAGGAGTCGCAGGAGCTCGACGCGACGCCGGTCGAAGTGAAAGTGGCCGGGCGCATCATGCTCAAACGCGTGATGGGCAAGGCGAGCTTCATGACGATCCAGGATCTCTCCGGACAGATCCAGCTGTACGTCACGCGCGACGCGGTCGGCGAGGACGTCTACGCCGACTTCAAGCACTGGGACATCGGCGACATCGTCGGCGCCGTCGGCACGCTGTTCAAGACGCGCACCGGCGAGCTGTCGGTGAAATGCACTGACATCCGCCTGCTGACGAAAAGCCTGCGCCCGCTCCCCGACAAGTTCCACGGCCTGACCGACGTCGAGCAGAAATACCGCCAGCGCCACCTCGACCTGATCATGAACGAGCAGACGCGCTTCACGTTCGTCGCGCGCAGCCGCATGGTGCAGTCGATCCGCAACTACATGGTCAGCCACGGCTTCCTCGAAGTCGAGACGCCGATGATGCACCCGATCCCGGGGGGGGCCGCGGCGAAGCCCTTCACGACGCACCACAACGCGCTCGACATGGAGCTGTTCCTGCGCATCGCGCCGGAGCTGTATCTCAAGCGCCTCGTCGTCGGCGGCTTCGAGAAAGTCTTCGAGGTGAACCGCAACTTCCGCAACGAAGGCCTCTCCCCGCGCCACAATCCCGAATTCACGATGATGGAGTTCTACGAGGCCTACGCGAACTACAAGAGCCTGATGAACTTCACCGAAGGGCTGCTGCGCCAGGCCGCTCGCGAAGCGCTCGGCACCGAAGTGTTCGTCTACCAGGGTCGCGAGCTCGACCTGTCGAAGCCGTTCGCGCGGCTGACGATCGTCGAGGCGATCCACCAGTTCCACCCAGGCTTTTCGATCGCGCAGTTGAACGACGAAGCCTGGCTGCGCGCGAAGCTGACCGACCTCAAGGCGAAGCTGCGCGACGACGCGGGCCTCGGCACGCTGCAGCTGATGCTGTTCGAGGAGACCACCGAAGCCGAGCTGTGGGAGCCGACGTTCATCATCGACTACCCCGCCGAAGTGTCGCCGCTCGCGCGCCGCAACGACGCGAACCCGGAGATCACCGAACGTTTCGAACTCTTCATCGTCGGGCGCGAGATCGCCAACGGCTTCTCCGAGCTGAACGACCCGGAAGACCAGGCCGCGCGCTTCCTCGAGCAGGTCAAGGCGAAGGAAGCCGGCGACGAGGAGGCGATGTTCTACGACGCCGACTACATCCGCGCGCTCGAATATGGCCTGCCCCCGACCGGCGGCTGCGGCATCGGCATCGACCGCCTCGTGATGCTGCTGACCGACAGCCCGAGCATCCGCGACGTGATCCTGTTCCCGCAGATGCGGACGGAGTGATCCCGGCCGCTCCGCCCCATCGTCACCCGGGCGCCGCAAGGCGCCTTGTCGTTTCCGAGGCTGTACCCATGCCGATCGACCCCGCCCGCCTGGCTTTCACCGACGACGGCACGCCCTGCTCGGCGGCCTTCGGCGACGTTTATCATGCGCGTGGCGGCGGGCTCGAACAGGCGCGCTTCGTCTTCATCGCCGGCAATGGCCTGCCGGCGCGCTGGCAGGGCCGCGAGCATTTCGCGATCCTTGAAACCGGCTTCGGTTTCGGGCTGAACTTTCTGGCCACCTGGGACGCGTGGCGAGCCGATCCAAAGCGTTGCGAGCGCCTGCATTTCGTCTCGGTCGAACGCCATCCGTTCACGCGGGAAGACCTCGCGACCTTGCACGCGCGCTGGCCGGAGCTCGCGCCGCTGGCTGCCGAACTGGCGGACCACTGGCCGACGCTGACGCCCGGCATGCACCGCCTGCATCTGAATCGCGGCCGCGTCGTGCTGACGCTGCTGTTCGGCGACGCACGCGAACTGCTGCCCCGGCTCGAATGCGGTGCCGACGCGTTCTTTCTCGACGGTTTCTCGCCGGCCTGCAACCCGGAACTGTGGTCCGCCGCGCTGCTCGCAGAACTCGGCCGGCTGGCGGCATCCGGTGCAACGCTCGCGACCTGGTCGGTGTCGGGCGACGTGCGCCGGGCACTGGCCGCGGCCGGCTTCGACTGCGAAAAAGCGCCCGGCTTCGACGGCAAGCGCCAGATGTGCCGGGGGCGTCACCGCGACGTCGGCACAGGGCCGGCGCCAGCGGCCGCGGCTGCGAGGCATGCGCTGGTGATCGGGGCCGGGCTCGCCGGCAGCAGCACCGCCGAACGGCTCGCGGCACGTGGCTGGCATGTCGACGTCATCGACGCGGCAGACGGGCCCGGCGAAGGCGCGTCCGGCAACCTGACCGGTGTGCTGCGCCCGCTGCCGAGCCTCGACGACAACCGGCTGGCGCGCATCACACGCGCCGGCGCACTGTACGGCCTGCATCACCTGCGCCAGCTGACCGAAGCCGGCCTGCCGGTGCGCTGGGACGCGTGCGGAGTGCTGCATCTCGCGCGCGACCCGGTCCATGAAGACAAGCAGCGCCGCGTCGTCGAAGCCCATCGTCCGCCGTCCGACTACCTGCGTTTCGTCGAGCGCGACGAAGCCTCGACGCTCGCCGGCTGGCCGCTGCCGGTGGGCGGCTGGTGGTTTCCGCAGGGAGCGTGGGTCTCTCCGCCGAGCCTTTGCGCAGCGAACCTGATGACGCATCCCGACCTCATCCGCTGTCACTTCGGACGTGCGATGCAGCGGCTCGAAGCGAGCGCCGATGGCTGGACCGCGTTCGACGCCGACGGCAAGGCGATCGCCAGCGCCCCGGTCGCCGTGCTTGCGAACGGCGTCGGCATCCGCGCCGTACCGCAGGCGGCGGCGCTTCCGGTGCGCAGCGCGCGCGGCCAGGTGACGCATTTTCCCGCCGCGGCCGGCAGCCCGCCGAACGTCGTGGTATGCCGGCTCGGTTACGTCGCCCCGGCGCTCGACGGCGTACGCAGCGCAGGAGCGACGTTCTCGGTCGACGACGACGAGCCGGCGCTGCGCGACGCGGACCAGCGCGAAAACCTCGCGAAACTCGAATTCATCCTTCCCGGCTACGCTGCGGCGGTCGACACCGCGGCTCTCGCGGGGCGCGTCGGTTTCCGTCCCGCGTCCCCCGACCGCCTGCCAATGGTGGGGGAAGTTCCCGCCGTCCTGCGCGCCGACCGGGCCACGCCGCTGGCGCAGATTCCCCGCCACCCCGGGCTGTATGCGGTCGCCGGCTTCGGCGCGCGCGGCCTGGTGTGGGCGAGCCTTGCCGCCGAGTTGCTCGCCAGCCACATCGCAGGCGAACCGCTGCCGCTCGAGCGCGAGCTCGTCGACGCCCTCGACCCCGCCCGTTATCTGCTGCGGCCGGCGCGCGGCATGACCCGGGAGGGGTAATTTGCATTTATCATGGGGCACCTTTTGCCGGCTCATGTACACGCTTTACGGTATTTGCACCCCCTCCCCCCTTGCGTAAGATCGCACGGCTTGAAGCTATTAAAAAAACAGCAGGCCGATTTCCCGAGCTGCCGGTACAGGCGGCATCGCACACCGGAATCATGATGTCCGGATGAAGGTCGGGCGATGGGATTATCGAGCCGCATGATGACCGGCCTGCGGGTCGGACCGATTCGGGTGGAGGAGACAACCGGATCCCGGATGCCCACACTGCGGGTTTCCCTGAAATCGGCATTTATTTCGTTTGACCGCACCGGAAGCATGAAGCGCGAACGCGCCCGTGCGGCCGAGCGCGGTCGATGCGACGAGAGTGTGCGAGATGAGCGGCGAAAGACGAGTCGACCTCTCCTGTAACCGACGCCGCACAACCGTTCGAAAAGTGGGTACTTGATGACCGGGAATAATCGGGCGGCACGGATCGCTCCCGCAAATGTAGACGCCGCCCTCGTCGACAGCACCGACCAGATGCTCGGCCTGCTGAGCTGCGACGGTACGGTGCTGCGGGCAAACCGGAGCCTCGTTGCGTTCTTCGACGTCCCGGCGGACGAAATCCTCGGAAAGCCGCTATGGTCGGCTCCGGGATGGGAGAAATGGGGGATCGGCGCGCTGAACATCAAGCGCGCGGTCAGGGAAGCCGCGGCGGGCAAGGCGAGTCATGTGCTCGGGATCCTTGCCGACGAGTCGAACAGGGGGCACAGCGCCGAGTTCGATCTCGAACGGGTTGCCGAACATTTCGGCCTCGAGCCGTCGATCGCGTTGATGGGCCAGTTCGACGCTATCGGAAAACAGCTTTCGAGCGCTCGGGCGCTGCGCCTTTCCCAGCTTTACGGTGCGATCTCCGACACCAACAAGGCGGTGATGCGCAGTTCGGGGCCGGAGGAGGTGTATCGCGCAGTGTGCGACGCCTGCGTCCGCCACTGCGGTTTCAAGCTCGCGTGGATCGGGCTTCACGATCCGCTGAGCGGTTACATCATCCCGGTCGAGGCCGCAGGCCCGGCCGCCTCCTACGTGGATGGCATCAGGACAGCGGTGAGTCCCGGCAACATGGAGCGTTACGCCCCTGCCGACCCGGCAGACCGCGACCTGGTGGCGTCGATCGTGCCGGACATCGCGGCGGATCCCAACCTCGCTGCGTGGCATGCCGCCGCAGCCGCTCACGGTCTGGCATGCCTCGTTTCCCTGCCACTGCAGCGCAACGGCGCGCTGTTCGGCACGCTCAACGTCTACGGCGGCAAGGCGCATCGTTTCGACGACGAATCAGTCGCGCTGCTCGAAGAGATGGCGGACAACGTTTCCTTTGCGCTCGACCATTTCGACCGCGAGGCGCTGCGCTGCCAGACCGAAGCGGCGTTGCGGGCAAGCGAGGCCCGCCTGCAGGAAGCGCAGGCGGTCGGCCGGATCGGCGACTGGGAACTGGACCGCGAAAGCGGCGCGATGACGTGGTCGCCTGAACTCTTCCATCTCTTCGGACGCTCGCTGGAAATGGGCGCGCCAGACCTCGACGAAGCCCTCGCCTACTATGAGCCGGACACGCGTGAACACACCCGCACCTGCTTCCGCGATGCGATGAACATCGGCGAGCGCTGCGAACTCGAACAGACGATCATCCTTCCGTCCGGCGCGGTGCACCACCATGCGACCCAGATCGTCCCGCTGAAGGACGCCGACGGGCGCGTGTACAAGCTGTTCGGCACCGTCCAGGACATCACCGAGCGCAAGCTCGCCGAACAGCAGCTTCGCCGCAAGACGCTCGAAATCGAGGACCTCTACCAGAACGCGCCGTGCGGCTACCAGTCGATCGACGCCGACGGCGTCATCATCCGCATCAACGACACTGCGCTGGACTGGCTCGGCTACACGCGCGAGGAGGTCGTCGACAGGATGAGGATGATCGACATCCTGAGTCCCGACAGCCAGCCGATCTTTCTGGACCAGTTCCGGCGCCTGAAGGAAAGCGGCCGCTTGCAGAGCCTGGAACTCGAGCTGATCCGCAGCAACGGATCGAGGCTGCCGGTGCAGGTCGACTCGACGGCGATCCTCGATGCTGCCGGCCATTTCGTCGCGACTCGCACGATGTTGTCGGACAACTCGGCGCGCAAGCAGCTCGAGATCGAGCGCGTCGCACATGAAGCGCGCCTCGCCGAACTGTCGCGGCACATGGTCGACGTGCAGGAAAACGAACGACGCAAACTCGCCGGGGAACTCCATGACCGTGCGAGCCCGAACCTCGCTGCGCTGCAGCTGACGCTGTCGAACCTCGCGTGCGCGCTGCCGGCGTCGGTACTGGCCGAGTTCGAACCGATGCTCGGTGACGCCCAGGCCCTCCTGCTCGACACCGCCACCGGCATTCGGGAGATCTGCACGAACCTTCGCCCGGCGACGCTGGATTACGCCGGCCTGATCCCGGCGCTGCAGGATTACGCGCAACAATTCACGCGCAGGACCGGCACCGCGGTACGCCTCGATCTGGCACCTCTGAAAACCCAGCTTCTGCCGAACGTTCAGTCACTGCTGTTCCGCATCGCCCAAGAAGCGCTGACGAACTGCGCCAAGCATGCCGATGCGGGAACGATTCACCTCCAGCTGGCGGAGACCGACGACGCCCTCATCCTGAAGATTTCCGACGACGGAGTCGGCTTCGACTCCTGCCTGCTGGGCGAAAGCGGTTCCAAGCCCGGCCTCGGACTGATCACGATGAAGGAACGGGCGGAGTTCGCGGGCGGCCGCTTCACCATCACATCAAACCCTGAATCCGGAACGGAAATCACCGTGACCTTCGACCTTCATGCCCTGAACACCCTATGGAAAACACGCCAGCATCCTTCGCGACGCGCCAGCGACCGCCTGTTCCAGGCAGAACCGGGGACCTTATGACGATCCGCATCGTACTGGCCGACGACCACCAGATGTTTCGTCACGCGCTGCGCGCCATGCTCGAGAAGGAGCCGGGAATCCGCATTGTCGGCGAAGCGAGCAACGGCGACGAACTGATCGACCTCATCAGCCACCAGCCGGTCGATATCGCGTGTGTCGATATCGGCATGCCGGGGATGAACGGCATCGAGGCGACGCGCCGCCTGCTCGCGATCCGCCCGCACGTGCGCGTGATCGGGCTCTCGGCATTCTCCGACCGCCAGTTCGTGCTCGACCTGCTCAACGCCGGCGCGACCGGCTACGTAACCAAGGCCGAGGCCGGCGAAGAGTTGTTGCGCGCGATCCACACCGTGCAGCAATCCAAGACCTACCTCTGCCCCGACGTCGCCGCGACGGTCACCAACGCCCTGCTCGACAACGCGCCCAAGGACATCTCGGCGCCGCGCATCACTGCGCGCGAGCGCCAGGTGCTGCAGCTGATCGCCGAGGGCTACACCTCCACCCGCATCGCCGACCGCTTGCACCTGGCGCCGTCGACCGTCGAGGTGCACCGCCGCAACATCATGCGCAAGCTCGATCTGCACAGCGTCGCCGAACTGACGAAATACGCGATTCGCAGCGGGATAACGACCGTTTCGGGCTGACTGGAGGTTGTTTTGCGCAGATTACCGGCTTTCGGGGACGCCAAACACGCCGATCTCCGTATATCCCCAAACTGGGTCAGCAAGTAGCATTCCTTCTGCCCGGAGCGATCGTCGTTTTATGCATTCGAACTCGACCCTCGACCCTCGAGATTGACGGAGGGCCAGGTGCGGAAAGAAGGGCGCCGGTTTCCCGAAAAATTTGACGCCGGGCAACGAAGCTCGCTTCGGCGAGATCAGAATGAATATGTTTTCAGGAACTCAAAACATGAATACTCTTCCTTCCGTACAGAAACTGACGCAGGCAGCAAACGGCAACCTCCAGGCTTTCCAGTCGTTCGCCGACATCGTCCTGAATGCGTCGGAGCGGCTCGTCGCGCTCAACATCGAGACGGCCCGCACGCTGTGCAGCACCGCGACGGCGAACGCCGCCCCGTTGACGGCGAGCAATGACATGCGCGACCAGATCGCGGCGCGCATGGGTACGCAAGGCAAGATGTTCGAACAGGCCGCGGAATACTTCCGCAGCTTCAACGACGTTTGCGCCAAGACCCAGAGCGAGATCGCGGAGCTCAATACGCAGCGCCTGAACGAAGTGTCGGAATCGATGCACGAGCTGCTCGACAGCGTTGCCAAAACGGGCCCGACCGGCGCGGCCGACATCGTCGCCGCGATGAAGACCGCGATGAGCAATGCCAGCGCCACGTATGAGAACATGATCAAGACGACTCGCGACGTCACTGAATCGAACCTCGCTGCGGCCAGCAACGCCCTGCAGCCCATCGTGACTGCAACAACGAAGCAGACGCGCAAGGTCGCCTGACCGGCAGCAGCCGGAAAGCGGAAAGAAATCCTCCGCAAGTCCCGGGGAACCCCCGGGTTGGGTACGAAATGACCCCCTCCCCGCGAAACCGTCCAGGTGCGCGGGGATTTTTTCGTTTCGCGCCTGCGCCTGCGCCTGCCGGTGTCGGTAAGGGAAGGGGCCGGGAGGGCGCCCTGCCCTGCGGCCGGAGCAGGAGGATCCTGCAGTCGACCGCTCCGCTCAGATGTAGCGGCCGATTCGCATCAGCACCCGTTCACGCCCCAGAACTTCGAGCACGGCGTCGATCGCCGGTGTCTGGGCGACCCCGAGCGTGGCGACGCGCAGCGGAATCGCGACCTGCGGCATTTTCAGGCTGTGCTCGGCCATCGTGTCCTTGATCGCCTGGTTCAGCCCCGGTTTTTCCCATGCCACGTCGGCAAGACGCGCTTTCAGGCTTGCCAGCGCCGCCCTGCCTGCGTCGGTCAGGTGCTGTGCGAGCAGCTCATCGGACGGGTGGACTGCGACGCAGTAAAGTTCAGCGGCATCCGCGAGCTCGTTCAGGTTCGCGACCCGCTCCTTGTACAGCGCGACGACCGATTCGAGGCGCGGCCCGGCTTCCGGGTCGACGCCGCGCCGCGCGAGCCGGCTGGCGACATCCGCGGCGAGCCGGGCGTCGTCGCTGTGCTTGATGTAGTGCGCATTGAGCCAGTTGAGCTTCTCGGTGTTGAACTGCGCAGCCGAAGGAGTGATGTGGTCGAGATCGAACCAGGTGACGAACTGTTCGCGCGTGAAGATTTCGTCGTCGCCATGACTCCACCCGAGACGCGCGAGATAGTTGATGACCGCCTCCGGCAGATAGCCGTCATCGAAGTACTGCATCACGCTGACCGCACCGTGGCGCTTCGACAGCTTCGTGCCGTCGTCGCCGAGGATCATCGACAGGTGCGCGTACAGCGGCACTTCCGCGCCGAGGGCTCGCAGGATGTTGATCTGGCGCGGCGTGTTGTTCACATGGTCGTCGCCGCGGATCACGTGCGTGATGCCCATGTCGCAGTCATCGACGACGACGCAGAAATTGTAGGTTGGCGTGCCGTCTGCGCGCGCGATGACGAGGTCGTCGAGTTCGGCATTCGCAATCTCGATGCGCCCTTTCACGAGGTCGTCCCACGCGACGACGCCCTCCACCGGATTGCGGAAGCGCACGACCGGCTCGACGCCCGCGGGCATCGCGGGCAGCACCTTGCCCGGCTCCGGTCGCCAGCGCCCGTCATAACGCGGCTTTTCGCCGCGCGCGCGCTGCTCTTCGCGCATGCGGTCGAGTTCCTCCGTGGATGCATAGCAGTGGTAGGCGCTGCCGGCGGCGAGCATCTCGCGGATCACCGCCTTGTAGCGGTCCATGCGCTGCATCTGGTAGAACGGCCCTTCGTCGGCGTCGAGCCCGAGCCAGCTCATGCCGTCGAGGATCGCCTGCACCGCTGCGGGCGTCGAGCGCGCGACGTCGGTGTCCTCGATACGCAGGATGAAGGTTCCGCCATGCCGGCGGGCGAATGCCCACGAGAACAGGGCGGTACGCGCTCCGCCGATATGGAGATAGCCGGTCGGGCTCGGGGCGAAACGGGTGCGAACGTTGGAAGCCATGGGGATAGGGGCGCGGAGCCGGGTCGAAAGTTCTGGATTCTACGCCTTCGCCCGGACGTCCCCTGTCGTGACGGGACTACGGCGGGCGGAGGCATAAAAACAAAAACCCCGAAGCCGGGCAGCTTCAGGGTCGTGTCTGGTGGGCGGTACTGGGATCGAACCAGTGACCCCTGCCGTGTGAAGGCAGTGCTCTACCGCTGAGCTAACCGCCCCGGGGGCTGCGGTGTCTTCGCCGGAAACTGGTGGGCGGTACTGGGATCGAACCAGTGACCCCTGCCGTGTGAAGGCAGTGCTCTACCGCTGAGCTAACCGCCCGTCGGCGAAGAGCGCGAATTGTAGAAGGAGCCCCCTGCCGCGTCAAGGCGACAATCACGGCAAATCGGGCCCCTGTCCTGCCGCCCCGGACCCTGGCTATGCTGCCTTCGACAGCGTCGGACGGCGTGCCTCCATTTTCTCGGCAATCGGGCGCAGGTCGCATTTTTCCTCGACGAGTTTCGGAAACAGCTCCTCTTCTTCCTCTTTCACATGGTGTTTGACATATTCGCCGAGCACCGTGACTTTGGCATCGAACAGTTCGTCGTCAGGGCCCATCGACTCGATCTGCGCGATCAGGTCCTTCGCGGCGGCGTGCTCGACTTTCGCCTCGTCGAGCAGATCGCCGAACTTCCCGGGGTCGATTTCCCGCACCGCGGGATAGAACAGCTCTTCCTCGAGCGTTGCGTGGACCGTCAGTTCATTACAGACGGTGCGGGCGATCCCGGCTTTCTCCTCGCTCGTCTTCGCCTTTTCGAAGTCGCCGAAGAGCTTGTTGACCTTGCGGTGATCCTCGAGCAGGGCGCCGAGGGCGTCCTTGAGACCGGTGGGCAGGCTCGACTTGTTCATGCTGTTCTCCTCGATCGGATTGATGAAGCGGCCGCGAAGACCGCGGCGGGATCGACCCGGAAGGTCGTCACCGAAAGCCCGGATCGGTCCCCTTGCGCCACTGGCCCGGGAACGATCCGCAGCCGATGGAGCAAGGGCCGGTCCCGCGGCAGCGGAAGGCTGCCGGCGTCCGGTCAATGTCATATCGGCTTGGCGACCATGAGGTAAAAGATACCGACGAATGCAAGAAATGCCGGCACGCCGAGCGCGAACCACGCGCGGAACAGTCGCCAGTAGCGGGGCGGGAGCAGCGGACGAGCGTTTTCCGCCGCTTCGACGGCGACGTCACGCAGGCGGATCTGGATCACGACGACGGGAAGCCAGCACGCGACCGCGAGCACGTACAGCACGAGCGACCAGGCAATCCAGCGGCTGTCGAGCGGGACGTCGGCCAGCGCGGTCAGCCAGAATCCGGTCAGCGGCTGCAGCACGACGGTAGTGCCGGTGAACAGCCAGTCGCCGACGACGACGCTGCGCGTGACCGACGCGGCGACGAGCGGATTGCGTTCGAGGCTCGCGCGCAGCAGGTAGAACGCGCTGCCGATGCCGGTGCCGAACAGCACCGTCGACGACAGGATGTGCACCCACTTGACGATCAGGTACTGGTATTCCACCGGTGCGATTCCAGTTCGTACAGCAGCCAGATTGCGGCAAGCATCGGCAGGTTCTTCGATACCGGGCCATACGGGTGGAGCCAGAACTCGGGGAGCTTCCAGCTGATGATCGCGGTATAGGCGAGGATCAGGCCCGCCTGCACGACGAGCACCGCTGCGCGCCCTCGCCCGGCAAGCATCAGCACGCCAAGCGCGAGGTCGAGCAGCGCGGCGCCGTACAGTGCCGCCGAACGCAGCGCTTCCGGCACGCCGGCCCGCGCGAGCAGCGCATGGCTCTCGGCGACCGGGAAGACGCCGAGCGAGACGATGCCGGTCAGGATCCAGACGAACGCAAGGCTCGCCCGCAGCACCGGCAGCAGCCATTGCAGCTGCACGCCGAGGCGCGCCGCGCCGGCCTCGCGACGCGGGATGAAGTCCTCGACCCCGCGCGGCTCGCGGCCAAGCAGCCGGCGCATCATCGACGGGTCGGCAGTGTTGCCCCGCCGCAGCATCGCAAGCGCCTCGACGTCGAGCAGCGCGCCGGGCAGCATCGAGGCGACTTTTGCCGCACTGTCGGTCAGCACATCGGGCACCGGGATGAAATGGGGCGGACGCGCGATGCCGAGCGCCTGGCGCAGCGCCGCGAGAAACTCGCGCAGCGTCAGCGCATGCGGGCCGACTGCGGCGATGCGCGGGTTGTCCGGCAGCTCGCCGTCGACCAGCCGCACGACGAGTTCGACCAGATCGTCGATATGCACCGGCTGCACCCGCTGGTCGCCGCGTCCCGGCAGCGGGATCAGCGGCAGCGACGCGAGCACGCCGAAAAGCCGCGCGCTCGTGCCGCCGGCCCCATACACCAGCGAAGGCTGCACGATCGCGGCCGCAACGGGCAGCCCGAGCAGCACTTCGTCGGCGGCGCGCTTGCTCAGGTGGTAGCCGCTTTGCGCATGCTCGTCCGCACCGAGCGCGGAAATCTGGATCACCCGCTTCACGCCGGCTTGCGCGCACGCCGAGAACAGCGCCGCCGGCGCCTGCCGATGCAGCAGGTCGAACGTCTGCCCCCCGCTTTCACGCAGAATGCCGACCGCGTTGATGACGACGTCGATTCCGCCGAGCATCGGCAGCCAGTCGGCGCTGCGCGTCGCGCGCCTGAAATCGATTGCAGCATAGTCGAACGCGCCGGCGGTCGAGCGGGTGCGGGCGCTGGCCGGGTCGCGCACGGCAAGGGTCAGCCGGTGGCCTTCGCGTGCGAAGCGGGTGGCGAAATGGCTGCCGAGGAATCCGGTTCCGCCGGTGATCAGGATGTTCATCGTGCTTCTCCTGCACGCGGGCTTCGCGCTTGCATGCGCCTGGCACAAAGCCGGGCTCCCGCCCTTCTCCATTATCCAGACTGACGGAGCGAACAATGATCGACTGGCTGCGCGTGCTGCGCCGCGCCCTTGTTTCCGGAAGCGGTGCGGGGATCGTCTCGCTGGTCGCGCTCGCCTGCGGCGGCCAGCGCGACTGTCGCAGCGTGTTCGCGCCGGTCAATGCGGTCAGTCACTGGATCTGGCGCAGCGTCGCGCTGGGCCAGCAGGAACCTTCCCTGCGATATACGCTCCCGGGCGCCGGCATCCACCACGCGATGTCGATCCTGTGGGCGCTGCTGTTCGAGGAACGCATCGCCCGCGCCGGATCGCGGAGCGGTCCATTGCGCACGATCGCCACCGCACTCGGCGTGTCGGCCGCCGCATGCTTTGTCGATCTGCGTCTGACGCCGGAACGGCTGACGCCCGGGTTCGAACGCCGCCTGAGTCCGGAATCGCTGACCGTGGTCTATCTCGCGTTCGCGCTGGGCCTAGCGTTGCCGTCCATCATCGAAATGCAGCACAGCGACCGGCGGCGTCGATAACCGGCATTCCGTGGCGCTTGGCGAGGCACCGCAATTGCTCGACCGGGGTACGACGCGGAGCCGTGCGACAACGGGATACATGATGAAGATGGAACCGATCGAAGATATTGCAGCATTCATGAAGCAGAACGGCCTCGTGCTGGTGACTGCCGAATCCTGCACCGCGGGGTTGATCGCGGCACGCCTGGCGGACGTCCCGGGCGCCGGCGCGCTGCTCGACTGTGCTTACGTGGTCTATTCGTGCGAAGCGAAGGAGCAGTGCCTCGGCGTGAAGCGGGAGACGATCGAGCGCTTCAACCTGACGAGCGAAGAGGTCGCGCGCGAAATGGCTGAAGGAGCGCTGGAAAAAAGCGCCGCGAACCTCGCGATCTCGAATACCGGAGTGGCCGAAGCAGTCGACGATGAAACTCCGCCCGGAACCCAGTGCTTCGCGTGGGCGTTCCGCACCGGCCAAAACGACGACGGTTCGGCGATATTCAGCGAAACGCATCGTTTTTCCGGCGGTCGCAACGAAGTCAGGGATGCGGGCGCACACTATGCGCTGATGCGCGTACCGTATTATTTCGCCCGCCTGCACGAATCGTCCTGAGCCCCGCTGCAGGGCTTGCCGACGCGAGGCGGGCTCGGCGAGCATTCACCGGACGGCGGGAGGCCCGATCATGCAAAATTCACCACTGCACCACTTCGATTTCAGGTTCGTGCTGCTCGAAGGCATTCATGCCACTGCGGTCGAGACGCTCGGCACGAGCGGCTATTCGCGCGTTGATGCGCGTCCCGGTGCACTGACCGGCGACGACCTCATCCACGCGGTCGCCGACGCGGATTTCGTCGGCATCCGCTCGCGCACCCGGCTCACCGAGGAAGTGCTGACGCACGCGCCGAAATTGCTCGGCATCGGCTGCTTCTGCATCGGCACGAACCAGGTCGACCTCGAGGCCGCGGCGCTGCTCGGCATCCCGGTATTCAACGCGCCGTTCTCGAATACCCGCAGCGTCGCCGAGCTGGTGCTCGCCGAGATCGTCATGCTGATGCGCGGCATTCCGGAGAAAAACGCGCTGCTGCATCGTGGCGGATGGATGAAAAGCGCGAGCAATTCGTGGGAGATCCGCGGCAAGACGCTCGGCATCGTCGGCTATGGCCATATCGGCACGCAGGTCGGCGTGCTCGCCGAGCACTTCGGCATGAAAGTCGTGTACCACGACATCGAGGCCAAGCTGTCGCTCGGCAACGCGCATCAGCTGGGGTCCCTCGAAGACCTGCTGGCAGCGTCGGACGTCGTCAGCCTGCACGTCCCCGAAACCCCGGCGACGCGGAACATGATGGACGCGGCCCGCCTCGCCGCGATGAAGCCGGGCAGTTTCCTCATCAACGCGTCGCGCGGCACGGTCGTCGATATCGACGCCCTCGCCGATGCGCTCGGCTCCGGCCATGTGCTCGGTGCGGCAATCGACGTGTTCCCGGCCGAACCGAAGTCCAACGACGAGCCTTTCGTCTCGCCGCTGCTGCGCTTCGACAACGTCATCCTGACGCCGCACATCGGCGGCTCGACGGCCGAAGCGCAGGCGAACATCGGCCGCGAGGTCGCCGCCAAGCTCGCCCGCTATGCGAACAACGGATCGACAGTTTCTGCAGTGAATTTCCCCGAAGTGTCGCTGCCCGCGCACGAAGGCCAGTGCCGCGTGATGCACATCCACCACAACGTGCCGGGCATGCTCGCGCGCATCAACGAGCGGATTTCGAAAGCCGGGCTCAACATCGTCGCGCAGTACCTGCAGACGACCCAGCACGTCGGCTACGTCGTCATCGACGTCGACGCCGAAGCGCGTCAGGTGGCGTTCGACGAACTCAACGCGATCGACGGGACGATACGCTGCCGACTGATCTGCTGAGTTTCCGTCGCATCAGTAAAACGCGAGCGCCAGCATCCCGGCCCCCCAGACGTCGATAACGATCTGGGGTTTTTCGTACTGAATGAACGCCGCGATGCTCAGCGTCCCTTCGCCGGAGCGATGTTCTGGTTGAGGTGGAAGAGGTTGTCCGGGTCATAGGCCGCCTTCACCGCCGCGAGCCGCTCGTAGTTGGCGCCATAGTTTGCCGGCGCACGGTGATCGTCGTCGCCGGACATGAAGTTGACGTAGCCCCCCCTCGCCGCCCGAGTGGGGATGAACGGCAGCGGCGGCGCAATGTGCCAGCCGAAAAAGCAGCCGAGCTGCTCGGGCGCCGTCGCGATGAGCTCGCGGTAGCACTGCAGCACTGCAGCGGCATCGTCGAACTCGTAGAACAGCGGCCCGCCGACGATGTCGCCGACCTCGTGGAGCTGAAACTCGAAGCTGGTGACGACGCCGAAGTTGCCGCCGCCGCGCAAGGCCCAGAACAGGTCTTCGTGCTGGTAGTCGCTCACAGTGACCTGCCGGCCATCGGCGAGCACGACGTCGGCCGACAGCAGGCTGTCGATGGAGAGACCGACACCGCGGGCGGCATGGACCACGGCCATCACGTCGGCTGCGTCCGTGCACTGGATCACGGCGCGGGGCCTGTGGTCGTGCGTGGCGTTGTAGACGGCGCGCGCGTCGTCGTAGTCGGAATCGGCAGGGGTGATGACGCGACCGCGTACCGCTTCGGTCAGTGTCTTGATCGTGTCGCTCATGGCGTGCTCCTCCGTTTCACCAAGGTGCGCAGAAGATGCGCCCTCGGGCGTTCCGGAAGCGTTCCCGACCTGCTCGGATTAGTTCTCCATAGCGGACGCTCGCCGAAGCATGAAAGCCGACTGCACGCTGCGGCCCGGACCCGGTTTTGGCAAAGGGCGGTCAGTTGATCCGCCTGGGCCATTTTCGGGCAGTATGGAAGACGCGCAGAACTTCCACGGTACCGCCTCGCACGCGATAAGGAAGGATGTACGGGAAACGGGTCACGACAAGTTCCCTCGTTCCGGTAATGCGGCCCGGGCGCCCCCTATTGGGGTGATCCGCGAGCATTGCGGCACTGTTTCGCATGTGCCGAACGAACTCCGCCGCCACGCGCGGGTTGTCTTCCGCGATGTAGGCCGCTTCGTCGTCGAGGTTCTCCAGAGCACGGCGCAGCCACTTAACCGGCATACTTCCTCATGACCGCATCGACTTCATCGTCGGATGCGAAATCATTGCCATCCGCTTCCTTGAGCGCCTGTTGTATTTCACCGATTTGCCAGCTCTCAAGTTCAAGATATTGCCGAATGGCTTCGCCAGCCAGGTAAGACTTGGAGCGGTGGGTCGCGTCAGCCAGTCTGTCGAGCTGTTCCTTCATCTCCGCCGGAATGCGCAAGGTCAGTGTCGTGGTTTCCATCGTCGTACCTTGTGTTGCCATGTACACAACTGAACGCTAGCACGAAAAATTGTGAGAAAAGCACTTTGAAAAACACATCGGGCACGGCCCGGATCGAGCACGACAAGGCGCTCAAGCCGGTGATCGCAGCGCGCGAAGCTCCAGCCAGCCAGCCCCTTGCGGGCGGGCGATCTCGACGGCACGGCGCAGCGAAGCGGCGGCGGCTTCCCTTTCCCCGCTGCGACAGGCCAGCTCGCCGTCGAGGCGCCACAGCTCGGCCTCGAGATAGCGCTGGCTGCAGCGCTGTGTCCACGAGAGCGCCTCGCGTGTGGCGGCGCGTACCGGGCGGAACTCGCCGAGCATGCCGCGCGCCCGGGCGAGCAGCACCGCCCGCATCGTCGGGGTGAGCACGGCCTCACTTCCGTCCGACGAGATCCCGGCGCGAACAGCTTCGATGACGAAGAGTGGATTGCCTTCGGTCTCGCGCCAGAGTCGTGCCGCGAGCGTCGCAGTGGTGGCTTCGTCGAGTCGGTCGAGTGGCACGGTGGTCACTGCCTGGTCGTGGCCCAGGGCGTCGACGAGTCCGACGAGGGGATGATGCGATGGGATCTCCTCCCAGCGGACCGTACCGACGATCGGAGCAGGTCGATGACGGGACCCGATCCCCTCGCCCGGTGCCACCCCGAGCTCGCGCTCGAGCACCTCCGCATAGCGGTGGTAGGCGCGCAGCGCCGCGGCTCGATCGCCAAGCGCGAGGTGTGCTGCCATCTGAAATCGAACGGCCGCTTCGTCGGTCGGCTCCAGACCGATGATGCGTTGGGTATGCCTGAGCGCAGCCTGGTGGTCGTTGCGCCTCGCGGCCTCTTCGGTCAGCCGCACGAGGACCCGATATGCCTCGGCGCGAAGTGTCGCTCGCTCATCAACGACACAGTCGTCATAACAGGCGGGAAGGAGATCGCCCCCATAGAGGCGCGCGGCGAGCTCGAAATCGCCGGCCGCCACGGCATCCCGGAACCTCAGCACGTCGACCTCGCTCGGCCCGGTCGCGATCCACCGCACCGGCTCGTTGTCGATCTCGACGAACTCGCCGCTGTCCGGAAGGGCATGACGGAAGTCGTGGAGCAGCTTTCCGAGGTTCGTGCGCGCCTGCGCTTCGTCGGAGTCGGGCCAGAGCTCGAACGCGAGTCGTGAACGATGCTGCGGGTCGCGGCGCAACGCGATCAAGCCCAGAAACCGTTGCAGGCGAAGCGAATTGAAGGCGCGAAGACGCCGGCCGTCCAGGATGATCTCGACTGCACCAAGCAGTCGGACCTGTAAGCGCGTCGGCCGTTCGCCACCGATGCCGCTCGTGTCACTCGGCATAGGGGCCCTCTGGCTGCCGTCCCTTGGCCGGTCGCGGACCTTCCCGGCTCACGGGCTTTCGTTCTTCCCCTTGTCGTCCCGCCCGCCAGTTTCGCCGGTCTTCGGCGCGACCGGATCGCGCTTCGGCGACACGGCCGGCGGATCGCTCGCCGGGAAGCTTTCTTCGCTCGACTCGTCGATAAGATCCTCGACATGCGAATCCTTCGGCTTATGCACCGAAGGATCGGTGCACGGCTGCTGTTCTGTGTCGGTCATCGAGTTTTCTCCTTGTCGAATACGATCAGGGGCGTCCCCGTACGACGCCCGGTCGGCCGGGGGGTTCCAACTGCATGGCCACACCCGGCGGATGCCGGGGGTCAGGGACGTTCGTTCCCTTCAGTGTCGGTCCAGATTTCGATCTGGCGCAGTACCGAAAGCACGATCCACGTGATCACGGTCGCGGCGATCGCAACGCCGAAGCGCCCCAGCCCGATCGTCACGCCGATCGCAGACGTCATCCATATCCCCGCGGCGGTCGTCAGCCCGCGGATGTTGTTTTCCCTTTCGCGCTTCAGGATCGCGCCCGCGCCGAGGAAACCGATGCCGGTGACCAGCCCCTGGATGACGCGCGACAGGCCGGAACTGTCCATCCCTCCCTCCACCGCCGCGATGACGAACAGCGTCGAGCCGGCGGCGACGAGGATATGCGTGCGCAATCCGGCAGCCTTTCCCGCACGTTCGCGCTGCATGCCGATGACGGCGCCGCACAGCAGCGCGACCATCAGGCGCAACATCGGCCTGACGAGTTCATGGAACCCCCCCAGCCCGGCAGTGAGTTCGGCGAGAATCGTATCCAAGGCTGCCTCCATGGCCCCGCGGATGCGCGGCGCCGGGAATGAGTGCAGCCCGCATGCACGTGCCACGCATGAACCAGCAATTGCAGTGCCTCGGGCCGTTCTCGCCCGAACGCGTATTCAACGACTCAACGCGACCGCAGCAGCGACGGCGGTTCCGGCTCGGGCGCACGTGGCGCCAGCTGCAGCGTGTCGCGCTCCGCCTCTCGCGCTTCCCGCGCCAGCGCCCGCAAGCACAGCGCGACGGTGCCGGCGAAGACCTCGTCGTACCACGGGAACGCGCCGCTCGCGGCGACGACGATGCCGTCGAGGCACACGCCCCCCGCGAGCAGCGTGTCGCCGGTGCACAGCAGGTGCGGGAACTGGTGCTGCACGACTCGGCCGTCCCTGCCGGTCATCCAGCTCAGACGCGCCTTGGCGCAGGCGAACGCGGCGTAGTCGGCGTCCCACGCGGCGCGATCGCCGAACGCGTGCTCGTGCAGGATCGCCTCCTCGAACGACGCGGTGCCGGGCGGCCGGCACGGGTCCATGACGACGACGTGGAGAAAGCCGCTGCCGACGACGCTGCGGTCGCGCATCGCGTGCTCGATCATCGGCGCTGCCAGCGCGATCGCGCGGCGGGCGGCGGCAGGCGTGAGGTAATGGCTGCCGGCGCCGGGGGCGGCAGGCACATCTTCATTCAGTGTCGTCATGTCGGGCTGCTCCGGGGTGGGTTTCGGGGAAGCGCTGGGGCCGCCAGGTGGAGGTCATGGCGGCGGCTCGAGGGCCGGTGGCGCAGGCACATCGGTACGCCGTCCGGCAAGGTTCGCGATCACGGCGACGAGCTCGTCGGCATCGACCGGCTTCGCGATGCACACCTGGAACCCGGCTAGCATCGCGCGCATGCGGTGATCACCGCGATAGGCGCTCAGCGCGACCGCGGGCAGACGCTCGGCGAGGCCGAACCCGTGCTCGACCTCGAAGCGGCGCAGCTGCCGGATCACCTCGTAGCCGTCCTCCTCGTCGCCGAGCGCGACGTCGCAGACCAGGATGTCCGGCCAGCGGGAACGCGGCAGCGCGAACAGCCCTTGGAGCGCCGCGGCGCCAGACGGGCTGGAACGCGACAACGCGCCGTGCCGGTTCAGCAGCGCCTCGAGCTGCGCACGTATTTCGGCGTTGTCATCGACGACCAGCACGTTGATTCCTGAAATCGACGGCGCCGCGAGCGCCGGAGTGCCCGCGACAGGCTCTGCGCCGCCTTGCGCTGCGGCGGCCCCGATCGCTGTCGTCCCCCGCAGCGGAAACTCGACGACCGCCCGCACGTCCCCGTCCGGGTCGCGCCGCAGCTCGATCGTGCCGTGGTGCTGCTCGACGATCGCACGGATCCTCGTCAGGTCGAGCTGCGGGACCCCGGCGGCAGGTGGAGGCTCCGCGTCGGCCGTCTTCCCGGCGTGGATGAAGCTCACACGCAGGCGCTCGCCGACGCGCTCGATGCGCCACTCGGCGCGACCGCCCGGCGGCGTGGAGGCGATCGCGTTCTCGGCCAGCGCCCACATCACCTGCTGCAGCAGCCCCGGATCGCCGGTGATGCGCACCGGATCGGCGGTGATCGTGCTGTAGAAGCCGATGCCGCGCGCATCGATCGCGGCGCGCAGGCCGTCGACGACGCCCGCGAGCAGCGCGACGAGGTTGATCTGCTGCGTCGCGAGACCGCGTTCGGCGCGCTCGACTTCCTGCTGCTGGCGCTGCAGCTGCCACAGCTGCGCGTAGATCCCGCCCTGGCGCAGCAGGTGGTCGTGCGAGCCGCGCTCGACGACGCGGCCATGTTCGAGCACGAGGATCTCGTCCGCGTCGACGACCGTCGACAGGCGGTGCGCGATGATCAGCGTCGTGCGCGTCTTCGCCAGCCGGTCGAGCTCGTCCTGGATCGCCCGTTCGGAGCGCGTGTCGAGCGCCGACGTCGCTTCGTCGAACACCAGGATCGGCGGATTCTTGAGGATCGCACGCGCAATCGCGATGCGCTGCTTTTCGCCCCCCGACAGCATCACTCCGCGTTCGCCGACTTCGGCGTCGTACTGGTTCGGCAACGCCGAGATGAAATCGTGCACGTGGGCGGCCTTCGCCGCGTCGATCACTTCGGCGAGCGAGACGCCGGGACGCCCGTAGGCGATGTTGTATGCGACGGTGTCGTTGAACAGGATCGTGTCCTGCGGCACGATGCCGAGCGCCGCGCGCAGGCTGCGCAGCGAGACTTCGCGGATGTCCACACCGTCGATCAGGATGCGTCCGCCGCCGACCTCGTAGAAGCGGAACAGCAGCCGCGCCAGCGTCGATTTGCCCGACCCGCTGCCGCCGACGACCGCCACTGTGCCGCCGGGAGAGATCGTGAAGCTCACGTCCCACAGGATCTGCCGGTTCGGCTCGTAGCCGAAGTCGACGTGCTCGAAGCGCACCTCACCGCGCGAAACCGCGAGGTCCGCGGCCTGCGCCGCTTCGCCGATCTCGGGCTTCTGTTCGAGCAGGCGCAGCATCTTCTCGGCGTTGACCGCCGCATCACGCGTCTGGCGAAAGACGAAACCGAGCGAGTTCAGCGGCAGGCAGATCTGGATCACGTAGGCATTGACCAGCACCAGGTCGCCGATCGACATCGTGCCCTGCACGACGTTCTGCGCCGCCAACAGCATCACGACGGCGACACCCACCGCGATGATCGCGCTCTGGCCGATGTGCAGCATCGACAACGCCTTCTGGTTCTTGACGCCGACGTCGACCCAGTCGTCGAGGATGGTGCCGAAGCGTCGCTGCTCGTAATGCTCGTTGGTGTAGTACTTGACTGTCTCTTGGTTCAGCAGGCTGTCGACGAGCCGGCCGTTGGCGCTCGAATCGAGCTCGTTGAGCGCACGCTGGTAGATCGCCCGGCGCTCGGTGAACAGCACCGTGAAGCTCGTATACACAAGAAAGGTCGCGAGGATGACGCCGGTGAACCAGTCGCTGTAATTGAGCGTCATGATCACGATCACCGCGATGATCTCGATCATCGTCGGCAGGATCGTGAACAGCCCGACGCCGAGCAAAAACCCGATGCCCGCCGTGCCGCGCTCGACGTCGCGCGTGACGCCGCCCATGCGGCGCCTGGCATGGAAACGCGAGCTGAGGCGGTGCAGGTGCTGGAATACGTCGAGGAGGAATCCCGACACCGTTTTCTGCGTGACGAGCACGAACACCACGTCGCGCACTTCGCTGAAGAACGTGCCGAGAAAGCGCAGCAGCGCGTAGCCGAGCAGCAGGAAAACCGGCAGGACGGCGACCGGTGCGGCGCCGAGGTTGTCGATGATCGCTTTCAGCGCCAGTGGCACCGCGACCACGGCGAGCTTCGCGAGGACGACCAGGCCGAGCGCAGCGGCAGTGCGCTGCGGATAGCGAAGCACCGCTGCCGACAGCAGGCGCAGGACGAAGCCGCGCGTCGAGGGCGGCGAGGAAGCTCTCATCGGGGCGACGGTCCTGTGCTCGGCGCCCGCGCTGCGGGAGGCCGATCGTTCGGCAAAAAAACAGGGCCGGGGCGAAATCCGCCGCCGGCCCTGGCCTCTCATGCAGCGGATCAGTGGCTCGGAGGCTGCCAGTAGTTCTGCTGGCCGTAATAGGCGTGTATTTCACTCGCCCAGGTGGTGTCGGCCATGCTCGGCCAGTGGTCCTTGTCGAATCCCGGAGCGTTCTTCAGCCGTTCGGCGTCCACGTCGAGGATGAAGCACTTGCGGTCCGTATCGAGCGTCAAGGCGCCCCACGGGATCGCAAAGAGCTTGCGCCCGAGACCGAGGAAACCACCCGTCGACAGCACTGCGTACGCGACCCGGCCGCTCTGCACGTCGATCATGACCTCCTTGATATTGCCCAGGTCTTCGCCGGCACGATTGACGACGTCATCGCCTTCCAGCGTGCTCGCCGCCATGACCTGGGGGCCGGGTCCGCTGCGGTCTTCGTTTCCCGAACCGACGATGTCGGCGTGTTGAGTGGTAGTGGTGGTGGTGCCGGGAGGATTGATGCTTGCCATGTCATTGCTCCTTTTGGATGAAAGTTCCACGATGAAGACGGCCGGACACCGCGCGCGACGTCCGGCCGGCCCTGCTCACTCCCTGCTTTGTCCTTTCGACTCGCCGGAGGAGCTTCCTCGTCCGCCCGAATCGCCCGGCTCCGGTTGCCCGGATACCGATCGCCCGGACGAAGCTCCGGTTTCCTGCGCGGCCCGATTCGACGATGCCTCGAAACGGGCGAACGACTCCGCTCCCGCCGGAGGCTCCGGAGCGCGGATGCGCAGGTGGTTTTCGATGTCCTTCACGCCCCAGCAACTGTCCGCGACGTCTTCGATCACGTGCTTCATGTAGCGCTCCGGAACGGTCCCTTCGAGCGTGACGCAGCCGTCCGAAACATTCACCGAGACCTCGGTGACGTCGAGCGACCGGTCCTGCATGAGGCGCTCGCAGACGACTTCGCGAAGACGCTCGTCGGAACGCGAATAGCCTTTCGGCCCCTGCCGGCCGCGCCCGGCGCCGCTCCACAGCGGCATGCCGCGGTATTGCGGGGTGCGGCTGCAGGACGGGCTGCCGACGTACGGCAATTCCTGGTCCTGAATCCACTGGCCTTGCGACGACCCGTAGTCGCCCGCGCCGAAGCCGCCGCGCAGGCCGCCCTGCTGGAAGCGCCCCGGAGTGGGGTCCACCGGGCCGTAGTCCGCGTCGCCGGAAACCCCGTGATACGGCCGGTTGCCGCCGTACCCACCCCCTTCGAGACTCCCGCCCGGGTTGCCCCTGCGCCAGTCCTGGAGGTTAGGGTCCTGGCCGGACCGTCCGTATTCCTGGCTCGTGCGTCCGCCGAACGAGCCTTCCCGCACCGAGCCATAGCCTCCTGCCGAACCCCCGTCGTCGAAACCGCGCTGGCTGTCCTGCAGCTGTTGCGGCTGGCGCGATCCGCTGCCCTCGCCCTGTCCGTACACAGCGGGGGGTTTGCCATAACCCGGCCCCGGCATGCCGGGGCCACCTTGTCCGCGGCGGACCTCTTCGTCGTGCTGCCGTGTTGGTTGCGAACGATGTCGTTTCATCATCGTGCTCCTCCTGCGCGATCGGTGAGGGGCCGGAGCGCCGCCTTGCGCCGGCGACCCTGCTCCATCTTCCGCGGAGAGTGGCAAACGTCGTGCCCACGGTGGGCGCCCCGCCGAACGGCCCGATGGCCGTTACGGCAGCGCAAGGCGTGCAACGATTACAGGAGGGTGCAATTAGCGGCGCGAACCGGCGCGGCCAGTGTCACGCCGCCGATGCCTGGCGGCGTTGCGCGTCGAGGTCCGCGACGTCGAGTGTCGCGGCGATGGTCTCGATCAGGATCCGCGCCTCGACCGGTTTGCCGACGCATTCCTGGAAGCCGGCGAGTTCGAAGCGCGTGCGGTCGAGGCGACTCAGGGCGGTCACTGCGACTGCCGGGATGAACGGCAGCGAAGCCAGCTCGCGCACGCGCTGCAGCACGCTGAAGCCGCTGTCGCCCGGCATCGCTATGTCGAGCAGCAGGATTGCCGGCAGGCTGACGGCATCCGGCCGGGCGAGCTCCGCGAGGAGCTCGGTGCCGGAACTGAAGGTGCGCACGTGCGCACCGGCCTGCGACAGGATCAACGTCATCACTTCGCGCGCGTCCGCCTCGTCATCGACAACCAGCACGTCGACACCTTCGAGCGCAATGCGCGGCGGACGGCCTTCCCGCGCCTCGGGCGATTCGCCCGGCAGGGCGTCCTGCACCGGGCGGGGCAGTTCCACCGTGAATACCGACCCGCAGCCCGGCCCGGCGCTCTCGACGCGCACTGCGCCGCCGTGGAGTTCGACCAGATTGCGCACCAGCGCAAGCCCGATCCCGAGGCCCTGGTGACGACGCGTCATCGACGTGTCGGCCTGGCTGAAGCGGTCGAACACGTGCGGCAGAAAGCCGGCCTCGATGCCGACCCCGGAATCCGCGACCGACAGGATCACCGACGTCTCGCCCTGGGCCAGGCGCAGCTCGACCCAGCCGCCTTCGGGCGTGAACTTCAGCGCGTTCGCGAGCAAGTTGATGACGATCTGCTGCAGCCGGTCGTGGTCGCCATTGATCATCAGCGAGGGGCAAGCGGTATCGACGCGCAGCTCGATCCGTTTCGCCTTCGCCGTATCCCACGAAAGGTCGATCGCCGCGTGGACGATTTCGACGAGATTCACGCGGCGGCTGTTCAGCTCGAGCTTGCCGCTGATGATCCGCGACGTGTCGAGAAGGTCGTCAATCAACCGCGCCTGATGGTCGATGTTGCGCTTGATCGCCTCCGCCGCGCGCAGCACCGTCGCCGGTTCGGGATTGCCCGACGCGGTCAGCACCTGGCTCCAGCCTTTGAGCGCGTTCAGCGGCGAACGCAGCTCGTGCGAAACGATCGCGAGGAACTCGTCCTTCGCGCGGTTGGCGCGTTCGGCCTCACCGCGCAGACGGTGTTCGGCGACGAGCAGCTGTTCGAGTTCGCGCTGCGCACGCTTGCGCTCGGTGATGTCCTTGGACACGCCGACGAGCCCGAACACGTGCCCCTGGGAGTCGCGCAGCGGCGACTTCGTCACGAGGAAAGTGCGCGTGCCGGCGCGTGTCGTGCGCGATTCCTCGACGACGATCGGCCGGCGCGTCTCGATGACGCGGCGGTCGTTTTCGAGGATGCGCCGCATTTCCTCGGAGCTGCCGAAAAGACTCTCTTCCTTGTGCCCGACGACCTGCGCGCGACTCAACCCCATCGCCTGCAGCGCGGCTGGATTGACCATCATGATGCGGCCTTCGCGACTTTTCGCGACGATCAGCTCCGGGGTGCTTGCAGCGATCGTGCGCAGCAGCGTCGTGCTCTCGCGCAGCACCGACATGGTTCGTTCCAACGCCCGCGTGCGGTCGCCGACGCGCCGGTCGAGAGCGGCGTAGGCCTGCCGGTCCGCATGTTCCCGCGCGCGATGGGCGCGCGCGTCGCGGAGCACCAGCACACCGCCGTTGATTCCGCCTTTCCAGTCGCGGATCGGCGTCGCGGTCGCCTCCACCGCGCGCACGCTGCCATCGCGCATGCGCAGTCCCGGTTCCCCGCTGATCGTCACCTGGCCCAGCTCGGAAAATGCCCTCGCGAACGGTGATCCCATCGGCTGGTCGGTCGCTTCGTCGACGAGCACGACCAGCTCCTGCAGATCGCGGCCGATCGCGTCGCCGACCTTGACATCGAGCAACGTCTCCGCTGCAGGGTTGAGGAACCCGACACGCATCTCGTTATTGACGGTGATGACCGCGTCCTCGATGGTGGCAAGCGTGACCTCCAGCCACTGCTGCTGCGTGTTGGCGCGGATCTCGGCAATCGAACGGTCGGTGTTCATCTCGTCGAGCCGGGCAGCAGTCCACAGGATCAGGACCGTGCACGCGACGATCATCGCAACTGCCACGACCCCTTCGCCCTCGATCACGCCGAACCATCCGAAGCGCTGACCCAGTGCCTGCAGCCAACCGGCCAAGAGCGGCACGGCGATGGCGACCGGCAGCAGGCGGCGGAAAATCACCGCGCCGGGCGAATCGTGCTCGAGCAACTGTATGAACCGCGGCGGCGGATTCCTCAACAGCAGGCTGAAGCTCGTGATCAGCAGCGCCAGCGCCACCGGCAGCGCGATGCCGACCGAAGGGATCGCGAGGTTCAGGCGGACGAAATGGAAAGTCAGCCCGACTACCGCCACCAGCGCGACGCCGCCGACGGCCACCGCGAGCAGCCGCGAGATCGCGACCAGGCGGGAGTCGCTCAGGGGCGCGAGCGCCAGCGCTGCGGAAAGGAGGAGGTAGGTGGTGGCTGTCCCGACAGCCGGCCCGGAAGGGGAATAAATGGATTCGGATTCGGCCGGCGGCAGCAGGGGCGACAGGACCATGCCGACCGGATCCGGTCCGATCGTCAGCGCCATCATCGACATCAGCGCGACGGCAACGGCCGCGAAGGCGACGGTGAAACGTGCGCGCGCGGCCGGCGCGCGATCGAGCTCGCGCAACGCGAAGGCAATGAACAGGAGCTTGACGATGCTGGTCGGCAAGAACGGCACGAACTCCGCTCCCAGCGTTCCCAGAGCGGGCATCCCGACAAACCACCCCACTGCGCCGATCAGCGCCAGCACCACGACGGCGGGACTGGCATACGCGGAGATTTGCCGGAGCCGCATCCCCCAGACGCTCGGGACCCGTTCCGCGGCAGCGGGAAGGAAGACGCTATCGCCCATTCGAATCGTCATCGGCATGGTCTCCGGTCTTGCGTCACCCTCGCGC
Organism: Aromatoleum aromaticum EbN1; assembly: GCF_000025965.1. Taxonomy (NCBI): domain Bacteria; kingdom Pseudomonadati; phylum Pseudomonadota; class Betaproteobacteria; order Rhodocyclales; family Rhodocyclaceae; genus Aromatoleum; species Aromatoleum aromaticum. Next base: position 4,085,837 of record NC_006513.1, read on the forward strand.
AAAGACGGCCATGAGATGGCCATCCGGCTCACTCATGTTAAGACCGTGATCTGCTGGCAGTGTTCTTTTTTGCAGATAATTACCGTTTCGCCGGGAAGCGCGACCACTGCCAGGATTGCCGCGGGTCGGCGGCTGCGCCTGACGAAGCGGTCCTGCCTGTACCGCGTTGCTGCACCCACCCCATCAGATGCGGGACCGCGGCCCACGGGCTGCCGTAGCGCCAGCGCAACGCCGACAGCGCCAGGCCCGTTGCCACTGCGAGAAAGCCCTTGCGCACCGGCGCTCCCGCCTCCTGTCGGCGAGGACGTCGCCGTATCAAGTTGCCGACGACAAACCCCGTCATCAACGCTGCACCCAGGCCGCGCGGGGAGGCGACTTCAGTGCGCACATGCCCGCGCCACGCGGCGAACTGCGCATGCAGCAATCGGCGCTCGAGCGCGACCCGTGCTTCAGCCTCCGCGAGCGACTTTCCACGTGTGTTCATTGTCTGTCTCCGCGCAGCGGCTCGCCTTCGACTTGCCGCAACGTTGCGGCAAGCGGCGGATTGCGCTTGAGCTGATGCCACAGCCACGTGCCCGCGAGCGCCGCTGCGACGATGTTGAGCAGTCCCGCGCACGCCAGCACTCCGGGCCACGAAATGCCGTCCTGGAGCAGCCAGCCGGCGACGGCGACGACGAATGCGAGCCACGCCGTGACGACCAGCACCGCGGCCACGATCGCGACGCACAACACTGCGATGACCTGATGCACCGCATGGCGGGCGTCGACGACGACCAGCGATACGTACGCTTTGACCAGACTTTTGACCCGCCGCAACAGGCCTGGCAGCGAAGGGTCCGCAGGGCCTGTCTCGTACGTTTCCGCCGCCATCATCGACTCTCCCGCTCGCGGACGATCAGTGCGACGTGAAGCGACTGAACAACATCCCCACTCCGACCGCGATCATCACCGAGGCGACCGGATGGCGCCTGACGCATTCGCGCGCACCTTCCAGCATATGGTCCTGCGTCACCATCCACTCCTGCCCTTTTTCTCCGGCCTGCCGCAGCGTGGAAGCTGCCGCACCCGCAAGACGATCTACCGTGTCATGAGCGGTGCTCGTGAATTGCTCGATCTTCTGCGCCCCCTTCTCGGCGCCCGCGCCAACTGTGCCCTGTGAACCCACGCCTTGCATGCCCGGTGTCGTATTTTCCATTTTGAATTCTCCTTTGACTGATCTGCCGAAGCCGTTGCCAAGGCAAAGCCGCTGGCGTACTCGCCGGGTAGCAAACGGCGTGCCCGATGACATTCAACGCCGACGCTCGTCCTCGCGCGGATCCCGGTTCGTTGCCTCCGACGTCTCGCGCGGCACGTCTGCACCGGGCGAGCGTTCGGGCGGCACGCCTGGACCGGGGACGTCCGACGGAATACCGCGTCCGGTGGTGTCGCGCAGACCGCGGCGGATATCGCGCGCCGCCTGTTCGATCACCTTGCGCGGGAGCTTCCCCTCCGGCTCGGGGCGGTCGGGCGACTCGTCCCTTTCGTGGGGCAATGGCATTTCGTCGGCGACGGGAGGACGCGCGACGTTCGTGTCTTCGGCGTCGGGAACCGGGTAACGGGGGTTCGACGGATCGGCTGGGGGAGGCCTCGTCGGGTCGCGTCTGCTTTCCTTGCTCATTGGCACACCTCCGGGGAGTTAGCGTGTTCTTCCCTGCAAGCACATTTCATGCAGGGGGAAACGCGCCCTGCTGCAGGAAATGCAATGCGAATGTCCAGTAAGACTTACGCCAGCCTGTAAGACTTACATCGAAGCAGCGTGTTTCGCTGCTGCCGCCTCACCGGAGCCCGTTGGTCGAGGAGGAACGGCCCTCGTCCTCACTCGCCCCGCCCGCGAACTCCTCGGCATCCTCTTCGTCATAGAGATCCTCCTTGCCGGCGTTATAGACGGCGAGGCGGTTGTACAGCGTCTTGAGGCTGATGCCGAGCATCTCGGCCGCCTTGCGCTTGACGTTGCCGCATTCCATCAGCGTGGCTTCCATGACCCGCCGGTTGACTTCGTCGAGCGGCGTGCCGACGCGGATCGTGATCACCGAGCTGTTCGATTTCTGCAGGGAATTCTCCGGCGCGTGGTCCGGTTCGATGACGTCGTCGGCGAGGATGAAGGCGCGATGGACGTAGTTCTTCAGCTCGCGCACGTTGCCCGGCCAGCTGTGCGCGTACAGCGCGGCGATCGCCGCGGGCGAGAATCGCTTGTTCGTCTGCTCCTGCTCGTTGAGCTCGGCAAGGAAATGTTCCGCGAGCAGTTCGATGTCGGTGCCGCGTTCGCGCAACGGCGGCAGGTAGATCGGGAACACATTGAGGCGGTGGTAGAGGTCTTCGCGCATACGGCCCTCGGCGACCGCTTTTTCGGGCGAGCGGTTCGTCGCGGCGATCAGCCGTACATCGGTCGAGATATGTTCATTCGTGCCGACCCGCATGAACGTGCCGGTCTCGAGCACGCGCAGCAGCTTGACCTGCAGCTCCGGGCGCATCTCGGTGACTTCGTCGAGGAACAGCGTGCCGCGGTTGGCCCGTTCGAAAAAGCCGTGGTGCTGGCGATCGGCCCCGGTGAAGCTGCCTTTCTCGTGTCCGAACAGCTCGCTCTCGACGAGCTGCGGCGACACGGCGCCACAGTTGAGCGGCAGGAACGGGTGGCGCTTGCGCCGGCTCAGGTCGTGGATGCTCTGCGCGACCACTTCCTTGCCGGTGCCGCTCTCGCCGATCAGCAGCACCGAGGCCGAAGTCGGCGCGACCCGCGATAGCTGGTCGTACAGGCGGTGCATCGGCGGGGAGCTGCCGAGAATGTGGCCGACCCGCCCGAGCTTGCGCAGTTCGTTGCGCAGCTCGCCGATTTCCTGGCGGAAATGCTCCGCTTTCGGGATCCGCTGCAGGATGCCGCGCAGACGCTCGATGTCGACCGGCTTGACGAGGTAGTCGGTGGCGCCGGAGCGCAGCGCGTCGATCGCAGTCTCGACGCTCGCGTGCCCGGTGATGAGGACGACTTCCGTGGTATCGCGCGATTCGAGCTCGCCGACGAGTTCGATTCCCAGCCCGTCGGGAAGCATCAGGTCGGTGAGCACGACATCGGGAGTCGAGCGGGTGAGATGGATGCGTGCAGCCCGCAACGAATCGGCGGTGGCCACGCTGTAGCCTTCGCCCTTGATGAACTCGGTGAGCCAGCCCAGGGATTCCGGGTCGTCATCGACCAGCAGTACGTTGGACATTTCTCCTCCGTGGCACGACGCTAGCTTGATACTAGTCCTCCCCACCTCGGCCCATTGTGGGAAGTTGTAATTTTTTCAGTCAATTGCCCGTGAGCTGTCGTGCGTTGTGCCGCCTGGGGCCGGGAAAGCCGATTGCAGTGGTTCGTGAAAAGGCGACGGCTGCGGGATGGGCGTCGCCGGTGCGCGGGAGACCATCATGGCGATCGACTGGAACGAAATGTTTGCGCTGACGATTTCACCGCTCGAGATCATCATTCGCGGCACGATCATGTATTGGGCGATCTTCGCGATGTTCCGCACGATCCTGCAGCGCGACATCGGCGCCGTCGGCGTCGCGGACGTGCTGCTGCTGGTGCTCATCGCCGACGCGGCGCAGAACGCGATGGCGGGCGAATACCGCTCGATCACCGAGGGGCTGATACTGGTGGCGACGCTCATCGCCTGGAACGTCATCTTAGATTACCTCGCGTTCCGCTCCGAGCGCCTGCGCCGCCTGCTGCAGCCGCCGACGCTGCGGCTGGTGCGAGAAGGGCAGATCCTGCACCGCAACCTGCGGCGCGAGTTCATGAGCGAAGCGGAGCTGCGCTCGAAGCTGCGCGAACACGGCATCGAGGACCTGGCGGAAGTGCGCTCCGCGTTCATGGAAAGCAATGGCACGATCACCGTGCTGCGGCAGGACGGCGGCGAACCTGACAAGGCGCCGTCGGATCCACGCCCGCTGTAACTCCTTCCCGCACTCCACGCGAACTTACATCGCCCCGCCGTGCCGGACCGCCGCATTCGTCCGCTCGTCGATGGCCCGTCCCTATTCCGTCCGGGCACAGAGCTTGCCGATGCGGGTGCAACACCGGCAACACCCCGTACGACAGCATAGGCGGCGACAACATGAAAATTGCACTCATCAGCGAACACGCCTCCCCCCTCGCGACCCTCGGAAGCGTCGACAGCGGCGGCCAGAATGTGTACGTCGCCTACGTCGCTCGCGAACTGGGACGTGCCGGGCACAGCGTCGATGTCTTCACGCGCCGCGACAGTCCGGACCTGCCGCCGGTCGCGCGCTTCGGCCAGAACGTGCGGGTGATCCCGGTCCCCGCCGGGCCGCCGCGCTTCATCGCGAAGGAGGCCCTGCTGCCGCACATGGACGAATTCAGCGAAAGCGTGATCGCCTGCTGCGCGGGGAGGAGACCGTACGACGTCGTCCATGCAAATTTTTTCATGTCCGGCATCGCTGCGCTGAGGATGCGCGAGGAATACGGCACGCCGTTCGTCATTACCTTCCACGCGCTCGGAAAAGTGCGCCGCCTGCATCAGGGCAGCGCGGACGGGTTCCCGGCGTCGCGGACGGACATCGAGGAGCTGCTGGTCGCTTCGGCCGATCGCATCGTCGCCGAATGCCCGCAGGATCGCTGCGATCTCATCGACCTCTACGACGCGCACCCCGAGCGCATCGCGGTCGTGCCGTGCGGCGTCGACACCACTGAACTGGGGCCGGGAAGGCGTGCGCTGCGCAAGGAGTTCGGGATCGGTGAGGACCGGTTCGTGGTCCTGCAGCTGGGCCGTCTGGTGCCCCGCAAAGGCATCGACAACGTCATCCGCGGCATCGCCGAACTGCGGTGGCAGCACGGGGTCGAGGCGACGCTGCTGGTCGTCGGCGGCGAGTCGGACGAACCCGATCCCGCGCTGACCCCCGAGATCGGCCGTCTCGCGGACATCGCCGAGGCCGAGGACGTTGCCGAACGCGTGATCTTCACCGGGCGGCGCTCCCGCGCGGCGCTTCGCGACTTCTACTGCGGCGCCGATGTGTTCGTCACGACGCCGTGGTACGAGCCCTTCGGCATCACGCCGCTCGAAGCGATGGCCTGCGGCTGCCCGGTGATCGGCGCGAAAGTCGGCGGCATCAAGCACACCGTGGTCGATGGAGTGACGGGATTCCTCGTACCGCCGAACGACCCGCAGGCGCTCGCCGCGCGTCTCGCCCGCCTGCATCGCGAACCGTCGCTCGGGCGGATGTTCGGCCGCGCCGGCATGCGGCGCGTGCGCAGCGGCTTCACGTGGCAGCGCGTGACGAGCGCGCTCGAGACCGTCTACCTCGCAGTGCAACCCGCTCCCGCGTTCCAACTCATCGAAAGGACGATCGGCTTATGACTCTCCAGACCACTTCCCTCGATGGCCGGACCGCTCTCGTCACCGGGGGCGGACGCGGGCTCGGCAAGGCGTTGTGCGAGGCGCTGTGCGCGGGCGGCGCACGCGTCATCATCGCCGACGTGCGGGCCGATCTCGCCGAGCAGGCCGCACTGGCGCTGACGGCCAAGGGTTACCAGACGATGCATCACGCCGTGGACGTCGGCGACGAGCAGCAGGTAGCGGACTGCCTCGACGCCGGACGCGAGCGCTTCGGCGCGATCGACATCCTCATCAACAACGCCGGCGTCGACTACACGCTGCCGCTCGCCGAGCTCGAAGTGGCGCAGTGGGACCACGTGATGGCGACGAACCTGCGCGGCCCGTTCCTGTTCTGCAAGCGCGTGCTCGAGCAGATGCGCCCGCTCGGCAGCGGCCACATCATCAACATCACCTCGACCGCGGCCAAGCGCGCGTGGCCGAACGCCTCGGTGTATCACGCCAGCAAATGGGGCCTGCTCGGCTTCTCGCACGCGCTGCACGCCGAGCTGCGCCCGCTCGGCATCAAGGTCACTGCGGTCATTGCCGGCGGGATGCGCACGCCTTTCCTGCTCGACCGCTTTCCGGACATCGATCTTGCCACGCTGCAAGATCCCCGCACCGTCGCCGCGGCAGTCGTGCAGGTGCTGCAGATGCCGCCGGACAGCGTCGTGCCGGAGATCACGGTGCTGCCGATGGGGGAGACATCGTGGCCCTGAATGCTGCGGTTTTCATCGACAAGGACGGCACGCTCATCCACGACGTGCCGTACAACGTCGACCCGACCAAAGTGCGCCTGCGCGACGGTGCGGGCGAAGCGCTCGCCCGGCTGCAGCGCCATGGCTATCACCTCATCCTGGTGACGAACCAGCCGGGGGTGGCGCTCGGTCTGTTCGAACCCGACGCGCTCGAAGCGGTGTGGGCCGCAATCGCCGCGCTGCTGTCGCCGTACGGCGTGGTGTTCGACGCGATCTACCACTGCCCCCACCATCCGCAAGGCACCGACGCCCGCTTCACCGGCCAGTGCGAATGCCGCAAGCCCGAACCCGGACTGCTGCTGCAGGCCGCGCAGGACCACCGCCTCGACCTGCAGCGCTCGTGGCTGATCGGCGACATCCTCGACGACGTCGAAGCCGGGCGGCGGGCTGGCTGTCGCACCGTGCTGCTCGCGGTCGGATCGGAAACGGAATGGCGCCGCGGGCCGATGCGCGAGCCCCACCTCGTGGCATCGAGCCTCGCCGAAGCGGTCGACGGCATCCTCGAATGGGTGCCGGCCGAAGTGCCCGACGATATCACGGCGGAATCCGAGAGCGGATTCACGGTGTGGCAGACGGACGAGCCGGAATGGACGCGCTGACGCGTGCCGCGCGCTGGAAAGAGGCGGGACGCATCCTCGCCGTGCGGCTCGACAACCTCGGCGACGTGCTGATGACCACTCCGGCGCTGCGGGCCTTGCGCGAATCCGTGCCGGGCCGGCACATCACGCTGCTCACGTCGGCCTCGGGGGCGGCCGCAGTCCCGTTCGTGCCGGAAGTCGACGCCGCCATCGTCGCGTCCGGCGCGCCGTGGATGCCGGGCGTCGACAGCCCGCCGGATCGCCTGATCGAAACCGCGCAGCTGCTGCGCGAGCGACGCTTCGACGCCGCCGTGATCTTCACCGTCTATAGCCAGAGCGCGCTGCCGGCGGCGATGCTGTGCTGGCTCGCCGGCATTCCGCTGCGGCTCGCGCACTGCCGCGAGAACCCGTATCAGCTCCTGACCGACTGGATCGAGGACCCGGAGCCGCAGGAGCTGTTGCGCCACGAAGTGCGCCGCCAGCTCGACCTGGTCGCCGCGGTCGGGGCGAGCTGCGATGATCGCCGCCTGTCTTTCCGGCTGCGCGACGAGGACAAGGCGCATGCACGCGCGCTGCTGCGCGGCGAGGGCATCGACCCCGAGCGACCGTATGTCGTCATCCACCCCGGCGCGTCGGCGCCGTCGCGCCGTTATCCGGAAGAGCATTTCGCCGCAGTCGTGAAGCGCGTGCTCGGTTTCGCGGCCGGCGGCCAGGTGTTCCGGGTCCTCTTCACGGGAGACGAATCCGAGCGCGCGCTGGTCGACACGATCCGTTCGCTCGCCGGGAATTGCCTGCCGTCGCTCGCCGGCCGGCTCAGCCTCGGCGAGCTCGCCGCGGTCATCGATTCGGCCGCAGTGCTGATCGCGAACAACACCGGCCCGGTGCATCTGGCCGCCGCGGTCGGCACGCCGGTCGTCGACATCTACGCGCTGACGAACCCGCAGCACGCGCCGTGGAAAGTCGCGCACCGCGTGCTCTACGAGGACGTGCCGTGCCGTTTCTGCTACCGCAGCGTGTGCCCGCAGGGGCACCACAACTGCCTGCGCCTGCTCGACCCGCAGCGCGTTGCCGAAGCCGCGCGCGAGCTGCTCGAACTGGGCGCCGAACAGTCTTCCGTCCCGCTGCCGGCGATCAGCGCCGGCAAGCACGACCTCTTCTGACTGCACGCGGAAAAAACCTCATGCGATCGTCCGCCCCGCTGCGCATCTTCACGTGGCATGTGCATGGCAACTACCTCTACTACCTGAGCCAGGTCCCGCACACCTTCTACATCCCCGTCGATGCGGCGCGCTCGCCCGGCTACGCGGGGCGCGCCGGCGCGCTGCCGTGGGGCGACAACGTCGTCGAACTGCCGCTCGAACAGGTTGCGACGACCGAATTCGACTGCATCCTGTTCCAGTCGCGCAGCCACTACGACGACGACCAGTACCGCGTGCTGTCCGCGTCGCAGCGGCGCCTGCCGCGCATCTACCTCGAACACGACACGCCGCAGGTGCATCCGACGAACACGCGCCACCCGGTGGACGACCCGGCGACGCTGCTGGTGCATGTCACGCCGTTCAATGCACTGATGTGGGACAACGGCCGCACGCCGACGCGCGTCATCGACCACGGCGTGATCGTGCCGCCGCACGTGCGCTACGAAGGCGGGCTGCCGCGCGGCATCGCGGTGGTGAACCATATCGCGCGCCGCGGCCGGCGCCTCGGCGCGGACGTCTTCGCGATGGCGCGAGCACAGGTGCCGCTCGACCTCGTCGGCATGGCGTCCGAATGCAGCGGCGGGCTCGGCGAGATCCCGAACCCGGAGCTGCCGCAATTCCTGTCGCACTACCGCTTCTACTTCCATCCGGTGCGCTGGACGAGCCTCGGGCTGGCCGCGATCGAAGCGATGATGATCGGCCTGCCGGTCGTCGGGCTCGCGACGACCGAACTCGTGACCGTGATCCGCAACGGCGAATCCGGTTTCATCGACACCGATCCGCAGCGTCTCGTCGAGGCGATGCGGCACCTGATCGAGGCGCCCGACGAAGCCGCGCGGCTGGGCGCCGGCGCACGTCGCATCGCGCTCGAGCGCTTCAACATCGAGCGCTTCGTCGATGACTGGCTGCATGTCCTTGCCGAAATCACGGCATAGACGGGCGCGCGAGCGCGTCCGGCCGCCGCGCGAAGCGGCGTGGGCAGCACGCCTCAGGCTGCCGCCGCTGCTCGCATCGCCACGTAAAGCCGCGCGTATCGGCCGGCGCTGCCCCCCCAGCTGAAGTCCCGCGCCATGCCGTTGCAGCACAGCGTGCGCCACGCCACACGGTCGGCAAACACTTTCAGCGCGCGGTCGACCGCTTCGACGAGCGCCGCCGGTGTCGCTTCGGCGAACAGGAACCCCGACGCTTCACCGCGATGCAGGCCATCGACGCTGAAGTCGCCGACCGAGTCGACCAGCCCTCCCGTCGCGCGCACGATCGGCGGCGTGCCGTAGCGCTGGCTGTACATCTGGTTCAGCCCGCACGGCTCGAAGCGCGACGGCATCACGAACGCATCGGCGCCGGCCTCGATGCGGTGCGCGAGCCGCTCGTCGAAGCCGATCACCGCAGCGATACGGTCCGGCCTCGCGGCCGCGCGTTGGCGCCACGCCTGCTCGAAGCGCGCATCGCCTCCTCCGAGCAGCGCGAGCTGCACCGGCCGCGCCAGCAATTCCGGCAGCGCATCGAGCACCAGGTCGATGCCTTTCTGGTCGGTCAGGCGGGTGACCATGCCGAGCAGCAGCGCATCGTCGTCGGCCGCCAGGCCCAACTCGGCCTGCAGCGCGCGCTTGTTCGGCGCCTTGTCTTCGAGCGTGTCCGCGTCGTAGTTCGTGTCGAGGTGCGGATCGGTGCGCGGGTTCCAGGCATCCATGTCGATGCCGTTGAGGATGCCGGCGAGGCGGTTCGCGCGCGTCTCGAGCAGCCCCTGCATGCCGCAGCCGTGCGCTTCGGTGCGGATCTCGCGCGCGTACGTCGGGCTGACGGCGACGATGCGGTCCGCATAGTAGAGGCCGGCCTTCAGGAACGACAGCTTGCCCCAGTACTCGACGCCTTCGGACTTCAGGCTCTCGGGCGGCAGTCCGAGCCGTTCGGCGACGTCGAGCGGGAAGATCCCCTGGAACGCGAGGTTATGGACGACGATGAGGCTGGGCGCCGCCCCGGGCAGGCCGAGCTTCAGGTACGCCGGTGCGAGCGCCGTGGGCCAGTCGTTGCAGTGCAGGATGTCCGCGCGCCACACCAGCGGGCTCGCGGCGCTCGCCAGCCGCGCGGCGACGTGCGACAGCAGGCCGAAACGCAGCGCGTTGTCAGTGTAGTCGACGCCCTCACCGTCCTGGTACGGACCGCCTTCGCGCCGGTACAGCGACGGACAGTCGAGCACCAGCGCCGGCACGCCGCTCGGCAGCCGACCGCGCAGCAGGCGGGCGGACGGCAGGCCGTGCGCGGAGCGGATGTCCGCGACCTTGCGCGCATTTCGCGCCGCCTGACGCACCGACGGATAACCCGGCAGCAGCACGCACACGTCGAGTCCGAGCGCCGCCAGCGCAGCCGGCAGGCTCGCGCTGACGTCGCCGAGCCCGCCCGTCTTGGCCCATGGCGCGCACTCGGGCGTCGCGAACAGCACGCGGAGTCGGGCGGCTTTCCTGGTGGCATTCATTCCGCCTCCCGGGCGCCGGCGGCACGCATGCGTTGGGGCACGAGCAGGGCCAGCGGCAGCGCACCGAAGAGGCGCGCGACATCGAGATGGCAGCGGTTGCCGGCGCACTGCGGCCGCACACCCTGCCCGCACAGCGCGTCGCGCCATTGCCGGCCTTCCGAGAACGCCGGCAGCTCGACGAACGTGTCCTGCCAGATCGTCGGGTCGCGCAGCAGCGCGGCATCGCCGCGGCACAGCGTAAACAGCAGGCGCGAGGCGACGACGACGACGATGTCGTCACCGAGCACGCGCGCGAACGCGACGACGTGCAGCGCCGCCGGCCCGTCCGTCTCCAGCGCAACGTAGCGGCCGAAACGCATCGTCTGCTCGAACTCGCGCCGCACCGCGAGCGCTCGCCACAGCACATAAAGCTTGATGCGGCCGTCGTCGCGACCCTCGGACATCGCGTCGAGCATCGTGGCGAGCGCGCTGCGCCGCCTGGCCTCGTCCGCGCCGTCCGGGCACTCCTGCTTCAGGCCGTGCAGGAGGTCGCGCGCGGCAGCGAAATCGACCGGGAAGCGGTTATCGGGGTCCACGAGCCGGTAGTTCCAGGTCTCGCAGCCCTGGTAGATATCCGGCACGCCGGGGGCGGTGAGCTTGAGCAGCGCCATCGCGAGGCTGTTGTAGCAACCGAAGCACGACACCCGTGCGTGAAACGGCAGGAAGTCGGCGACGAACGGGTTGTCGAGCCCGCCGGCAAAGAGGCGCCGCACGAAGCCCGAAAGCGCCGCCTCGTAGCCGGGCTCGGGGTTCATCCAGCTGGTGTGCCGTTTCGCCTCGCGCGCGGCTTTCAGCATGTACGCATCGACGCGACGCGCGAGCTCGGCCAGGCCGCGGCTCTCGGGCGGCGTCGCCGGCCACACGCCGAGCAGCGTCTGGTACAGCAGGTACTCATCGTTGCACGACGGCGCGAGCGCGTCATTGACCCGACGCTTGTGGCGCTCGTTGAGCTTGCGCCAGCGCCGCAGCGCGAGCCGCCACGCGCCCGGCATCTCGGACAGCACGTCGATGCGCGCACGCACGTCCTCCGAGCGCTTGCTGTCGTGGGTCGAGCTGCCGACCAGGCCGAACGGGTGGCTCGCCGCGACACGCTCGTTGGCGGCGTGGAAATCCTGCACCGCGATGCCGAACGTGTGCGGGTCGCCGCCGACGTCGTTGAGCGACACCAGCCGGTTGTAGCGGTAGAACGCGGTATCTTCCATCGACTTGGCCATCACCGGCGCGGTGAACTGCTGGAAGCGCCGCACGAAGCGCAGCTTGAGCAGGCGCAGTTCGGCGGCGGTTTCGCTCGGCGCCGAAACCAGCACGTCGCGCACGAAGCGCAGCACGGTCGCGTCGCCGGCACGCGTGCGCGCGGCAGCGGTCGCGATGGCGCGCTCGATGTAGCGGCGGTCGGTGTCGGAGACTCCGCGCGGCCCGATGTAGGTGCGATAGACCGGGAAGCCGGCGACGATCTCCTTCAGCGCGCCGCGCAGCCGGCTGCGCGTGAAATCGCGCGTGCGCCGGTCGTGCTGGGCGATATCGTGGAGCAGCCCGGCCAGCCCGCTGACTTCGCCCGGCAGCGAATGCGTCATGATCAGCAGCTTCGCTTCGTGCAGCACTTCGCTGAAATTGCGCGCTTCGCCGGTGAAGGCGCGGTAGATCCGCGAAAAGCGCGATTCCTGAGCTGAATCGACGAACAGCCCGTTGCACAGGTTCGCGAAGCGGTAGCCGGTATCGCCGTGCACCGGCCAGTCGGCCGGCAGCGGCTCGAACTCGGCGAGGATTTTCTCGACGACGAGGTACAGCGCAGGCTCCGGGCCCGCGGACGGCGTCCCGCCGGCGAGCGCCAGCTCGCGGCAGATGGCCGCGTGGCGGGCCTGCAGGCGTTCGAAATACGCGACCGGCTCGGCGAGCCCGTCCGGGTGGTCGATACGCAGGCCCGACACGCGCCCTTGTGCGAGCCAGCGGAAGATCTGCGCGTGCGTCGCCTCGAACACGCTGTCCACTTCCATGCGCAGCGCCGCCAAGTCGTTGATGTCGAAGAAGCGGCGGTAGTTGATATCGTCGGCGGCGACGCGCCACGACGCGAGCCGGTATGCCTGGCGCGCGAGCAGCGCGTCGAGCGCATCGAAGCTCGCCGGTTCGCCGACGCGCCCGTTGAACGCCGCAAGCCGTTCCCCGATACGCGCCCGCACCGCCGGGAGCCGCTCGTGGAGCGCCGCGAGGTGCTGCTTGAAGAGGTTCTTGTTGTGGCGGCGCTCGGTCTGCAGCGCCGGGTCGGCGACGTCGCGCGGCGGCAGGTGGCGCAGCGCCGCGAGCAGCGTCTCGAGTTCGACCTGCTCGGCGTCAACGACGCTCTGCGCGCCGCGCGCCGACGCTGCCGGAGTGAGAATAGACGGGTAGTCGCACGGATCGACGGGGAAGCGGTGCTCGAAGTAATGCACGCTGAATTCGCCGCGCTCGGCGCTGAAACCGAGCGTAAGCTCACCGGCTTCGAGCACCAGCCCGTACTGGTCGCCGAGCACCGGCAGCAGCACTTTGCCGCGCAGCTCGGGGAAAGGCGGGTGCCAGTCGATGTCGAAGTGATCCGCGCATTCGGACGCCTCGCCGTTCTCGAGCACGTCCAGCCACCACTCGTTGTCGGCGCCGAGCACGCCGACGTGATTCGGCACGACGTCGAGAACCTGCCCGAGTCCGAGCTCGGCCAGACGGGCACAATAACGGTCGAAGTCGGCTTCGCTGCCGATCTCGGGATTCACCGCCTGGTGGTCGATGATGTCGTAGCCGTGCCGGCTGCCGGGGCGCGCCTTCAGGAACGGGGCGGCGTAGACGTGGCTGATGCCGAGCTCGGCGAGGTACGGCAGCACCGCTTCGGCCGCAGCGAAGCCGAAGTCGGCGTGGAACTGCAGCCGGTACGTCGCACGCGGGATCGCCGCAGTTTCCGGGTGGAAGTCGGGCGGGCCCCCGCTCAACTCGCGCAGCGGGCACGGCCGTTCCGCGTCCACTGCGGCACTGACCGCGCGCCACCGCGGATCGACTTCGATGTCGGCGAGAGCGGCGCCGAGCTTGCGGCGCCAGTTCGGGTATTCGGACTCGCTCGTCCCCGGCAAATTGACGCCTTCGAGCTGTCCCAGGACGTCCTCGAACTGCACCACGGCGATTGCCGCCGGCGTACGTGCGATGAAACGATGCACCGCGACCGCGAGGTGCGGATCGTCGTCTGCGACGCGCGCCGGATCGGTGCCGAGCACCTCATTTGGCTCATCTCCGGAGCCCTTTTCGGCGGCCAGTGCAGCGAGCAGCGCGCAGCGGTCGGCTTCGCGGCGTTCGAACTGGCGATCGCGCATCCCCGGCTCGCGGTACATGCCTAGCCTGTCGCGCAGCTGCAGGTCGAAGCCGCTCCAGTAGCTGCGCAGCGTCGGCAGGTCGTGCGTCGACACCGCCGCGACTGCCTGCGCCGGCCAGTCCCGCGGCGCCCGGAAGCCGCCCGCGTCCCAGTCCTGCTCGAAATACAGCGGGCGGTACGAAAGGATCGCGTGGCGCGCCATCGCGTCGCGGACTTCCTGCGGCACGATGCCGAGGTCCTCGCCGATGACGACGCAGCGATGGCTGCGGCTCTCGAGGCACAGCAGCCCGAGCAGCTCCTCCATCGGGTAGGCGACGTAGGCGCCGACCTGGCGCTGCCCGTCGCCCGGCAGCCAGAACAGGCGCATCAGGCTCATCACGTGATCGATGCGCAGCGCGCCGGCGTGGCGCATGTTCGCGCGCAGCACCGCGAGGAAAGGTTCGAAGCACTCGGCCGCGAGGCGCTGCGGGATGACTGGGGGAAAACCCCAGTCCTGCCCTGCCGGGTTAAGTTCGTCGGGCGGCGCGCCGGCATGGATGCCGAGCGCGTGCAGCTTCGGCCGCGCCCAGCTTTCCGAGCCGCCTTCGTTCACGCCCACCGCCAGGTCGCGGTACAGGCCGATCGCCATGCCGCGCGCCTGCGCCCGCGCGGCGACGCGGCGCAGCTGCGCTTCGGCCTGCCACTGCAGGTACTCGAAGAACTCGACGCGCTCCTCGTTGGCGAGGGCGAACGCTTCGACTGCCGGAGCGTCGATGTCGCGGTACGCCTCGGGCCACACTGTCCAGCCCCAGACTGCGGGATCGATGCGGAAGAACCGTTCCTGCAGCGCGTCGAACAGCGCGTGCGCGCGCAGGCTGCGCCCGCCCTCGCGCTGGAAGTCGCGGAACAGCCCGGCACGCTGCGTGTTGCGCTCGAGATGCACGGTGCGGAAATGGCGGTACAGCATCTCGAGCACTTCGAACTTCGCCTCGGCGACGCCGCCGTAGTCGACGAATTCAGTCGCCCGCAGCGCGTCGAGGCGATGCTGGAACACAGGCTCCTCGACGCGCCCGCGCGCCGCGGCGCATTCGCCGTAGTCGCGCGTCGTCTCGATCTCGACGTACAGCACGTTGAGCCATTCGCGGCTCGACGGGCTGTACGGGCTCGCGCGCACCGGGTCGTGCGGGAACAGCGCATGCAGCGGATTGACGCCGACAACGTGCGCGCCGGCATCGGCGGCGAGGTCGACGAGGCGCAGCAGGTCGCCGAAATCGCCGATCCCCCAGTTGCGCGACGAGCGCAGCGCATACACCTGCACGGCTGGTCCCCACAACCGGTCGCCGAGGCACTGGGGCGCCGGGCGAGGCAGCTGGAAACACGTGGCGGGGCAGATCGCGAGCGCCGCGGTGGCCAGTTCGCGCGGCGGCTGCGCAGGCTCGAAGAGCCGCAGCCGGTGGTGGCCCGGAGGCACGTCGATAGGCAGTTCCAGCAGCGCCGGGCGACGACTGTCGTCGCCACTCCCGTCGGCTTCCGGCAGGGGAGCATCGGGCGAGGCGGAATCGGGCGAAGCGGAATCGGGCAAGGGGGTGTCGGCCGAGGCGGGGCGCGGCACGACGACACCGGAACGCTCGCCGCCGTCCTCGAGCACGATGCGCCACGGCAGCGTGCGGCCGATGAACTCCACCGGCAGGTTCGCCGCCAGCCGCAGCGGTGGCGTGCCGCCCTGCACGACCAGCAGTGGCGGCAGGATGCGCCGGCGCGCGGCGGCGCGCAGGTCCGCGAGACAGGCTTCCGCCTCCGCCTGGTCGGCGACCGGATAGCCGAGCGCGGCGACGATGTCGCGCTTCTTCGCCTCGGGCACGACCGTGCGCCGGCCCCAGGCGTCCTCGTACTCGAGCGCGACGCCGAGATACACGCACAGCGCGTCGAGTCCCGTGCGCGCCTCGCCGCCCCCGTCGTGCCCCCTGCCGGAGTCCCCGGCCTCCCCCTTCTCGATCCCTCTCTCGCTCGCCGTTTCGCCGTCCATCTTCCCCCCTTGTTGCAGCCCGGTTGCTACGCCTCGCTTGCTGCGCCTCTTTTCAGCTATGTGCCGGCGCGGCCCGACGGCACGACATATGCCCGCACCGAGCATGGCGCGAACTGCCGCAGTTCGTCCGCGTCCGGCCCGAGCGACGCGAACGGGGCGACTTCGAGGCGATCGAACGTCACCGGCGTGTCGGAAAGATTGGCGCGCAATACGAGCGCGGCGCCGTCGGCGCATGGCCAGCGGATTTCGAACGCCTCGTCGCCGTGCATCGTCGTCGTGCAGGCGCCGGCGACGATCTGCGGCACGCGCGGTACGACAAACTGGTGGCGCAAACCGAGCAGCTCCCGATAAAAGCTTAGCCATTGCTGCCCCGCTTCGCTTTCGCGCGCGCTCCAGTCGAGCTTGCTCGCAACGAATGTCTCCTCGGCGCACGGATCGGGGATTTCGTGCCTGCCCTCGCCGGCCGTGGAAAAACGCTCGAAACCGGCGAACTCACGCTTGCGTCCCTCCCGCACCGCAGTCGCCAGCTCGCCCTGGTAGTCGCAGAAGTACAGGAAAGGCGTCGTCACCCCGGCCTCCTCGCCCATGAACATCAGCGGCGGCGAAGGGGCGAGCAACTGCAGCGCGACGACCGCGCGCAGCCGCTCGGGCGGCGCCAGCGTCACCAGCCGCTCGCCGAACGCGCGGTTGCCGACCTGGTCGTGGTTCTGCAGGAAATTGACGAACGCGGTCGGCGGCAGCGCGGCGCTGGGCTCGCCGCGGGGCCTGCCGTGGAACGGTGACAATTCGCCCTGGTAGGCGAAACCTTCGGCGAGGCAGCGCACGAGGTGGCGCACGGGATGGTCCGCATAGTCGGCGTAATAGCCGTCGCGCTCGCCAGTCAGCAGCACGTGGGCGGCGTGGTGGAAGTCGTCGTTCCACTGCGCGTCGTAACTGCCTGTGGCCTGCGGCACACCGAGCCGCGACGCCTCGTTGTCGACGTGTTCGAGAACCAGGTGGAGCTGGCGGTGGATCGCGCGCGCACGTACCCACATCGACAGCTCCTCGAGGATGTGGCTGGGCGACGCGTCGAAGATGCTCTGCACCGCGTCGAGCCGCAGGCCGTCGAAGCGATACTCCTCGAGCCAGTACAGCGCGTTGTGGATGAAGAATTCGCGCACCGTCGCGCTCGCGACACCGTCGAACGCGATCGCGCCGCCCCACGGCGTGGCATGTTCCGTGGTGAAGAACTGCGGCGTATAGACCTGCAGATAATTGCCGTCCGGGCCGAAATGGTTATAGACGACGTCGAGCAGCACCATCAGGCCGAGCCGGTGCGCGCTCTGCACGAAATGCTTCAGTTCGTCGGGGCTGCCATACGCTGCGTCGGGCGCGAACGGCAGCACGCCGTCGTAGCCCCAGCCGCGACTGCCGGGGAAATCCGCGAGCGGCATCAGCTCGATCGCGGTGACGCCGAGCCGCGCCAGTTCGGCGAGCCTGCGCTCGGCAGCGTCGTAGCGTCCTTCCGGCGTGAACGTGCCGACGTGCAGTTCATAGATCACCGCCTCGTGCCACGGTCGCCCGTGCCAGGCGCCGTCCTCCCAGCCGAACTGCCGCGGGTCGACGAGCAGGCTCGGGCCGTGGACATCCTGCGGGTTGAAGCGCGACGCCGGGTCCGGCACTTCGAGCTGGCCGTCGAGCCGGAACATGTAGAGATCGCCCGCCCGCGCCTCTCCCACCCGGCAGCTGTGCCACCCTTCGGACTTCGCGCACGGGACGTAATGCTTCGCTCCCGACGGCGTGACGAGGCACAGCTCGACGTGTTTGGTCGCCGGCGCCCACAGGCGGAAGCGGTAGCCGGCGCTCTCGTCGTGTTCGTCGATGCGCTCCGGTCCGAACGGCATGCGGTGCATATGGTGCGATGGCCCATGGTGCGATGGCCGCCCCGGACGGAGGCCACCGTATTCCAGCTCCGGGGATTTTCGGGCGGGGATCCCGGTATCGCGATAATGCATGTTCATGGCTTGAGCTGTCCCTTGCCGACGACGACGACGCCGGATTCGCTGATGTGGAAACGCTGGCGGTCGGCTTCGGGGTCGTAGCCGATCTTCATGCCGGGGGGAACGAAGTTGTACTGGTCGATGATCGCGCGACGCACCCGCGCGCCCTTGCCGATGACCGAGCGGTCCATGATGATCGAATCGACCACCTCGGCCCCCTCCTCGACGACGACTTCGCGACGCAGCAGCGAGCGCTCGATGACTGCGCGGCGGATCACCACCCCGGCGCCGAGCGACGCAGTGCGGATGTGTCCGTCATGGACCTGGGCGGCCTCGGTCTGGTCCGGGTTCGCGTAGATCGGCCAGTGCGGATTCGACATGCAGAATTTCGGAAATTCGCCGAGCGTGTCGAAGTTGGCGTCGTAATACGCATCGATCGTGCCGACGTCGCGCCAGTACGCCGGCTCCTCGTAGTCGCGGATGCCGCGCATGCGGTTCGTCGTGAAGTCGTACGCCATCACGCGGTTGCGCTCGGCCATCGCCGGCAGCAGGTTCTTGCCGAAATCGTGGCCTCCTCGCGAATGCGCGCGCCTCAGCGCGTCGACGAGGAGATCCGCGGAAAACACGTAGTTGCCCATCGACGCCAGCGCGTGGCCCGGCCGCCCGGGCATCGGCTCGGCCGATTCCGGCTTCTCGCGGAAATCGCGGATGCGCCCGGCGCTGTCGGTGCGGATGATGCCGAACGAACTCGTGTGCTCGAGCGGCACGGGAAGCGCCGCGACCGTCGCGTCGGCCTGCGTCGCAATGTGGAATTCGATCATCTGGCGCAGATCCATGCGATATACATGGTCCGCGCCGAACACGACGACGAGATCCGGCTTCACCAGCTCGACGAGGTGCAGGTTCTGGTACACCGAATCCGCGGTCCCCTGGAACCACTCCGGCCCGTGCTGCATCTGCGGCGGCACGACCGTGACAAAGTGGTGCGGAAGCAGCGGACTCATGACCCACGCACGCCGGGTATGTTCGATCAGCGATTGGGACTTGTACTGCACCAGCAGGTAGATCGAATAGATCTCGGAGTTGACGAGGTTCGACAGCACGAAATCGACGATGCGGTGGCGTCCGTTGAAAGGCACCGACGGTTTCGACCGCTCCGCCGTCAGCGGGTGCAGGCGGCTACCTTCCCCACCGGCCATGACGAACGCAAGCACTGATTTGCCGGCAATCATGATTCACCTCCACTCAAGCACATGCCGCGGCGCAAGCACCGCGGACAAGGAAATGGGAGCGCAGCCGCACGGGGCGGCACCACGGCCCGCCGAGCCGGACGGGCTTGGCGCGGGCCTCGCCCGGACAGCGCGCCGCGGCGCGCGCAGGCGGCTTTCGAGCAAGCGGCGCAGCGCGAGCTCGTTGCGCGACAGGCCGCATACGCCGTCGTCCGCAGCCTCGACCTCGGGGACGTAGTCGTCGAGCACCTCGCCGCCAAGATAGCGGTCGAAGATCACCGGACAGATGTAGCTCGAGCGCGTCACCGCCGCGGTGTTGCCCAGTTCCGCCGCCACCGACTTGACGCAATCGACGAGCACCCGCGACGCCGCGCGTTCGCTGTCGGCCGGACCCGCCGCGGCGAGGAATTCGGCTGCGCGCAGCGTTCCGCCCCAAGTGCGGAAATCCTTCGCGGTGAAAGGACCGATAGCCTCGCGCAGATACGCGTTCAGATCGGTCGCCTGCACCGCGCGCAGGGTGCCGGGCTCGTCCTCGTACTGGAACAGCGCGCTGCCGGGCAGCGCGAGCAGGCGTGCGATGCTGGCGGCGAGGCTGCGGTCGCGCAGTTCCCGGTACTGGTGCACGCCGTGCTTGCCGCGATACGAGAAAACGATGCGGTGGCCTTCCAGGCGCACGTGCCGCTTGCGCAGCGTCGTCAGCCCGTAACTGCGGTACTGGCGCAGGTAGCTCGTGCTGCCGACGCGGAAATGCACGCGGTCGAGCAGCCGCGTCAGCAACGCGAGAACCTTGCGGCGCGGCATCCCGGACAGGCGCAGGTCGGCAGTCGTGACTTCACGCAGCCTCGGCAGCGCGGCGGCGAAGCGGGCCAGCCGGCGCCATTTGCGCATCGCGTTGTTCTGCACGAAGTCGGAGTGATAGCGGTACTGCAGGCGCCCGCGCGCGTCGCGTCCGAACGCCTGCAGCTCATCGTCCGCGTCCGGGCTGACGAACACGTCGGTGTAGGCCGGCGGCACCGCGAGCGATGCGATGCGCGCCAGCCCTTCGGCGTCGCGATACGCCGTGCCGTCCGGCCGGGCATAACGGAACCCGCCTTCATCGAGCGGGATGCGGCGCAGATAGCTCGCCTGGAGCACTTCAGTCCGGTTGGGCATCGCCGCCCCCTTGCCCTTGACCGCCCCCTTGACCGCCCCCTTGCCCGTCCCCTGCCCCGTCCCCGTCGGTCTCATCGACCTGCAGGCGTGACCTCGTGCCGCGTGCCGTCAGGCCGACGAGCAGCCCGTCGATGAAGATCGCCGAAGGCTTGTCCGCCGCGGCCGCGAACAGCAGCAGCGAGCGCGCACCGAGCGGGACACGGTGGCCGGCGACGAACGCGGGAAACGCCGGATCGTCCGGAGATTCGGTGTTGACGAGGCGCGTCCAGTGCCCGGCGCCGCGCACGTGCGGCAGCGTCCATTCGACCGCCTCGTGTCCGGCGTTGACGACCAGCAACACGATGACGTCGCTGCCCGGATGCGGCACCACCGTGTGCTGGGCGCGGCCGTCCGCGAGCATGCCGAAGCAGCGCATCTGCGGATCGGCCCACTCCTTTTCTTCCAGCTCGGCGCCGGCCGGGGTCAGCCACGCGACGTCGCGCACCTCATGCACCGGATGCATCTCGCCGGTCGAGAAACGCCCGGGGCGCAGCACCGGCAGGGCATCGCGCAGCACCAGCAGGTGGCGCGCGAACGCCAACAGGCGCTCGCCTCGCGCGTCGATCTCCTCCCAGTTCGCCCAGCTGATGTCGTTGTCCTGGCAGTAAGCGTTGTTGTTGCCGCGCTGCGTGCGGCCGAACTCGTCGCCGGCGAGCAGCATCGGCGTGCCGTGCGCGAACAGCAGCGTGGCGAGGAGGTTGCGCTTTTGCCGCTCGCGCAGCTCAATGATGTCCGGATCGTCGGTCGGCCCTTCGGCGCCGCAGTTCCACGAACGGTTGTCGTCGTGGCCGTCGTTGTTGTCCTCGCCGTTGGCCTCGTTGTGCTTGTCGTTGTAGGAAACCAGGTCGTGCAGCGTGAAACCGTCGTGCGCGGTGATGAAGTTGATGCTCGCCCACGGCCGCCGGCCACGGCGGTTGAAGCGGTCCGCCGAGGCCGACAGCCGCGTCGCCAGTTCCGGCGCGCGCCCCTCGTCGCCTTTCCAGAACGAGCGCACGGCGTCGCGGAAGCTGTCGTTCCACTCGCCCCAGCCCGGCGGGAAAGCGCCGAGCTGGTAACCGCCGGGGCCGCAGTCCCACGGTTCGCCGATCAGCTTGATGCGGTTCAGCACCGGGTCCTGGCGGCAGGCATCGAAGAAACCGCTGCCGGGATCGAAGCCGTGCGCCTCGCGGCCGAGGATCGTCGCCAGGTCGAAGCGAAAGCCGTCGACGCCCATCTGCAGCACCCAGTAGCGCAGGCTGTCGAGCACCATCTGCAGCACGCGCGGATGGTTCACGTCCAACGTGTTGCCAGTGCCGGTGTCGTTGATGTAGTAGCACGGCTCGTCCGGGTTCAGGCGGTAGTACGACACATTGTCGAGACCCTTGAACGAGAATGTCGGGCCGAGCTCGTTGCCTTCGGCAGTGTGGTTGTAGACGACATCGAGAATCACCTCGAGGTCGGCGTCGTGCAGGCGGGCGACCATGTCGCGGAACTCGACGACCGCACGTCCGGCGAGATAGCGCGGATCGGGCGTGAAGAAGCCGAGCGAGTTGTAGCCCCAGTAGTTGCGCAGCCCTTTTTCGGTGAGATGCGTGTCGTCGACGAACAGGTGGATCGGCAGCAGCTCGACCGAGGTCACGCCGAGCGACTTCAGGTGCTCGATGATCACCGGCGACCCGAGCCCGGCGAAGCTGCCGCGCAGCCGCGCTAGCACCGCCGGATGCAGCCGTGTCAGGCCGCGCACGTGCGCTTCGTAGAAGACGGTGCGCTCCCACGGCACGCGCGGGCGCCCCGGCAGCGGCAATTCCGGGGCGGGGGCCACGACGCGCGCCTTGAGCATGAAGGGGGCGCTGTCGCGCTTGTCGAAGCCGTGGCCCGGTTTCTTGCCGCGCAACTCGTATGCGAACAGCGCCGACCCCCACCTGAGCCGGCCGACGACTTCGCGCGCGTACGGGTCGAGCAGCAGCTTGTGCGGGTTGAAGCGGTGTCCCTGCTCGGGCACGTACGGTCCGTGCACGCGGTAGCCGTAGACGAGACCCGGCCCGGCGCCGGGAAGGTAACCGTGCCAGATTTCGTCGGTGAACTCGGGCAGATCGACGCGCGTGACTTCGATGCGCCCGCTGTCGTCGAACAGGCACAGCTCGACGCGCGTCGCGTGCGCGGAAAACAGCGCGAAGTTGACGCCTTCCCCATCCCAGGTGGCGCCGAGCGGATACGGCAACCCCTCCTTCATCGAAGCGAGAAAGCCGTGCATCAGTCCGCCCATCATCGCGCCACCTCGCTGCTCGCGGTCGATGCTGCCGATCGTTGGGATAGCCCGTTGAAGTGCCGTTGTCGCAGCACCGGGAGGAGACGGCGGTTCATGGCGTGATCGGCTCCTCGCGCACCGCCGGGCCTTCCGGCATGCCGACGCGCACCGCTGCGGGCTCGCCCGCCTCCGCGTCGCGCAGCAGCACCGTGCGCAGCTGGGGCAGATACTGCGGATAGTCCTGCTGCATGTACGCGATCAGCTGCTCGCGGACCTTGCAGCGCAACTCCCAGCCGTTTCCCGCATCGGCGGTGCTGACGAGCACGCGCAGCTGCATCGCCCGATCCGAGACGTCGGTGACCTGCAGCACGCACACGCGCTGGTCCCATTCGGGCGCGGCCTCGACGATGCGCTGGAGCTCCTCGCGCAGCGGCGGCATCGGCATGCGGAAGTCCACCCACAGGAACACCGAACCGATGAGGTCCGACGTCTGGCGCGTCCAGTTCTGGAACGGATGCTGGATGAAATACTCGAGCGGCACGATCAACCGCCGGTCGTCCCAGATGCGCACGACGACGTAGGTCTCGGTAATTTCCTCGACGCGCCCCCATTCGTTCTCGACGATCAGCACGTCGTCGATGCGGATCGGCTGTGTCAGGGCGATCTGCAGGCCGGCGATCAGGTTGCCGAGCACCGGGCGCGCGGCAAAGCCGGCGATGATGCCGGCGAGGCCCGCCGATGCGAGCAGGCTCGCGCCGAGCTGGCGCACGTTCGGAAACGTCATCAGCACCGAGCCGGCGCCGAGGACGCCAACGATGAACATCGCGATGCGCGCGAGCACCCGCACCTGCGTCTGCACGCTGCGCGCGCGCAGGTTGTCCGCCGCGGTGGTCGGGTGACGCGTGACGATGACGTCGGCCACGGCCGCGATGAGCCGCACGACGAAAACCGTCACCAGCAGAATGATGGCGATCGACAGCGCCTGGCGCAGGCCGATGAGGAACCCGGCCGGCAGCGGCGCGTCGGCGAGTGAAAGATGAACCAGCAGCAGCGGAATCAGGAACTGCGACGGGCGCCGCGTATACGCGACGATCCGCTCCGCAAGCACGAAACGCGCTGCCGCACGACGGGCGACGACGTGCAGCACGAAGTGCAGCGCCAGGCCAACCAACGCCGCGCCGACGATTTGCAAAGTCACAGCGATCCATGGATGGCTCGCCAGCACATCTCTCATCGCCGCCTCCCCCGAGCGACCGGCATGGCGGCTGGGCCGCGCGTCCAGCCGCCCCCATGCGATTCAACGACCCCTGTGCAACTCATCGGCCCTTCACACGAAGGCCGAGCGGGATGCGCTCACCGTTCTCACTGCGCCGCCGCGCCGGCCGGCTGCAGTTGCTGCGCCAGTTCGAGGTGGCTGCGCAGCACGCCCAGCGTCTCTTCGGCGAACGCCTTCAGGTCCGGGTCCTGCCCGTCCCGCGCCTGGCGTTCGAACAGCGTGATCGTCTCCTGGTGCGCGCTCGCGCCGAAGTTTTCGAGATACGCGCGGTCGAACTCCGCACCCGACAGTTTCTCGAGCTCGTCGAGCTTGCCCTGGACCGCGGGATCGATCGTCGTGCTCACCGTCATGCCCTTGCTCGTGGCAAGGCTCTGCAGCTTCGCGTTGGCTTCGGTATGGTCCTTCTGCAACTTCTCGGCGAAAGACTTCACCTTCGGATCGGCCGCCTTCGTCGTCGCGAGCCGGCTGGCCTCGACTTCGGCGAGTCCGCGCGACATCGCTTCGGAAATGAACGAACGGTCGACTCCGGCGATCGGTCCGGCAGTGGCCTCCCCAGGCGCCGGCGCGGTGCCGGCTGTCCCGTCCGGCGGAGGCGTCGGCGTCGGCGTCGGGCTCGGCACGGTCGCGGGGTTCACGGGTTCCGGAACGTTCGGGGTGTCGGTCGGATTCGGCGGCGGAACTTCGTCCGCCTGATCGCACGCTGCCACGCCCACTACCAGACCGGCGGCGAGCGCCAGGATCTTCGCTCGGGCTTGAATTCGACTTTTTTCCATGGGACCTCCTGTCGTTATTCCGGATCCGGCCGTTGCGGCCGCCGTGGCGGGCCCTAAGGCCGTGAACGCTCATGCACGGGGCGGTCCACGCCTGGCAGAGCAGCAGCAATGCTGCATTTCGCGTGCCCGCCGTTGAGGAGGCGCAGAAAGCATCGCCCATATCGGGCAGTATTCGCGTTGCGCGACGCGGTCTTGCAGCCGCGCAGAACCGGCTCCGCCGGCCGGTTCGCTGGCCGGGCCGCAGCGAGGCAATTCTTACTCCCGGAATGTAAAACGTGCGTGCGAGAAGTGCGCTGGCGGGTCGGCCGGCGTCCCCAGGCAGCGGTACGACGAAACCTGGACTGCTCGGCACGGTTTTTGCTGTGAAAGCGGCGAGCGCCGGGCGGAAAAAGGCGCATTTTTTCCCAGCCAGCAGGAGATCCCATGAGTCTTGGAATGGAACTTCGTTTGCGCCAGCACCTGGCGATAACGCCCCAGATCCAGCAGGCGCTTCGTCTTCTTCAGCTCTCGTCGCTGGAATTCGCCCAGGAGGTCGAGCAGGCCGTTTCGACGAACCCCTTCCTCGAGGACGAGAACGAAGCTCCGGCAATGCCGACGGAATCACGCGAAACCACGCCTTTGTCCACTGCCGAGGGCGACGAAACGGCGCGAGAGCCGGAGGAGCCCATCCCCGTGCCCGCTTATGACGAACGGCGCCAGACGCAGTCGCACGGAGACGAAAACGACTGGACCGAATGGACCGAAGCGCCGGTGAGCCTGCGCGAGAACCTGCGCACCCAGTTGCTGCTGTCGCCGATGAGCGAGCGTGACCGCACTCTCGCGCACATGATCGTCGACGAGCTGACCGACGCCGGCTACCTGGAAACGCCGCTCGAAGAGCTTGCCGAGATGATCCTCCCCGAGGAACACGTCGATGTGCGCGAGCTCGGCGCCGCACTGCGCTACGTGCAGCAGCTGGAGCCGGCCGGCATCGGCGCGCGATCGCTGCAGGAGTGCCTGCTGCTGCAACTGCAAGCGCTCGACTCCGAAACCGTCGGGCGCGACATCGCGCTGGCGATCGTCGCCGACCACCTCGAGCTGCTCGCACACCGCGAATTTCCCCGTCTGCAGCAGCTCCTCGGTTGCAACGAAACCGCGCTGCACACGGCGCGCGCGCTGATCCGCACCCTCGACCCGCGCCCGGGGCGCACATTCGCACCCGACAACACCCGCTACGTCGTGCCCGACATCATCGTCAGGCAGGTCCGCGGGCGCTGGGTCGCGACGCTCAACCCGGCGGTGCAGCCGAACGTGCGCCTGAACCGCGCCTATGCCGAGATCGCCGCCGGACGCAGCTCGGGCGACGCATCGTTCCACCGCCTGCTGCAGGAGGCGCGCTGGCTGTTGCGCAACGTCGAGCAGCGTTTCAGCACGATCCAGCGCGTCGCGAACGCGATCGTCGCGCACCAGCGCGTGTTCTTCAGCTACGGCGAAGTCGCGATGAAGCCGCTCGCGTTGAAGGACATCGCGAGCGAGCTGAAGCTGCACGAATCGACGGTCTGCCGCGTGACCAACGGCAAGTACATGGCGACGCCGCGCGGCCTGTTCGAGTTCAAGTATTTCTTCTCGCGCCAGCTCGCCACCGACGACGGCGGCACGTGCTCGGCGATGGCGATCCGTGCGCTGCTCAAGGAGCTGATCGCCGCCGAAGATCCGCTGCACCCGCTGTCGGACGCCCAACTCGCGCGGCTTCTTGCCGAGCAGGGGCTGCGACTCGCGCGGCGCACGGTGACCAAGTACCGCACGCTGATGCGGGTACCGAGCGTCGAGTTGCGGCGCGTGGCGCAGCGGCCAGTAATGCCGGTCGGCGTCGTTGGCAATGCCTGAAACGGAGAACGTCAAATGTCGTCGATCATCATTGGCCATTTTGAGCAGGCCGAACAGCTCGAACAGGCCGGGGCGGCAATCGCTGCGCGGGACTTCGCCGCTGACGAATACTCGTCGTACTACCTGAATCCGCCGGGCCAGCACGGCCTGCGGCGCTTCGGCGGGGATTCCGCCAGCGACGAGGGTGCGAGCGAGGCCGGCAAGGGCGCAGCGACCACCGCACTGATCGGCGGCGCCGCGGGGCTGGCCCTCGGCAGCATCGGCGGACCGATCGGCGCCTTGGCCGGTGCCGGCGTCGGAGCCTACGTCGGATCGCTCGCGGGTGCCCTGGGCCGCACCCACTCGGCGCATCCCGAACAGGCCAGCGTCGAGCACCCGGCCGAGCCGCCGGCCGGACCGGTGCTGTGCGTGCGCGTCGACCGCCCCGGCAGCGAGGCCGTCGCGGTGTCGGTTCTCACCGACTGCGGCGCGCGGCAGATCGAACGCGCGACCGGGACGTGGGCGGAAGGCGACTGGCAGGACTACGATCCGCGCCGCCCGGTCGAAATCCTGTACCGCGCGACGCCGCCGGGGCAGGCAGCCGGAGCGTGAGCGACAGCGGCGGCGATTTCGATTTCCGCCGGCCCGCCGAGTCCGGAGCACGGCGATGCACGTTTGCGACGTGACGATGTTCTATGCCCCGCAAAGTGGCGGCATCCGCCGCTACCTGCAGGAAAAACGGCGCTGGCTGCAGGCGCGGGCGCAATACCGTCATTCGCTCGTGCTGCCGAGCCGAGCGGCGGCGGGCGAATGGGTCATGGAAATCCCGAGCGTGCCGCTGCCGTTCTCGCACGGCTACCGCCTGCCGATCGCGACGCAACCCGCAGTGCGGGCACTGCTCTCGCTGCGCCCCGACATCATCGAGGCCGGCGATCCCTACCATCTCGCGTGGGCGGCGCTCGACGCAGGCCAGGCACTCGGCGTGCCGGTCACCGGCTTCTATCACTCCGATCTGCCCCGCCTCGCGCGCAAGCTCGGCGGCGCGCCCGCCGAGCGGCTCGCCGAAGCGTATGTGCGCCGGCTGTACTCGCAGTTCGACGCAGTCCTCGCGCCGAGCACGTGCATGGTCGAGCGCCTGCGCGCGCTCGGCGTCGGGCGCGTCCATCGGCAGCCGCTCGGCGTCGACACTGCGGTATTCCGCCCGGAGCGCCGCGACGATGCCTGGCGCATGCGCCTCGGCGTGCGAGCAGGCGACAGGCTGCTGGTTTTCGTCGGCCGCTTCGCCCCTGAAAAGAACCTGCCCGACCTGTACGCCGCTCTCGACCGGCTCGGGCCGGGACACGTGCTGGTGCTGGTCGGCAGCGGGCCGGCAGCTTCGCGGCCTGACGTGCGCGTCGTGCCGTTCATCGGCGACACGCCGCGGCTCGCCAGCCTGATCGCAAACTGCGACGTGTTCGTCCACGCCGGTGACCAGGAAACGTTCGGCCTCGCCGCGCTCGAGGCGATGGCCTGCGGCGTCCCGGTCGTGGCGGTGCGCGCCGCAGCGCTGGCCGAACTCGTCGATGACGAAGTCGGCGCAGCGGTACCCCCGGAAGTGCCGCGCGGCGCCGCGATGGCCGACGCGGTCAGCGCCATTCTGGCGCGCGACCTCGCACCGCTGCGGCTCGCTGCTCGCCGTCGCGCACAGCGCCACGACTGGCAGCGCGTGATGCCGGAAATCGTCGCGCGTTACGCCGCGCTGTGCGGCCAAGCGACCCACACCGTGACATGTTGAGTGACATCGCGCCTGTCCGCGCGGCTGTGTGCGTTTCGCTCCATGACGTCGCGCCGCCGACCTGGAGCCGTTGCGAGACCTTGCTCGCAGCGCTCGCGCAGGTCGCCCCCGTGCCGCATACCCTGCTGGTCGTGCCGGACTACCACCGGCGCGGAGACGGGCTGCCGCCTTGGTATCGCGCAGCGCTCGCAGCACGCTTTGAAGCCGGCGACGAACTGGCGCTGCACGGCTTTTTCCATCTCGACGACGCGCCGGCGCCAGGATCGCCGCGCGGCTGGCTGCGGCGCCGCGTACTGACCTGCGGGGAAGGCGAATTCGCCGCGCTGGGGCGCGACGAGGCGTCGGCTCGGCTACGCGCTGGCGAAGCGTGGTTCCGCCACGCCGGCTGGCCGCTGTACGGCTTCGTCGCGCCGGCGTGGCTGCTCGGTGCCGGCGCCTGGCAGGCACTCCACGATTCGGCCTTCACCTACACGACGACGCACCGGCACTTCCACCTGTTGCAACCGCGGCGCGCGGTGGCCGCGCCGTGCATCGTCTATAGCACGCGCAGCCGCTGGCGCCGGGCGCTGTCGCTGGCGCGCAACGCGGGCCTGACGCAGCGCGGCGCCCTGCTCGCGCGCCTCGCACTGCACCCGGACGACGCGCTCCATCCGGCCGTCGTGCTCCAGGCGCAGCGGCTCCTCGAAAAGCTGCTGCGCGAACGTGTCGCGATGACGAAAATCGGGTTTGCGAACGCGCTCGGTGCGGCGCTGGCACCGGGCGCGCCTCAGATCGGCGGCATGACCACCAGCGACAGCGCCGCGACCGCGCCTCCCACGGCGACACCCGCGAGCACGTCACTCGGGTAATGCAGGCCGAGCACGACGCGCACAATTCCGGTCAGCACCGCGAAGAGCACCAGCACCACGCCCAGCGCAGGGAAATAGGCCGACACGACGACCGCGAACGCAACCGCATGGAGCGTATGGCCGGACGGGAAGCTGAACTCGTCGAGCGGCAGCGTGCACAGGTGCAGCCCCTGCAGCCGGACGTACGGCCGCGGGCGGCACGCGCGGCGCTTGATCAGCAGGTACAGCATCAGTCCGGCGGCGCCCACCGCGATCAGGTGCAACGCACAACGCGCCCCGAGCGGCCCCTGCAGCACCGCCAGCGCGACAACCAGCACGACCCACGATTCGCCGTCGCCGAGCCGGCTGACCCACCGCGCCCACTGCGTGCAGCGGCGGTGCGCCAGCACGCGATTGAGGGCGACCACGCAGGCGCAGTCCAGCGCCAGCAGGCGATCGACCCGCTCAGGCCACCGTTGCGACGTCACCGGCGGGAACATTGCGAGCGACCTGTGCGGCAAGGTGGGCTTCGAAGCGGTCGAGGATGCGCGGCCACGCGAGCTGCTCGGCAACCTGCCGGGCCGCGGCGCCGAACGCCCGGCGCGCCTCGCCGTCCCCCGCCAGGGCGCACGCCGCTTCGATGAAGCCTTCGGCACCGGCGGGCGGCAGCACGCGCGCGCAGACTCCGTCGACGAGGTGTTCACGCGCGGCGCCGAGGTCGTAGGCGACGATCGGCAGCCCGCTCGCCATCGCTTCGAGCGTGACGTTGCCGAACGTCTCGGTCAGGCTCGGAAACAGGAACAGGTCGGCCGACGCGAAATGCTCGGCGAGCGCGACGCCGCGCTGCACTCCGGCGAAAACCTGGTCGACTGCGTCACGCTCGAGCTGCCCGCGCAGCGGGCCTTCGCCGACCCACACGAGCCGTGCGCCGGGATGGGCTCGGCGCACGGCGCGAAACGCCTCGAGCACGACGGCGGGATTCTTCTCGGGCGCCAGGCGGCCGACATGGAGCACCGCCAGCTGCCCCGCTCCCACTCCCCAGCTCGCCCGCAGCGCGGCGCGGCGCCGGCGGGCGGAAAAGAGGTCCGTGTCGACACCGCGGCCGACGCACGCGAGATGGCGGTAGCCGCAGCCGCGCAGCTCGTCGGCCAGCGCAGCGGTCGCGACGAAAGTCAGGTCGGTACGGTTGTGAAAGCTGCGCAGCGTCGCGTCGATGACTTGTGCGAGATGCCCCAGGCGGTAATAGCCGCTGTATTTCTGGAAATGCGTGCGGTAATCGCTCGTCACCGGAATGCCGAGCTGGCGCGCCGCGAACAGCGCGGACCAGCCGAGCGGGCCTTCGGTGACGACATGCACGACATCCGGGCGGGTCTGCCGCCAGTGCCGCAGCAACTGCAGTGGCGCCGGCAGCCCCAGCTGCAGGGCCGGATAGCGCGGCAGCGGCAGTCCGCGCACGCACAGCGTATCGGCCGGAATCGTCGCTGCCGGCATGCCGACGCGATCGGCCGCCTGCCGCGGACGCACCAGGCCGACGCGATGGCCGCGTTCGAGCAGGTGATGCAACGCCCGTTCGACGGTCAAGGCGACGCCGTTGAGCTCCGGAGGATAGGTTTCGGTGACCAGCGCGATCGACAGTGCTGTTTTCATTCGCATTCTCCTCGACGGCGGCGTGGCGCTCCCGCTCGTCCGGCACGGAAGCGTTCCAAGGCGTGCAAGGCCCGTGCCCGGCCACGAGCTGCCCCTCCCCCGGGCACGCTGTTCGCATGGACCATCGCGAGGGCTCCGGGAACGAGCACGACGAGTCTGGCCAGGTCGTCCAGCGACGCCACGCGATTGCCGTCCTTCCCCCGGGACGCCAATCGCAGCCGGACCTGCTGGAAGCCGGGAGTCGTGCTCGCTGCCGGGTGCCCTCGCTCCATTTCATCCTCATACCCGACAGGAGCTCTAAATGCCCAGCCAGCCCGACCCGCAAACCTCCCCCGCCCCCGCCATGCTGTCCGACGTGAAAACGCTGCGCGAGCGCGCGCGGCGGCACATCGAGGAAGGTGCCCTGACCGAGAACTACTCCGGCGACCGGGACACGATCCTGCGGCTGCTCAACGAAGCGCTCGCGACCGAGATCGTGTGCACGCTGCGTTACAAACGTCATTACTACACGGCGAAAGGCCTGACCTCGGCCGGCGTCGCCGAAGAGTTCCTCGAGCACGCGCACGAGGAAGAGGAGCATGCCGACCGCTTCGCCGAGCGGATCACCCAGCTAGGCGGCGAGCCGGATTTTTCGCCCGACACGCTGACCGCGCGCAGCCACGCTGAATACATCGAAGGCACGTCGTTGATCGACATGATCAAGGAAGACCTCGTCGCCGAGCGGATCGCGATCGACAGCTATCGCGAGGCGGTGCAGTACATCGGAGCAACCGACTCGACCACGCGGCGCCTCTTCGAGGACGTCCTCGCCGTCGAGGAGGAACACGCCGACGACATGCAGTCGCTGATCGAACAGATCGGCCGGCGGGCCTGACGGAGCATGCCTTGCAACCGGTGGACGCGCCCACATTGAGCGAAAGCCGGAAACACCGGGACCCCGGGGAGAGCCTGTTCCGGCCGGGCGTCAATTGCTTCACCGTCGCGCGGGCCGCCCGGGTCGGACTGCTCGTCGATGGCGAGGCGTACTTCAAGGCCTTCGTCGCCGCTGCCGAGCGCGCGACGCGCTCGATCCTGATCCTGGCGTGGGACTTCAACAGCAACACCTGCCTGCGCTTCGACCCCGAGACTCGCGACGACGGCCCTCCGGCCCGTCTGGGTGACTTCCTGAACTGGCTCACACGGCGCCAGCGCGAGCTGCACGTGCACATCCTCGACTGGGATTACCCGCTGGTGTTCGGTGTCGACCGCGAGCTGCCGCCGACCTACGGCTTCGGCTGGCGCGCACACCGGCGCGTGCATCTGGCCTACGACAACACGCATCCGGTCAGCGGTTCGCACCACCAGAAAATCGTCGTCATCGACGATGCGCTGGCTTTCATCGGCGGCTTCGACCTGACCGAACGACGCTGGGACACTCCCGCCCACAGCCCCGACGAACCGCACCGCGTATGCGGCGAGGCACGCTACCCGCCGTTCCACGACCTGATGATGGCGGTGGATGGCCAAGCGGCGCTCGCGCTTGCCGGGATCGCACGGGCGCGCTGGATGGGCGCGACCGGCCACGCCCTGCCGCCGCCGGCGCCAGCGCCGTCACGCTGGCCGGCGTCGCTGGACATCGATTTCACCGACATCGATGTCGCGCTCGCCCGCACCTTGCCCGAAACTGCGCTGCAGACAGGCATTCACGAAGTCGAGGCGCTATACCTCGACATGATCGCCGCCGCGCGCGGGCTGATCTACATCGAGAACCAGTACTTCACTGCGTACCGCATCGGCGAGGCGCTTGCCGCGCGGCTCGCCGAGCCGGACGGGCCGGAGATCGTCGTCGTGGTCCGGCTGTTCAGCCACGGCTGGCTCGAGGAACACACGATGCACGTGTTGCGCACGCGCCTCATCCAGCGCCTGCGCGTCGCCGACCACTACGGGCGGTTCCACATCTTCTACCCTCACATCGACGGCCTCGATGAAAACATCTGCATCGACCTTCATTCGAAGCTGATGATCGTCGACGACGAAGTCCTGCGCATCGGTTCGGCGAACCTGTGCAACCGCTCGATGGGCATGGACACCGAATGCGACGCAGCGCTCGAAGCGCGCGGCGACCCGCAGGTGGCCGCGACGATCCACGCGTTTCGCAACGAGCTGCTCGCCGAACACCTCGCCGTCGCGCCGCAGCAAGTCGAGGACGCGTTCCGCCAGCAGGGAACGCTGCGCGGCACGATCGACGCCCTCGCCGGCCGCACCCGCACGCTCAAGCCGATCGAACGCCTGCCGGAGTGGCCCGAGACCGTCATCGAACTGGCGAGCGTGGGTGATCCGGCAGCGCCGGTTTCGCTCGACCGCCTGATCGAGGAGTTCAGTCCGGAAGTCGCGGTCGAGGAAGAGGTCGCCCCGCGCCACCGGCGCAAGCTCGTCAAGCGCGTTGCACTGAAAGTCGGGCTGTTCTTCGCGGTAGTCGGGGCGCTCACCGCGATGTGGCGCTACACCCCGCTCGCCGCTTGGGTCGACGCCTCGCGCATCACCGCCTGGGCGGAGGAATTCGCTGGCCGCCCGTGGGCGCCGCTGGTGATCCTTGTCGCCTACACGCCGGCATGCATCGTGATGTTCCCGCGACCGCTGATCACGCTCGCAGCGGTGGTCGCGTTCGGTCCTTTCCTCGGCTTCGCCTACGCGCTGTCGGGCATCCTGATCGCGGCGCTGCTGACGTACGTCGCCGGCCTGTACCTGCCCCGGCACACCGTGCACAGCTTCGCCGGCCGCCCCCTGCGGCGCATCACCGACACGCTGCGCCGCCGCAGCCTGCTGGCGGTGACGGCGCTGCGGCTCGTGCCGCTGGCACCTTTCGCGGTCGAAGGCCTGGTGGCTGCGGCGATCGGCATCCGCCTGTGGCACTTCATGCTCGGCACGCTGATCGGCATGCTGCCCGGCACGCTGGCGACGACGATTTTCGGCGACCAGCTCGAAGCCGCATTGCACGATCCGACGCAGATCAACTACACCGTGCTCGCCGCTGCCGTCGTCGGCGTGAGCCTGCTGACGCTGGCGGTCCGCCGCTGGCTGGTAAGCCAGCACAGGGAGGCCGTACCGCATGGCGACACAGGCAACCGGGCTCGCTAGCTGGCGCAACCTCGACGAAGCTCTCGGCAGCGACTGCCTGAGGATCTCGACGTACAACATCCATCGCTGCGTCGGAGCCGACCGCCGCGAGGACGCCTCGCGCGTCGCACGCGTCATCGCCGAGCTGAACTGCGACACCATCGGCCTGCAGGAAGTCGATAACCAGCCTGACCGTCGCCACGATTCGATGCAGCTCGACTTTCTCGCGCACGCCGCGTCGATGACCGCGATTCCGGGCCACACCATCGTGCGGCACGAAGGCGTATTCGGCAACGCGCTGCTGACGCGGCGGCCGGTGCTCGGAGTGCGCCAGCACGATCTGAGCTTCAACCGGCGCGAGCCGCGCGGCGCGCTCGAAGTCGACCTCGACGTCGAGGGCGAGGTCGTGCGCGTCATCGTCACGCATCTCGGCCTGCGGCCGGCGGAGCGCCGTTTCCAGGTACGCAAGATGCTGAAGCTGCTGCACGACCTGCCGATGGACCAGCTTGTCGTCGTCCTCGGCGATATCAACGAATGGCTGCCACTCGGGCGCCCATTGCGCTGGCTGCACGGCATTCTCGGCCACGCTCCCGGGGAGCGCTCGTTCCCGGTATGGCTGCCGATGTTCGCGCTCGACCGCGTGTGGGTGCGGCCGCGCCATAACCTGCTGGCGTTCGAGACGCACCGTTCGCCCACTTCGCGCAAAGCCTCCGACCACCTCCCCGTGAAAGCGATCATCGCGACCGGCAGGCGTCCGGTGATCCCCCACGTCCGGCTGCGCGACGTCGCGAGCGCAACCCTGGCATGAAACTTGAACGCGAAACCATGCAGGTTGCCCGAACGCCAGGAGAAACCGACATGCCCAGGAATCGACACGTGGAACTGCCCGGCACGCTGAAGCGCTCGCCGCCGAAAGCGCAGCGCACCTATGCGAAGACGCTCAGGAGCGCAGAGGAAGAATATGGTCCGGGCGAGCGCGCGAGCCGTACGGCGATCGCGGCGCTCAAGCACAGCTTCGAAAAAGTCGGCGATCACTGGGAGCCCAAGGCGAAACCCGGCCCGTCCGATCCGCAAGCCCGCCGCAGCACCGCCGACCGAGAGGGTGGCAAGCGTGCCAGAGGCGAGACTTTCGGCGGCGTGGACGTTCTCGGGCATACGCGCCAGGAGCTCTATGAG
The DNA here is from genome assembly GCF_000025965.1 of Aromatoleum aromaticum EbN1. Classification (NCBI taxonomy): domain Bacteria; kingdom Pseudomonadati; phylum Pseudomonadota; class Betaproteobacteria; order Rhodocyclales; family Rhodocyclaceae; genus Aromatoleum; species Aromatoleum aromaticum. The sequence goes on from NC_006513.1 coordinate 4,120,659, forward strand.
CGCGCCCAGGGGCTCGGCATCCGCGGACGTTCGCGCATGACCAAGGAAGAGCTGGCGCGCGCGATCGCTTCCCGGCAGGACTGAGGGCCGCCTGCCTCTCGTCGCGCGCGGCCTGCTTGCGAGGGGCCCGTACGGGCGCAGGCCGCGCGAGTAGGATTTTCCACGAGCTGTATCTTTTTCACGAAAGCTCGCCTGCCGAACCACGACGCGCAACTCCTCGATTCCTCGCGATCCCGGGCGCGGCGCCGGATCGGGACACATTTCCCGCCACTCCCCAAAACGGGCCCTGATGTTGCTATGCAACAGCAACCTTCGACAGCGAGGGTTGACCAGCAGCGAAATGGCCGGACGCCGGCCATTTCGCATCTTTCAACACGTTTTACTGCGCAGGAGTACTCATATGGCCCAGCAACGGCACACAAATGAAGATCCCCGTCGACAAACGGCTGAACGTCCAGGTCGGCAGAATGAAGAGGCAGGTCAGCAGAGAAACGAAGAGATGAGTGCTGAATCCTCTCGCCAGCAAGGACAGCAGGAAAGCTTCGGCAGTCGCGGGCGGGAAGCGGTGGACATGACGGCGACGACGCTGCGCGGGTTCGGCCAGTTTTACGACATGGAGGCGGCGAGCGCGCGGATTTTCATGCGCGCCCAGGCCCGCGCCTTGTCGGCGATGGGTTTTCCCGACTATTCGCATTTCTTCGAGCTCGCTGACGAGCGGGCGAAGCGCCTGTTTTCGACCACGACCGACACACTGCTGCAATCGAATCGCCACGCGAACCGTACGGCAGGGGAGATTCAGCGCCACCTCGGACGTCTGTGGGAACAACAAACGATGGATCTGACCGAAGCATGGCAGACCGGCCTGCAGGAATTGCAGCATCAGGCGACCGAAAGTCTCGACGATCTCAAGGAACTGGTACGCCAGCAGGCCGACGAGCTCGCGATGGCAACGGACTCGTTCAGCGAGTCGACGCGCGAAACCTTGCGCGAAGGGGGTGAACAGTTCCGGGCGACGGTACGCGAAGGTTTCGAACGCAGTCGAGAGCTCACCAGCCGCCAAGCCGAAACGGCGCGGCGTCACAGTGAGGAGTTGGCTGAAGAGACGCGTGAAGCAGGCGAGGAAGCACGGGCCGAGATGTCCCGCGCGGGCGAGGAGGCAACACGCTCCGAGCGTGGTTCACGCTCGCACAAGGCCGCTTGATCGGTCACTCGGACGGCGCGCGCCGGACAGTGGCCGGAGCGCGCCGGCAGATGTCAAAACGGAGGGCGCGGGTTAATTCCCGCGCCTGCGCAGCCGCCGCTCTTCGAAAATGTTCAGCGGAACGACCACTGCGGGACTGGCGTTGCAGCGTCGACGGGAAGGCGCTTCCGGGCGGCTTCCGGTCAGGCCCAATGTTGCGAGTTCCCACCACAACGCCATCGAAATGAATGGCGCGTCCCACATGGACGGCCCCATATCGAGCGTGTCCTCGGCTTTGCGGGACAGCCAGTAACCGCCCGAGTGAAAAACCATCGTCAGGTCTTCGCTCGAAACACCGGCATCAGTCATCCTCGCCATCGTGGGCTGCAGTTCTTCGAGGCGGGAGATCAGGCAATAAATTGAACAATGCATAATGGCCCTCGGCGTTTACCTACACCACGACCCGCGTCGACAGGGCGACCGGTAAATTGGCGCTCGTGAGCGCACCCAAGCAAACGCGCTGCTTCATCGTGCGGCCGGCTCGGGAGCACCGGCTCATACTCAGTTACAGCAGGATTCGAGCCAGCTTCTCTCATCCATCCTGGACGAAGACCCAACTTGGGGCTAGCGTACCGTTACTATTTTTTTGTCACAAGACATGAAAACCAGTATTTGCGCATGATTCCACAACTTTTCGGGTGTCGGCGACGTACTTTCAGAAACGTGTTCGGCACCTCCCGCGGGTTCCGACGCGCCGGCCTCTGCCTGCAGGAACAAGTCTTGCCCAACGGACGGAATTACAATCATTTCCCCTAAGGTGCAGCGATGACGGGACTGGCAGGTAACTTTCCGTACGCTTCACGTCTTCTCGACCTCGCCCGGTCGCACGCGTCCTCGACCACATCGATCGCCGCGTGGTCCGGCGCGATGCAGACGTCCACAGTCGGCACTGCAGCGCTCGCGTATTTCCTCGGCACGCCGGGACAGGACTTTCTACCCGAGGATGACGAAAGGCGCGACAAGCCGACGTCGAACCCCGCCTGGCCCGGCGCCTGCACCGACACCACGTCACACCGCATCGTCATCGTCGGCGGGGGGGCCGGCGGGCTGGAACTGGCGGCGCGCCTGGGCGATGGCGTCGGCCGGCGCGGCGAAGCCGAAGTCGTCCTGATCGATCCGATGCCCGCCCACTTATGGAAGCCGCTGCTGCACGAAATCGCGGCCGGCACGCGCAGTCCGCACGAACAGGCGCTCGATTATCTGCAGCAGGCGCGACAGCACCATTTCCGCTTTCATCCGGGGCGCATCGAAGGACTCGTGCGCCATCGTCGCGAGATCTGGCTTGCGCCGCTCATCGACGAGGAAGGCGTCGAAATGGCGGCGCGCCGGCAGCTCAGGTACGACACGCTGGTGATCGCGATCGGAGCGACCGATGACGATTTCAATACGCCGGGCGTGCGACGCCATGCGATCTCGCTCAACAGCGCTGCGGACGCGGAACACTTTCGCAGCCGGCTGCTGTCGTTGTGCGCCGGCGCCGGACAGGACGCTGCCCGGCCAGTCCAGCTGGTGATCGTCGGCGGCGGCACGACCGGAGTCGAGTTTGCCGACGAACTGACCGGCGCGGTCGAGGAGATCGCCTCGTGCGGGTACCTGCTGCGCCAGGTGGGCGAGCCGGTGAAGATCCGCATGATCGAGGCGAGCGACCGGCTGCTCGCGCCGCTTCCGGCGGAAGCCGCGGAGCGCATCCATCGCGAACTGGTGCGGCGCGGCATCGACGTGCGCTTGAACCGCCGGGTTGCCGAAGTGCGGCACGACAGCGTGCTGCTGGGCAACGGGGAGATCCTCGCCGCGGACCTGGTCGTCTGGACAGCGGGCATCCGGGGGCCGGAAGTGCTCGCGTCGCTGGGCGCCCTCGACACGAACGAGCGGCAGCAGTTGCTGGTCCGCACGACACTGCAGACTTTCCGCGACGACAACATCTTCGCCATAGGCGATTGCGCGAACTGCGTCTCGTCCGAAGGCGACACGCTGGCCCCTCCGCTGGCCCGCGCCGCGCAGCAGCAGGCGAAGCTGCTCGCCCACTCGCTGGAGCGACGCCTGGCCGGCAAATCGCTGATCCCGTTCCGCTACCGCGAGCATGGCGCGCTATCGCCAGGCCGCAACGAAGGACCTGCCGGTGATACGAGCCGGGATCGAAACGGTGTCGGCGGCCTGTTCGCGCGCCTCAGCTACTGGATGCTGTACCGCCGCCACCTCGCGGTCCTGCTCGGTGGCATGCGGACGCTGCTGATGACCGTCGGCGAATGGCTGCCCCGGCGCGCCCGGCCGCGCCTGAAACTCCACTGAAGTGCCGCCGGCGCCGCGCGCGGTTCAGAACACGAGGACGCCAAGCAGCACGCCGAACACCAGCACGATGAGGAAGATCGCCAGCGCAATGTAGAACAGCACTCGCGCGATACCGGCGGCCCCTGCCGCGACGCCCGTGAAGCCGAGCAGGCCGGCGATGACAGAGATGACGAAGAAGATGATCGCCCACTTGATCATTTTATTTACTCCTTGTGGCGGATCGGGGAGCGATCCGGGAATCGCGGTACTGCATTCGCGACGCTGCTTTCGTTTTTTCGACCGGGAAAACCGGGAGAAATTACCGCTGACAGGAAGTTTTCCGCTTTTCGCCGGCACCGAGAACACGACTTGCATCCCGCCTCGTTCCGTAACGGGCAGCAAACGCCGTACCCATTGAAAGCGCTGCGCAGGTGGGCATGGAGCTTGCATCGGGAATGGTACGACGGGTTCTAGCGGAGACGACGTCATGCTAGGGGAAATCATCACGACATTTGCCGGCGCGAGTCTGGTCATCAGCGTGGCGCTCGCGGGCGGAACGATTCATCGGACAATGCCTGCGGCATCGGCCCCGAGCTTCCAGGAGGTATGGGCGGGTGCGGCGAAACCGAAGCGCGTCGGCATGATTCCCGACGAGGACGTTCGTGCGGCGCCGGGCGGTTCGCCTTCGCCCGCCGATCCGCACAACGCAGCGACATCGCCCGAAACACCGGACGGACTGGCGGCGGGACTGATCATCAGCGCCGACATGTTTGTCGGAAATACTGACAGCGACCGGCACACGCTCACGGTCCGCCCCGCCGACGGCAGACGTGAATTCACGGTGAAGGTCGTCGGCATGGCCGATGAGGGCCCGGTCACGCCCGGCGAGCCAATGATCGGTCCGGATACCGCACTGGCCGTCGCGCTGGCTCCTCTTTCGGTGCCGCGACCGGGGGGGCCGTCGGGGATTGACTGGAGACTTCCGGCGAAGATACGGGCCTGAGGAGGCCGCCGCTTGAAATACGGGCGCACCCTGCCGGCTCGCCGCCTCGCACGCGCCGCCGCCCGGCCGACCGAAGCCGCCTTGCCGACGCCGCCGCGAGCCGCGCGCGACGCCGACGCCCGTCGCGCCGACCGCTCGATAGTCATCGTCTCGATGGTTCTGCTGATCGTCGTCTTCGGCCTGCTGGTGTGGACCGTCGCCGACGTATTGCTGCTGGTGTTCGCCGGCGTCCTGGTCGGGGTGTTCCTGCGCGGACTCGGCGACGGCGTGAGTGCCCTGACCGGCCTGTCCGGGAGAGTGTCGTTCGGTGTCGTGCTGGTGACGCTCGCTGCGGTGCTGATCGTCGGAGGGGCTCTCCTCGGCAACGAAATGGCGAGCCAGCTCGACCAGCTCGGACCCAGCCTGCATCTCGCGTGGGAGAAGATGCTGAACGGCGTCTACGGTTACGAGTGGGGACGGATTCTCTTCTCGGAGCGCAACCTCAGCGCGATGCTCCCCGAGGACGGCACGTGGTTGACGCGCCTCGGAGACGCATTCTCGATGACGATCGGTGCAATCGCGGGATTGCTCATCGCAGTGTTCATCGGTGTCTACGGCGCCGCGACGCCCACAGTGTATCGCCACGGCCTGCTGCTGCTGGCCCCCGCCCACGCGCGCTCGCGCGCCCGAGAAGTGCTCGACACGGTGACGACGACGATGCGCTGGTGGCTGATCGGCACGTTTGCGCGCATGGCGGTCGTCGGCCTGAGCGTCACCGTCGGGCTGTGGCTGCTCGATATCCAGCTCGCGCTCGCGCTCGGGCTGATCGCCTTCATACTCGATTTCGTCCCGTACATCGGCCCGGTCCTTGCGGCGCTTCCCGCGCTGCTCGTCGCGATTGCTACCGGTCCGGCGGACGCGTTCTACGTGTTGCTGCTCTATCTGGCAGTGCAGATGGCCGAAAACTATGTCGTCACACCGCTGATCGACCAGTACAGCGTGCATTTGCCGCCCGCGCTGACGATCAGCGCCCAAGTGCTCCTCGGCGCGTTGCTCGGCGCGCTGGGAGTCGTGTTCGCGACGCCGCTGACGGCAATCGCGCTGGTGCTGGTGCGTATGCTGTACGTCGAGGAGGATGCGGAATCGCCCACGGGGACGCAGGAGGTGACGCCCTCGCCGCTGTCGCCGCAAGAAACAGGCCCTCCTGCGCAGTGACCGTTCTTTCCAGCTGCGGATCATGGGAGCTTCCCTTCGCGCCCGGCTACAGGAGATATTCCCAGCGTCGTGCGAGCCATTCGAGCAGCCGGGCGCGCACGCCGCGATCCTTCCACTGCTCGGGCGTCACTTCGTGGGAAGCCGATTGGTCGAGGCGGAAGAGTTCTTCCATTTCTTGTGCGAATGCGCCGTCGAGCACCAGCACGTCGGCTTCGAAGTTATGCACGAAGCTGCGCCAGTCGAGGTTCGTCGATCCGACGCTCGACCACACCCCGTCGATGACTGCGGTCTTTGCATGCAGCAGCGCGTCGCGCCGTTCGTAGATGTGCACCCCGGCGCTCAGCAAGTCCTGGTAATGCGAACGACCGGCGTGGAACGGCGCCCAGAAATCGCTGAAACCGGGCAGCACGAGCCGCACGTCGACGCCCCGTTGCGCCGCGTCGCGCAGCGACTGCAGGGTGCGTTCGTCCGGCACGAAATATCCGTAGGTCAGCCACACCCGCTTGCGCGCATGGTCGAGCGCGGACATCAGCGCGACATACAGCTCACTGCGTTCCGACACTGGATCGGCGGCGACCAGGCGCATTGCCATGCTCCCGGCACGCTCGGTGCGGGTCGCCTGCCGCACTACCGGAGACGGGCAGCGCTGCTCGCGCCATGCGTCGTTGAACAGCTCTTCGAACTGGCTCACGACCGGTCCCCGCACCATCACGTGGGTGTCGCGCCACCCCTCGTCGCGAGTCGGCACGCGGCGCTTGCTGCCGAACGAACCGGCGCGATACACGCCGCTGATGTTGATGCCGCCGGTAAAGGCGATTTGACCATCGATGACGAGCAGCTTGCGATGGTCGCGGTTGTTGAGGCTCAGCCGCGGATCACCTGCGAGTTTCAGCGGATTGACGGGATTGAATTCGCATACCGCGATGCCGGCGGCGACGAGGTCCTCGAAATATCGGGGAGGCGTGTCGAGCGAGCCGACACTGTCGTACAGGACGCGAATCTCCACGCCCTGCCGGCGCTTCGCTGCAAGGAGACGGGCGAGGCGGTCGCCCTGCTCCCCCGACTCGAGGATGTAGGTTTCCAGATGGATGCGGCGCCGCGCTTTCTCGATCGCCGCGAACATCGCCCGATACGTCGCCGGGCCGTCGACAAGCAGGTGCGCGTCGTTGCCGAGAACCAGCGGCGTCGCGAGCGCGTCCTCGACATGGGCGAGATGATGTACGAGCAGTTCCTTCCCGACACGGTCGGCATCGAGCTGCTGCACGACTTTCGGTGACGGATCGGTGCGCAGTGCCCCGTCCGCGTGCTCGACGCGAACTTCGACCGAGGCCGGCGAGGGACGCACCGGGAGACCCACCGTATCGACGGCCGGGCTCGTGGCGCAGGCCGCAAGCGCGAACGGAACGAGCAGCACGCACCACGCGCCGTCGAAGCATTCGCGCCCGCCGTCAAAGGAAGCGTTTCCAAAGCAGCTGTCAGTACGCCGGCTTGACCCTGATGTCATTCTTGACGGACTTGACGCCAGGGATTTTGCGCGCGATCTCGACGGCACGTTCCGCGTCTCCGGACTTTGCGACGAAGCCGCTCAGCTGCACCACGCCCCGCGAAGTCTCGACGTTCACCTCGCGCGCCTTGACTTGCGGGTCGTCGATCAGCGCGGCTTTCACGCGCGTCGTGATCGTCGCATCGTCGATGTATTCGCCAGTCGATTCGCGCGACCGGCTCCCCGCGCACGCACTGACGACGGGCAGGGCAAGCGCCGCGAGAGCGGCAGTCAGCATTGTTCTTCTGCTTGTCATTTTCTGTGGTCCTCCGTTCTGGGAAATCACCGGCATCGCCTGGAACTGCGACGCCTTCACGCTTACCCGGCGCCGAACAGCGCCGCGTTTGCCTCGCCGCAATGTACGGCGGCAAGGACAAACTGGTGGCGGCTGCCGTCCTTGCGTACTTGCGCAGGACAGGAGCCGATATCCGGCTCAAGACGGCGGCGGCGCCGCCAGCGCATTGATCACTTCCTGCACGCCTTCGACCTTGCGCGCAACGGCGTCGGCACGCGGGACCTGGGTGGCCGGAATGCTGCCGGTCAGCGTCACGACTCCTTTTTCCGAGCTGACACTGATTGCGCCGGCGTCCAGGCCTTCCTCGGCCAGCAGCGCCGTTTTCACCTTCGTCGTGAGGACGGCGTCATCGACTGCCTGGCCCGCGCGGTTGGCGTTGGTGTCCACTCTTTCCGTGGTGTCCGCGGTCGTGCCGGGCGCGGCTCCGGTGGTCGTGCCCGGCTCGGCCGGACGGTCGTTGCACCCTGCGAGGGCAAGGCCCAGGCAGGCAACGAGAATCGAGAATCGACGCTTCATGAGCAGACCTCCTTTCGATGTCCGCACTCTGCGCACCTCACCACGGTGAGCGCAGGCGCGACGTTCTATTTCTGCATGATCCCGAGGATCAGGGAGATCACTGCGATCACAAGGAAGATGTAGAAAAGGATCTTGGCGATGCCGACCGCACCGCTCGCGATTCCGCCAAAGCCGAACAGGGCGGCGACGATTGCGATCACGAGGAATATCGCTGCGTAATACAACATGGGACACCTCCGTTTCCAGACAGGGGGAATTTCCCGCTGACACCGTGGGAGAGGCAAACCCTATGCCCGGGCATGCGGCAACATCACCGTCCGAATGCCATCCGGGAGAAGCGCATGATCGCCACCGATGTTGTAACGCTTACATGCGCGGACGCGCCTCGCCGGCCAGACGTGGCTGCATCGATTGCGGTGCGCCGGGCACGGAAGCTGCACGTCCTGATTACCGCGGCATCGGCCGCCTGCCTTCAAAGGACGACGATCATGGCCTTATCGACGATACTTCTCATCCTGCTGGTGCTGCTGCTGGTGGGGGCACTCCCTACCTGGGGCTACAGCAGTTCCTGGGGCTACGGTCCGAGCGGACTGCTGGGGTTCCTCCTGGTTGTACTCCTGGTGCTCGTGCTGCTCGGGGTGTTATAGAGCCACAGTCGTGTCGGGCGCACCAACAAAAACCGGACCCTGCAGGATCCGGTTTTTGTCGGGTGGGGCACGATTTCATTCGTGCCCGCCTCATCCGTAGCGGAGCGTTCAGTGAGTCGAACCGCCCGGTTCCGAAATGCCGCACACCGCTTCGCCGGCCGGCTCCGCGCCTTCCGTGTTCGCGATGTCGGCGAGCGCCACGATCCCCACCAGCCGCTTGTTGCGATCGAGCACGACGAGCCGATGGATCTGCTCGTCACCCATGTTGCGGGCGACGTGGGCGATATCCTCGTCTTCGAAGCAGTATTTGACTTCCTTGGTCATGACGTCGCGGACACGAGTATCGGAATTCTTCCCGGCCGCAACCGCCCGGATCGCGATGTCGCGGTCGGTCACCATGCCGATGAGTTTTTCGCCGTCGTTGACCGGCAGCGATCCCACGTTCCATTCCGCCATCATGCGTGCTGCGTCCTCGATGGTCTGCTCGGGATCGAGCATTCGCACGTCCATCGTCATTGCCTCGCTGACTTGCATGATGCACCTCCTCAATCAGGAAGCAGGCACCGCCTGCGTCCCTGCAGCGATGCAAAAGCGGTGCCCGGAAACTCGCCTGCAGACCGGGGAGCCCGGTGCGAGCAGGCATTGCGTTTGCTCCTGCCGACGATACCCTTCCCTCCCTGTGGAACTCATCATGAAACCAGCCCTGATCGCGATCGGCACGCTTGCCCTGGGCGCGAGCGCCCTGTATTTCCTCGATCCCGCACGCACGCGCGGTGCGCGCGCGCGACGCCTGCCGATCCCCTGCCAGGGGCCGGGCGCGACGACGATGCGCCGCTCGTCGCCCCCTGCCGAGCCGGGCGAAGTCGAAGAGATCACCGGCACGACGGTGCCTCCGCAATCGAGCTATTGACATCCCGAGGATCCCACGCCGTGCTGCCCGCGTCGCTGCGACTGAACGTCGACCTCCTGCCCCAGCCGACCGAAACCACTTGCGGGCCGACCTGCCTGCACGCGGTGTATCGGTACTGGGGCGAGGACATCTCGCTCGACGCGGTGATCAGGCGCACGCGCGCGCTGATCCATGGCGGCACTTACGCAGTGTTCCTCGCGTGCGACGCGCTCGCGAACGGGTTCGAAGCAACGATCTACACATACAACCTCACCGTGTTCGATCCGACCTGGTTCCGCAACAGGATGGACATCGCCGAGCGGCTGCAGGCGCAGCGCGAAGTCAAGGACAACCCGCGCCTGCTGCACGCCACCGAGGGTTACCTCGATTTCCTGCGCCTCGGCGGGCGGTTGCGGTTCACCGACCTGTCGCCGCCGATGTTGCGCGGGCTGCTGCGCCGGCGGTATCCGATCATCACCGGGCTCAGTTCGACGTTCCTGTACCGCACTGCGCGGGAATTCGGCCCGAACGACATTCCGGACGACGTGCGCGGCACGCCCTCGGGGCACTTCGTCATCATCGCGGGATACGATCGGCCGGCACGCCGCCTGCTCGTCGCCGACCCGTACGGCCCCCATCCCTACGGCGGCATGCGCGAATACTGGATCAGGATGGATCGCGTCATTGCTTCGACACTCCTGGGCATCGTCACCCACGACGCGAACCTGCTGGTGATCTCGCCGCGCAAGCCCAAGCCTGCCGACCCGGAGCTGTCGTGAATTCGCTCATCGTCGTCGAAGACCCCGGCGACTGGCCGCTGGGCGAGAGCGGCCCGCCAGTCGTTCCCGCCCGCAGTTACCTGACCGACCCGGCCTACGGCGAAGACCGCTCGGCCCGCGTGTTCAACCTGTGCCAGTCGTTCCACTACCAGAAGCTCGGCTACTACGTTTCGCTGCTCGCCGAGGCGCGCGGGCATCGGCCGTGGCCGCCCGCCGGCACGATCGAGGACCTGCAGTCGCAGAACCTCGTCCAGGTGCTGACGAGCGAGCTCGCACAGCTTGTCGAGCAGACCCTCGCGCCGCTGAAGTCTGCGCAGTTCGAGCTGAGCGTGTATTTCGGCCTGAATGTCGCGCAGCGCTACAACGTGCTCGCCGGCCAGCTCTTCAAGCTGCTGCAGGTGCCGCTGCTGCGAGCCCGCTTCGAGCGCGTCAAGGGCCACTGGCAGACGCGCGCGATCGACCTCATCGGCATCAACGACATCCCGCCGGAGCATCGGCAGTTCGCATTCGACGCCGCCGCACGGCATTTCGCGCGGCGCAGCACCGGCCCGCAGAGCGCCGCGCGACGCTTTCGCATCGCGATCCTGCACAATCCCGAAGAAGCCCACCAGCCGTCCAACGCCGCAGCGCTGCGCAAGTTCGCCGCGGCCGCGACCGCGCTCGGCATGCAGCCCGAGTTCATCCTGCCCGGCGATTTCGGCCGCCTGCCGGAGTTCGACGCGCTGTTCATCCGCGACACGACTTTCGTCCACCATTACACCTACCGGTTTGCACGGCGGGCGAAAGCCGAAGGCCTGATCGTCATCGACGATCCGGACTCGATCCTCAAGTGCAACAACAAGGTGTACCTCGCAGAACTGCTCGCCCACCACAACCTGCCGGCGCCGCGTACGCTGCTGATCCACCGCGACAACATCGACCAGATCGTGCCGTTGCTCGCGCTGCCGTGCGTGCTCAAGCAGCCGGACAGTTCGTTCTCGGTGGGCGTCGACAAGGTCAGCGATGAAAACGAGCTGCGCGCGAAAGTCGCCGAACTGCTCGAGATGTCGGACCTGATCGTCGCCCAGGAGTGGCTGCCGACCGAATTCGACTGGCGCGTCGGCATTCTTGACGGGCGTGTGATCTTCGTCTGTAAATATTACATGGCACGTGGCCACTGGCAGATCATCGACCACAGCAGCGAAACCGGGCGCAACGAAGGTCCGACCGAAGCGCTCGCTATCGGCGAAGCGCCCGAGGACGTCGTGACGATCGCGCTGCAGGCGGCGAACCTGATCGGCGACGGCTTCTACGGCGTCGACATCAAGCAGAGCGGCAATCGCTGCTGCATCATCGAGGTCAACGACAACCCGAACGTCGACGCCGGCAACGAGGACGGGGTGCTGAAGGACGCGCTCTATCGCGAAGTGATGGGCGTGTTCCTGCGCCGCCTGGAACAGGACCGCAGTGGAGGAAATCCGACATGAGTCCGGAACACCCGACCCACGTCCGCACAAGCCCGCACGGTGCCGGGCAGACCTGCGCAAGCCGCGCCCCGGTGCTGGGCGTGTTCGACGGCTACGGCGTCGAGATCGAATACATGATCGTCGACCGCGGCGGACTCGACGTCCGCCCGGTCGCGGACGAATTGCTGTGCCTCGGTGCCGGACATCCGGCGGCCGATGTCGTGCGGGGCGACATGGGATGGTCGAACGAGCTCGCGCTGCATGTGCTGGAAGTCAAGAATCGCGTCCCGTCCGCTGCGCTCGACGCGCTGCCCGAAGCTTTCCATGCCGAGATCACCGCGATCAACACGCTGCTCGGGCGGCACGGCGCGCAGCTCCTGCCCGGCGGCATGCATCCGTGGATGGACCCGCATACCGAGACACGGCTGTGGACGCACGAGAACTGCGCGCTCTACAGCACCTACGACCGCATTTTCGACTGCCGGCGCCACGGCTGGGGAAACCTGCAGAGCGTGCACCTGAACCTGCCGTTCGGCGACGATGAGCAGTTCGCCCGCCTGCACGCCGCGATCCGCCTGGTGCTGCCGATCCTGCCGGCGCTCGCAGCGAGCTCGCCGATCGCTGACGGGCGCGTGACGGGATTCATGGATTACCGCCTCGAAGTGTATCGCGACCACCAGCGCCAGCTGCCCTCGTCGATCGGCGAGTGCATTCCGCGCCCGAGCGCTTCCCCGGCCGAATACCGCGCGCAGATCCTCGCGCCGATGTACCGCGAAGCGGCCGAATACGGCGATGGCGGCGTGCTGCAGCACGAATGGCTGAACGTACGCGCCGCGATCCCGCGCTTCGAGCGCAACGCGATCGAGATCCGCGTCCTCGACGTGCAGGAATGCCCGCAGGCAGACTTGGCGATCGCCGCCGTGACCGCGGCGCTGGTGCAGCGTCTCTATGATTCGTACCACTCCGCGCCCGATGCCGACGCGACGATCCGCACCGCTGCCCTCGCGAGGACGTTTCGCGCGTGCCTGCGCGACGCCGAGCAGACACAGATCGACGACGCGAGCTATCTCGCGCAACTCGGGCTCGACTGCGGCCCATGCCGGGCGCACGAGTTGTGGGCGCGCGTCATCGACCTGCTGGTCGCCGAGGACCGCCTCGCGCCGCGCTGGCACGCACCGCTGCAGCTGATCCTCGAGCGCGGCCCGCTCGCGCGCCGCATCGTCGCCTCGCTCGGCGAGGACGCCGGCCGGTTGCAGATGCGCGACGTTTATCGGGAGCTGGGCGAATGCCTGCGCGACAACCGCCAGTTCGAGGGGACCACGTAGCATCCACGGCACCGGACGCGACAGGGTGCGACGCTCGGGTCGCCTTCGTCGTTTCCTGCGAGCACGGCGGCAACCGCGTGCCGCCGCGTTACCGTGAGCTGTTCGCGAGGGCACAGGCCGCGCTCGACAGTCACCGCGGCTACGATCCGGGCGCCCTCACGGTCGCACGCCAACTGGCACGGGCACTCGTCGCACCGCTCGTCGCGGCGACGACCACGCGCCTTCTCGTCGACCTGAACCGCAGCCCAAGCCATCGGAAGCTCCACTCCGAATGGATCCCCGCCTCGCCGCCCGACATCCGCGCGGGCATCCGGGCGCGCCACTACCTGCCCTACCGGCGCCGGATCGAAGACCTCGTCGCCGCCTCGATCGGCCGTGGACAGCGGGTCGTCCATGTGTCGAGCCACAGCTTCACGCCAGTGTTCGACGGCGTCGTGCGCAACGCCGATGTCGGCATCCTCTACGATCCGGGCCGTCCGGGCGAAGTGGCGCTGAGCGCGCGCTGGATCGCGGCGCTTCAGGCGCGCGCGCCGCACCTGAAAGTGCGGCGCAACTACCCTTACACCGGAAAATCCGACGGATTATGTGCGTGGCTGCGGCGCCACCACGCTGCCGCCGACTACGTCGGCATCGAGCTCGAAGTCAATCAGCGGCATGTCGCGCCCGGGCGCGCCGAGTGGCGCGCGTTGCGGGCTGCGATCATCGCCTCGCTCGCCGAGGCGCTGGAGCTTGAGAAACGCGCTTAGCCCGCAGTCGGCACATGACGACGCCGGGTCGCCGATACGTGACGTTCATGGCGCTCGGGCACGATCGGACGCCGCGCACCGCGCGCACCGAGGAGGCCGCCACCGGCGCCGGCCAGGAGCGACAGCAGGATCGCGGCGCTCAACCAGGCACTCGCCGCCGACGCGGTCTGCGCGACGTCGATGCGCTCCCCGCCGCCGGCCTGTGCATCGGCTCCGGAAGGCGAACGGCCGGTCAGCGCCAGAGCCTGCTCGGCGGCACGACTGGCCTGGTCCGGGCTCATGCCGAAGCGGTTCTGCAGCACATTTACGGTTGCCGCCCGATCACCGCGTTCGAGGCTCGACAACAGCTCGCCGACTCCGGACTCGCCCGGCACTGCGGCTGCCGAGGCTGCCGCCGTCGTCGCCGTGTTCGCCGCCATACCGAACATCCCGCCGAGCGCGTTGCCAGTAACCGATCCGGTGAGGATCGCAAAGAACAGCATCGTCGCCCCCCAGGAGACGACGCCGTGCAGCATGCCGTCGGAAGTTCGCCGCAGGCCGGACGAGCGGGAAGCGACGTAACCGCCGATGAACGCCGCGATCAGCATGCTGACCGTGTTCCACGTCGCCGCGGCGATCGAGATGCTCCCTCCTTCCGGACGCTCTCCCGCGCCGACGACGGCAAGACCGGCGGCGATGCCGATCAGCACGAACAGCACATGCACGCCCAGACCGACGGCAAAACCGGCGATCACCGCGCTCCAGCGGATGCTGTACAGCGGAGTGCCTTCCGGCTCGATCGTTACGCTGCTCACGCCTACGGGGTCCACGCTTCTGGTTTCCGATCTGATTTCCATGGTCTGTCCTTCCGTTTGAGAGGGTGAAATGCTCGTCCGCAAGCGAACGCGCGATTCCATCAGCAACATCCGTACCGCCTGCGGAAACCCTGTCGGGGCAGGCGAAACTCCCCAAAACGGGCGGTCGGATGACACTCCGGAAGCGCAATTCTTACGCCGCGCTGTAACTTCTACTTACGGCACCCACCCTTCCTCACACCGAGGTCATTGCTTCACAACTATTCTTGCACCGCTCGCAGGCGAAGATGCATTCCTCCATCTCGTCGAGATCGCGACAACTGCTGATGCACGCGTCGCAGATGTCGGCACAGACTGCGCACACCTGGCGGTGCAGCGTCGAGTTGGTCGCCATCACGTTCGCGGCCGCCTGGCAAATCTCCGCGCAGACGATCATTGTGCGCAGATGTTCCGGCTCGACATGGCGGCCGCCTTTTTCGAGACAGTGCCCCGTCGCCATGCCGAGGCAGACCATCTGACAGCGCCGGCACAGCTCGATGCAGGCCAGCATTTCAGGCGATAGCGTGGTTTGTTGGGACATCGGAAAACCTCCTCTGAAAAAGGTACGGCACTGGCGCCGGTGACGCGGGTGTTGCAAACACCGTACCGCCAGGTCGCAGTCCCCGCTGCACGTCACCCGTTGACGATCTCGCCACCGTTCGGATGCAGCACCTGCCCCGTCATGTAACTCGAATCGCTGCTCGCGAGGAAAATGTAGCTCGGCGCGACCGCGTCGGGCTGGCCAGCACCGCCCAAAGGCTGCTTTTCGCCGAAATGCTCGACTTTTTCAGCCTCGAAGCTCGCCGGGATCAGCGGCGTCCAGATCGGGCCCGGGGCCACGCCATTCACGCGTATGCGGCGCTTCGCGAGCGACTGGGCAAGTGACCGCGTGAACGACACGATCGCGCCTTTCGACGCCGAATAGTCGATCAGGTGCGAACTGCCACGGTACGCCGTCACCGACGTCGAGTTGATGATGCAGGCGCCCTCTTTCAGGTGCGCCAGCGCGCAGCGGGTAAGGTCGAACATCGAGAACAGGTTGGTGCGGAAAGTGCGTTCGAGCTGCTCGCGGGAGATCGCTGCCAAGTCCTCCTGCGGATGCTGTTCGGCGGCGTTGTTGACCAGGATGTCGAGGCGGCCGAACTTCGCAATCACCTTTTCGACGACGTCCGCACAGAACGCCTCGTCGCCGACATCCCCGGCCAGCAGCAGGCACTTCACCCCCTGCGCCTCGATCTGCCGCTGCGTATGTTCCGCGTCCTCGTGCTCGCACAGATACACCACCGCCACGTCCGCGCCTTCCTTCGCGAAGCCGATCGACACCGCACGCCCGATGCCGCTGTCGCCGCCGGTGACGATCGCGGTTTTTCCGGCGAGCTTGCCCGAGCCGTGGTAATGCTTCATTTCGTCTTCGGGGCGCGGCACCATCGGCTCCTCGTGCCCCGGCTGCGTGTCCTGGTGCTGTGCTGGAATCTGCTCAACGGTTGCCTGGTCGCTCATTGCAAGTCTCCGCGTGCGAATCGCGCCACGTCGCGGCCCGCGGCCTGCGATTCATCGGGTGGTCAGCGCGCTTCCCCGAGGACGACCGTCTGCAGCCAGCCGCGGATCTGGCGCACGTGCGCCTTTTCGTTGTCGCGCGCGCTGCGGAACTGGGGCAAGAACTGGTCCTGGTCCGCTTCCGCCGTCAGGCTGATCAGCAGCTCCCAGCTCGCATCGTCGGCAAGCTCGGCGATCAGCATCGCTTCGAGGCAATGGACGAGCGTCGTGCGCGGGTCGGTGAGGACTTGCATCAGGCCGCTGATCGCGACTGCGGAAACAGCTGCAGCGGGCGTCTGCGCAGTCGAGTCCGCGCCGAGCGAATCGAGCGCGGAAGCGAGCACGTGCATGTGCGCCAGCTCGTCATCGCGCAGGCGCTGCAGATCGTCGACCGAGAACGGCATCCGCTGCTGTCTGGCGAGCGCCGCCGCCTTGTCCATCAGTGCCTGGTAAAGGCGCACGCCGATACGCTCGAAGGCGAGCCGTTCGCCGAGCTTGTCGACCAGTACTTCGGGCTTTCTCGCGCCGAGCTTCGATACCACCGCAGTGAATGCGCTGGTCAGCACGCCGGGCATCGGCACCGAGCCGATGCGTTCGGCCTCGACCGTGTAGTCGCCACGTACGGCAGCGATTTCCTCCTTGCCGTCGGGCATCTCGTCGGCAGCGCTCACCTCTTCCGGCACCCTTTCGTCTGCATACAACTGCATGCTGTGGACCGACAAGGGCGAAGACTGTGCACCGGTGCGGTTGAATCCAGGTTCGGTGCCGTCATCCATGATCTTTCCTTCCACACACTCGGTTTCGCCGAATAACCACCCGAGCAGCGGGTGGATATCCCGTGTCGAGTTCATGCTGCTTTGAGCGACCGGTTGAGTTCGGTGCCCGACGTCCAGTGATAAGCCGCCGCCACTCGCGTCGAGGGCGACCCATCGGCATTGATCCTGCGGCGGTATTCACGGGATACCGAACTCTCGCGGGCGGACTGGACGAAATCCACGCCGTTCGCGCGCAGGTCGACTTCCGCTGCGAGCACGTCGCGGACGAAGTCACGCTGGCTCTTGAACTCGAGCGGCGCCGGCAGCGTTCGCCCCAGCACTTCGGCCGGATCGCGCTTCTCGTACTGCTTGAACAGGTCGCACACGTGATGCAGATGGCCCAGTTCGTAGTCGCAGAAACGCTCCCACATTTCACGGATGCGCGGATTGCTTTCAGACTGGGCGCAGCTGTAGTAGCCGTAGACTTCGGTCGCCTCATGGAGCAACCACAGTTCCAGGAAGCTTTGCCGCGGGTCCAGCAGCGAGCCGTACTGTGTCGTGTGCTGCTCCTCGACCGACGCGATCTCCGCGTACAGCTGCCGCGCGACCGGATCGGCGAACATCGGGCCGATCGTCATGTAGTAGTCGTGCGTCTGGTATTCGGCAGCGGTGATCAGCGTCGCATGCAGCTTCGTCAGGAGCGTGGCATCCCGGCCGTGCGGCAGCCGCAGGTCATCGACCGACGCGCGATGGCCGTCGACGGTCGGACGGCCCGGGGCGATGTCGGTGTGCCCCTGCAGGATGTTGTTCGAATCCTTGCCTTCGAGCCGGTCGAGCAGCGCCGAGTAGCGATAGAGATGATCGAAATCCTCGAGCAGCCCGAAGCGGTAGACCTGGGCGAGATACGCGTCCGGTTCGCGCTGGGCGACCGCGGCAGTCACTTCGACGGCGACCTGTTCGTACGCGATCGTCGTCTCCAGCGGCGAATGGTCGGCCGACAACAACCAGTTCACTGCCGTTGCCTGGTGTTGCTCGATGCGGCGAATCCGGGCAAGCGACTGTCGCAGTTCGCTGTTCATCCGCATCCCCATGTGGGACAGCCGCAGCGCGTCGAGCTCGAGCGCATTCATCAGGAGGATGCGTACGCGCGTGAAAGCCTCATCGTCGAGCTTGCTGATCGGCTTTCCCGCCATGTCCTTCCACGTCAAAGACTGCTTGTCGATCGGTACCCCTTTATTTCCGAGCAGATCCACGGCAATTCCCTCCGGACGATAAGACTTCAGGGGGCTCGGGCCGGACAGGCTCGTGCCTCATCACGGGAAAATCTTGCAAATCCCGTGCCTACGGCATCAGCAGGGCCATGACAGCTTCGCGCCCTGTCGACGTGGGAATAAAGACCACGTCCATCTCTTCCGCGCGCCGTCGCCGCTGCGATGTCGTGGGAATTTTCTCCACGCCGGCTGTAGAAATTACAAGTGCGAGTAAGAAATATGCGTCGCTTCCGCTCAGCGGGCCAGCGTCGACAAGTGAAACAACTCTCTCGGCACGCAGGCAGCGAGGTTGCTAAGGTGAATCATTGCCGTCGCCGTGTGGCGCGAAACAAACAACAACAACGGACAGGAGAGTCATCGTGCAGACGATTTCGCCACTCCCACTCCTACTCCCCGGCGCCGTGCAACGCGTCACCCCGGCAGATTTCCGGTTGCGGGCAATGGCGGCGCGCAGTCGTCCGGCAACACGAGGCAGATCCTTGCGCTTCACGCGCCGCTGGCGACCGCCCGGACTGGCCGGCGGCATGTCGTTCGCGCTGGCGTTGTTCGCTGCGGCGACCACGTGCCCCGCCGCTCAGGGCGTCGCGTTGCAGGCCGGAAGCTACGACTCGGTCGATAGCGTCGGAGTGCAGTGGCTGCTGCCAGTCTGGTATCGCGCCGAATGGAAGAACTGGCGCATTGCCAGTCACCCGGAACTCCAGTTGAACCTCCTCCGCAGCCATTCGGACAAAGCGGCCCAGGCAGGCGCTTTTGCGACGTTCCGCATCTCTCCGATTCGTAGCGGCGCGTACCCCTATCTCGAGGCGGGCCTCGGCCTGCACCTGTTCTCGGAAAAAAAAGTCGGACGCAGGAACCTGTCCACCCGCTTCCAGTTCGGCGAACTGATCGGCGCCGGCATCGCATGGGGAGGCAGGGCCGGGGGCGAAGGCGAGACGTCAGTGGGCTTGCGGCTGAGCCATTATTCGAATGCCGGGCTGAAGCAACCGAATCACGGCATCGAGGTGTTCCAGCTCACGGTCAGCCATCGCTTCTGACAGGACGGCAATCAAATATAACCGTTACAACCGTTCGCTCTGAGCCTTTCGACTTCGCGCAGGCCAGGCTTGTCGAAAGGCGCTGCCAAGGCTTCGACAAGCTCAGCCCGAACGGTATTTGGTCGGGTCAATGGCTTCCCTGCGGCGACGCCGCAATTTCCGCGAGCGCCGAGAGCGGAATGCGTACCCATTCCGGACGGTTGTCCAGTTCGTAGCGCAGTTCGTAGAGCAGCTTCTCGATGACGAACAGCGTCACGAAATCCGCCGCGACGGCCGCGTCCGGCGGAACGGAAGGCAGCGGCGCGACGACCTCGCCGTACGCCTGCATGAAGCTCCGGACCACTCCCTCCTTCCATTCGGGCAGCGCGCGCGCGAGCGCCTCGGCGTGCTCGGGGCGCGCCTGGAGGTGGTGGTATCCAACTGTGCGTACCGCGTAGTCGAACGAACGCAGCATGCCGGCGACGTCCCGCAGCGGCGAATGCCTGCATCGCCGCTCGTCGATCGACCGCGCCGGCTCGCCTTCGAAATCGACGATGACGAAATCGTTCTGCACGATCAGCACCTGCCCAAGATGCAGGTCACCGTGCAGCCGCGTTTTCACGAGGCCGGGTGAAGCCAGGTCGAGCCCGGCGAGGCGTGCGACCAGCAGGTGGTGCGCCGCCAGCACCTGTCTCGCCTCGTCGCGGGCGCGCTCGTCCAGACGCGGCAACGCCGCTTCGAGAAGGCTCAGGGTGCGCTCGACATCGCCGATCACCTGAGCCCGCCACGCTTCGACTTCCGCGTCGCCGAGCGGCTCCGGGACAAACGCCGGATCAGTGCCGTGCGCGAACGCCGCATGCATCTCGCCGATGCGCCGCCCGAGCGTCTGCGCGAGCAGCAGGTAGACCCGGTCCATCCCCTCGGCCTCGGGTTCGTCGGCCGCCGCGGCGGGCCAGGTATCGGGAGAAAAGAGCCGGTCCAGATGATTCAGCGTGTAGTCCCACGCGTTGCCCTGGTTGTCGACGAATTCCTGCAGCATCGCCAGCGCCGCGACCCGGCCGTCGGGCGCGATGTATTCGACCGAGCCGGCGACCGCCGCGACGCGTGAAAACTCCGGCGCGCTGCCGAGGAAATAGCCGACTTCGATTTCCGGGTTGGTGCCGAACTGCAGTCGCCGGTAACCTTTCAGGTACAGCCGCGAGCCGAAGAACACGCCGGTGTTGGTCTGCTCCTGCAGCGGCTGGCGCACCTCGTCGCCGAGCGCCTCGGCGAACCGCGCATAGTGTTCGCTCGCCGTGAAGCGCAGGCTGCCGCCGCCGAGCGGCTGCGGTCCGCCCCCGCCCATGCTCTGGCCGAGCGCGCGGCAATACACCGGATCGATGAACGCGTCGTAGAGGATGCCGATGCGCGCCTTCTCGCGGACACGGGCGAGCGCCGCCGCGCCGAAACGATCGACCGGGTTGTCACCGGCCGTCTCCCACGCGATGCCGAGCGGCAGGAAGTACAGGTGCGACGATCCACTCGCCAGGCTGACTTCGAGCAGCGCGAGCAGCCAGTTGCCGCCGCCGGCGGCCCATTCCTGCTCCTCGACGACTTCGATGCGCGTCACCGTCTCGCCTTTCGCTGCGAACCACCGTCGCGCCTGCAGGTACGGCAGCAGCACTTCGTTCTGCAGCTGGTCACGGCTGCGGGTGGCGATCGCGCGGCGCACCGCGCTGCCGCCCTGGTGGCCGCGGAAGAACGTGCGCCAGCCTTCGGTGAGCACGAGGATCGGCAGCTCGGTCTGCGGCAGCCGCTCCTCGTGCCAGTTCGGCGGCGGCGCATCGGCCGACAGCTCGAAGGCGAAGAAGCCGTGGCCGGCGAGCGTCAGCAGATATGGCAGCTTGCCAACTGGAGGGAACGGCACGCGGCCGACGATCTCGACCGGCACGCGTCCCTCGAAGCGCGCGAGGTCGAGTTCGACCGCCTGCGGCGTGCGCGCGAGGTTCGCCACGCACAGCACGCTCTGGTCGCGATACTCGCGCAGGTAAGCGAGCACCTTGCGGTTGCCCGGCTCGAGGAATCGCAGCATGCCGCGGCCGAACGCGCGCGAGCTGTTGCGCATCGCGATCAGCCGCCGCGTGAAGTTCAGCAGCGAATGCGGGTTGCGCGCCTGCGCTTCGACGTTGATCGCCTGGAAGCCGTAGATCGGGTCCATGATCGGCGGCAGGTAGAGCTGCTGCGGGTCGGCGCGCGAGAACCCGGCGTTGCGGTCCGGCGTCCATTGCATCGGCGTGCGCACGCCGTCGCGGTCGCCGAGGAAGACGTTGTCGCCCATGCCGAGCTCGTCGCCGTAATAAAGGATCGGCGAACCGGGCATCGTCAGCAGCAGGAAGCTCATCAGCTCGACGCGGTCGCGGCTGTTCTCGAGCAGCGGCGCCAGCCGCCGCCGGATGCCGACGTTGATGCGCATGCGCGGGTCGTTGGCGAAGAACTGCCACATGTAGTCGCGCTCGCGGTCGGTGACCATCTCGAGCGTCAGCTCGTCGTGGTTGCGCAGGAAGATCGCCCACTGGCAGTTTTCGGGGATGTCCGGTGTCTGGCGCATGATGTCGACGACCGGGAAGCGGTCTTCCTGCGCGACCGCCATGAAGAGCCGCGGCATCAGCGGGAAGTGGTAAGCCATGTGGCATTCGTCGCCGTCACCGAAATACTCGCGCACGTCCTCGGGCCACTGGTTCGCTTCGGCGAGCAGCACGCGGCCGCGGTAGTGCGCGTCGATGCATTTGCGGATCTCGCGGATCACGTCGTGCGTTTCGGGCAGGTTCTCGTTGTTCGTCCCTTCGCGCTCGCGCAGGTACGGAATCGCATCGAGGCGGAAGCCGTCGACGCCCATGTCGAGCCAGAAGCGCATCGTGCGCAGCACTGCCTTCAGCACGTTCGGGTTCTCGAAGTTCAGGTCCGGTTGGTGGCTGAAGAAGCGGTGCCAGTAATACGACTTCGCGACCGGATCCCACGCCCAGTTCGACGTCTCGGTGTCGGTGAAGATGATGCGCGTGCCGCTGTAGCGCGTCGGATCATCGCTCCACACGTAATAGTTGCGCTTCGACGACCCGGCCGGGGCGCGGCGCGCGGCCTGGAACCACGCGTGCTGGTCCGACGTGTGGTTGACGACCAGTTCGGTGATCACGCGCAGGCCGCGCCGGTGCGCCTCGCGGACGAATTGCCGGAAATCCGCGCGCGTGCCGTACGCCGGCAGTACTCCGTGGTAGTCGGCGACGTCGTAGCCGTCGTCCTTCAGCGGCGACGGGTAGAACGGCAGCAGCCAGATCGTGTTGACGCCGAGGTCGCGGATGTAGTCGAGCTTGCGCGTCAGACCGTTGAAGTCGCCGACGCCGTCGTCGTTGGCGTCGAAGAACGCCTTGACGTGCAGCTCGTACACCACCGCGTCCTTGTACCAGAGCCCGTCGTCGGTTTCCTTGTCCGGCGCGGCCATTGCGGGCAACAGATCCATCGTCGACAGCCTTTACAGGAAGTAGTCGAAATCGCGTTCGCTGCGCACGCGGCGGCGCAGCACGAAAAGGTGCGCCGGAACGCGCTGCGGGTCGAGGCGCACGAAGTTGCGCGCGCTGCTCCACAGATAACGCGCACCGGACAGCAGGTCGTGCATCTGGAAGCTCGTCCCGGGCGTGATGCCCAACGCGCCGAGGTCGAGGTCGAGCCAGCCCGAATGGACGTTGTGCGGATCGAGATTCGCGACGACGACGACGATGTTGTCGCCTGCCTCCGCCGTCTTCGAGTACGCGATCAGCTGGTCGTTGTCGATAGGCAGGAAACGCAGCGACGTGTTGTCATGCAGCGCCGGATTGTCGCGGCGCACGCGATTGACGCGCCCGATCAGCGCGGCGAGGCTGTCGGGCCGATCGAGGTCCCATTCGCGCAGCTGATATTTCTCGGAATTGAGGTATTCCTCGCTGCCCGGCTCGCGCGGCACGTGCTCCATCAGCTCGAATGCCGGACCGTAGATGCCGTAGGTCGCCGCCAGCGTCGCCGCGAGCACGAGGCGCACGACGAACGCCGGCCGGCCGCCCAGCTGCAGATATTCGGGCAGGATGTCGGGCGTATTGGGCCAGACGTTCGGGCGGAAGTAACCGGCGCCTGGGCCGTGCGCGAGCTCGGTGAAATAATCGGTGAGCTCGGCGCGCGTGTTGCGCCACGTGAAGTACGTGTACGACTGCGTGAAGCCGAGCTTCGCGAGCCGGTGCATGACGCGCGGCCGCGTGAAGGCTTCGGCGAGGAAGATCGTGTCCGGATGATCGTGGCGGATGCTCGCGATCGCCCATTCCCAGAACGGAAAAGCCTTGGTGTGCGGGTTGTCGACGCGGAATATCCGCACCCCTTCGGCGATCCAGTGGCGGAAGATGCCGGCGAGCGCGTGCCACATCGCCTGCCAGTCGCCGGTCTCGAAGTCGAACGGGTAGATATCCTGGTATTTCTTCGGCGGGTTTTCGGCGTACTGCACGCTCCCGTCGGGCCGGCGGCGAAACCACTCGGGATGCTCGGCGACCCAGGGATGGTCCGGCGCGCACTGCAGCGCGATGTCGAGCGCGAGCTCGACGCCGTGTTCGCGCGCCCGCGCAATCAGGTAGCGCAGGTCCTCGACGGTGCCGAGCAGCGGGTGCACCGCAAGATGACCGCCTTCCGCGGCGCCGATCGCCCAGGGGCTGCCGACGTCGTCCGGCCCGGCGACGAGCACGTTGTTCGGTCCCTTGCGCCGCTCGCGGCCGACCGGATGGATCGGCGGCAGGTACAGCACATCGAAGCCCATCGCGGCGATGTCGGCGAGACGGTCGGCGCAGCTGCGCAGCGTTCCGTGCGCGCCGGCGACGGGCGCGGTCGACCGCGGGAAAAGCTCGTACCACGCGCCGAAGCGCGCGAGCGGACGGTCGATGTCGAGCGGCAGCATCGGGTGGACGGCAGCGAAGCGGCGGTCCGGATGGCGTGCCGCGATCTCGCCGAAGCGCGCATCGAGCCCCAGCGCCTTGAGCGCCTGCGCATCCGCGCCTTCGGCCTGGCTCGCGTCGCGCAGCCGCCGCGCCCACGCCGCGAGCCGCTCGCGGTCGTCGCCGATCGTCGCGCGTTCGGCGGTCTCCTCGATCAGGTCGGCGCCGATCAGCCCCGCCATGCGGATGTCGTCGGGCTCGATGCGCCGCGCGAGATCCCGGCGCCACGACTCGAACGCATCGACCCACGCCGTGACCGTGTACCAGCAGCGCCCGATCTCGCCGAGCCTGATGCGCCCGCGCCAGCGGTCGTTGCCGATTGCCGTCATCGGCACCACATGCCACTGCTCGTCCTGGTCACGCCGCCAGCACAGCATCGCGAGCACTGCGTCGTGACCATCGGCGAAGCAGTCGGCCTCGACGTCGAACTCGTCACCGGCGACGCGCTTGACGGCAAAGCGACCGCCGTCGACCTGCGGCGTGACCGATTCGATGACTGCGCGAATCCGCCCTTCGTCCGGCACGCGGCGCGCATCATCGATTACGTCAGCTGTCCGGGCGCGCATCGTCGACCTCCGGAATCAGGAACAGCACCGCCAGCGGCGGCAGCGTCAGCGTCAGCGACTGGTAATGGCCGTGCGCAGGCACCGGCACGGTTTCGACGCCGCCCAGGTTGCCCGCCCCGCTGCCGCCGTACAGCGTCGCGTCGCTGTTGAGGGCCTCGCGCCAGAACCCGGCGCGCGGCACGCCAAGCGTGTAGTTCGGCCGCGTCACCGGCGTGAAATTGCAGATGACGAGGACAGTGGCGCCGTTGCGCGACTTGCGCAGGAACGACAGCACGCTGTTTTCGCTGTCGTCGCTGTCGATCCACTGGAAACCGGCTTCGTCGAAATCGAGCTCGTGCAGCGCGGCGCGCTCGCGATACAAGCGGTTCAGGTCGCCGACCCAGTGCCGCAATCCGGCGTGTTCCGGCCGGTCGAGCACCCACCATTCGAGTTCGCCCTCGTGCGTCCATTCGCGCCGCTGGCCGAACTCGCCGCCCATGAACAGCAGCTTTTTGCCGGGATGCGCCCACATGTAGCCGAACAGCGCGCGCAGCCCGGCGAACTGCTGCCAGCTGTCGCCGGGCATCTTGCCGATCAGCGAGCCCTTGCCGTAGACGACTTCGTCGTGGGACAGCGGCAGCACGAAGTTCTCGTGGAACGCGTACCAGATCGAGAACGTGATCCGGCCGTGGTGGAACTTGCGGAACAGCGGGTCGTGGCGGAAATAGTCGAGCGAGTCGTGCATCCAGCCCATGTTCCATTTCATGCCGAAGCCCAGGCCGCCGACATACAGCGGGCGCGACACCATCGGCCACGCAGTCGACTCTTCCGCGATCGTCTGCACCCCCGGGTGGTCACGATACACCGCCTCGTTGAGCCGCCGCAGGAACGCGACCGCGTCGAGGTTCTCCCGGCCGCCGTAGCGGTTCGGCACCCACTCGCCGTGCTGGCGGCCGTAATCGAGATACAACATCGACGCGACCGCATCGACACGCAGCCCGTCGATATGGAAGCGTTCAAGCCAGAACAGCGCGGACGACAGCAGGAACGCACACACTTCGTGGCGCCCGTAATTGAAGATGCACGAATGCCATTCCGGGTGGAACCCCTGGCGCGGGTCCGCATGTTCGTACAGGTAGGTGCCGTCGAACTCGGCCAGGCCGTGCGCATCGCTCGGAAAATGCGACGGCACCCAGTCGAGGATCACGCCGACGCCCGCCTGGTGCAGCGTGTCGATCAGGAACATCAGGTCGTCCGGCGTGCCGTAGCGCGCCGTCGCGGCAAAATAGCCGGTCGTCTGGTAACCCCACGAACCGTAGAACGGGTGCTCCGAGAGCGGCATCAGTTCGACATGCGTAAAGCCCCACTCGACGACGTACGCGGCGAGCTGCGGCGCGATCTCGCGGTAGCCCGGCAGCGCACCGTCCTGCGCGCGACGCCACGAGCCGAGGTGCAGTTCGTAGATGCTGAACGGCGCATCGAGCGCGTTCGCACGGGCGCGCCCGGCCATCCACGCGTCGTCGGCCCAGCGGTGAGCGCTGCGCCACGCGCGCGAACCGGTCGCCGGCGGTACCTCCGCATACTGCGCGAACGGGTCGGCCTTCTCGGCGACGCGCCCGTCCTGGCACACGATGCTGTACTTATAGACGTCACCCGCCGCGACGCCGGCGACGAAACCTTCCCAGATGCCCGACCCGTCGTCACGCGGACGCAGCACTGCGGCATCGTCGCGCCACGCATTGAAGCTCCCGATCACCGCTACCGCCCGCGCGTTCGGCGCCCACACGGCGAAATGCGCGCCGGCCTCGTCTAACTGGCAGCCGAGCTTGTCGTAGAGCCGGCCGTGCGAACCCTCCCGGAACAGGTAGATGTCGTGTTCGGAGAGGCGGCTGTGCGTCGTCGTGGCGTCCATCCGGTCCCCCGCCTGGTCAGCGGATCCGTTCGATCGCGGCGCCCGCACTGCGGACCGGGGAGCCGGGCGCGCGGGGCGTGCCGTTGCGCATCGCCTGCAGGGCGCGGCGCTCCTCCTCGATCTCGCCCGCGGTGCGCACGCCCAGGCGCCGGAACAGCGGCAGCGGCGGGCACCAGCCCTGCAGCGCATGCTGCAGCAGGAACGCGCCGACGAGCGCGGGCAGCGCCAGGAAGCGGCGATCGACGAACACCGCCAGCGCCGTGCCGGCGAGCACCACCGAAGCGGCATTCGCTTCGAGCGTACGCTCGATGTCCCACTCCTCGTCCAGTTCCGCGAGCCGCCGGTCGATCTGCGCCGGCCCGCCGAGCGACGCGCGTTCGACGTTCTCCTGTGTGAGCTGCCGGATCCGTTGGTTGATGTGGGCTGCGGTATGCGCCGGGACGCGGTCTACGGTCGATGACAACATGGCTGCCTCCTGAAAGCTCAAAGCGCTAAGAGCGGACGCGAACGGGGCCGGGCCGGCAAAGCAGCAGCCTTGCCGTCGCGGCGCTGTCGCCATCCGCAAGCGCCGTGCCTTGGCGTCGCAGGCCGGTCAGGCCACTTCGAGCCAGTGCAGGCTGAACAGGCGTGCCGCATCGATCCAGTATCCGCGCGGCACAAACCCCGCCTGTTCGGCCAGCGAGCGGAACCCGTCGATGGTGTACTTGTAGGAATTCTCGGTGTGCAGCGTCTCGCCGGCGGCGAAACGGAATTCCCGGCCGGCAACCCGCACCCGCTGGGCGGCGAGGCTGACCAGATGCATTTCCACGCGTCGCGCGAGCGGCTGGTAGAACGCGTAATGGGCGAAACCGTCGTCGGTGAAATCCGCACCGAGCTCGCGGTTCGCCCGTGCCAGCAGATTCTTGTTGAAGGCCGCAGTGACACCCGCTGAATCGTTGTACGCGGCATGCAGAAGCGCCGGCTCCTTGACCAGGTCGACGCCGATCAGCAGACCGCCGCCCTCCAGCAAAACCGCAGCCATGCCGAGGAATCCGGTCGCCTCTTCCGGCGCGAAATTGCCGATCGTCGAACCGGGAAAAAAACCCACACGACGCTGCGCCCCGGGCAGGCTTGCCGGAAGATCGAACGCACGCGTGTAATCGGCGACGACCGGCCGGATCTCGAGCCGCGGGTAATCCGCCCTCAGCCGGCCCGCGGCCTGCTGCAGATGTTCGCCCGAGATGTCGACCGGAACGTAGGCACGCGGCCGTTGCAGCGCGTCGAGCAGCCGCCGCACCTTGCGGCCCGAGCCCGCGCCGAACTCGACGAGCTCCACGTCCGGACCGATGAGCCCGGCCAGTTCGGCTGCGTGGCGTTCGAGAAGGGCGAATTCGACGCGGGTCGGGTAATACTCCGGCAGCGTGCAGATGCGGTCGAACAGCGCCGAGCCTTCGGCGTCATAAAAAAACTTGCACGACACCTGTTTCGGTATCGTTGCCAGTCCGGCAAGCAGCGCATTGCAGAAGTCGTCATCCTCCGCCCCATCCGGCAGGGGATGCTGCGCCCCATCTGTTGTCGGTGCTTTCCACAACGGGCCTTTGCCCGGGTCACTCATCTGCATCGGCGTCCCCCTGCAATCGTCCGGCACCGGCCGCGGAGGGGGCCAGCCGCCTCGGGCGCATGGCAAAACCACGGCCCGGTTTTTCCAGTGTAGTAGGACAAGCGCGCAAGCGAACCCGTCGCATCGCTCCGAACGGGGTGCATTTGCCGTACGCCCGGCCTACTTGCGGTCCTGCTCGCGCTCGCCCGGAGACTTGTTCATGTCACGCCGTAAGGCCGGATCGTTCATATCGGGCCAGTGCTTCTCGTCGAAGCCCCGGCTCGTGTCGAACCCCTCGCGCGACTCCTTGAGCATGACCTTCTCATCGTCCGTAGAAAACTCGAACGAAGACAGCGGAAGCGGAATCAGCTTGTCGTCGGCGCTCCACGCCTTGTCCAGATCGAGCACGGCATACGGCACCGTTCCGTCCGCGAGGCTTACGACGAGATCCTTGATTTCGCCCGCGTTACGCTTCTCGCGGTCCTCGACCTTGACGTCGAGCAGCTTGCTGGCCTGCATCAGTTGCGGATTCGGTCCGAGTGCGGTGGGCCGGTCGGTCTTGAAATACTCGTCGACGCTGCGGCGATACGAATCGACGCCCCAGTCCGGCCAGTTGCCCGGCCCGAACCCGGGCGCTGCCTCGAGCCTCGAGCGTTGGATGTCGAGTATCAACTCGTCCTTGCCCGGGCCCCACCGCAACATGCTCACCGGATAAGCAAAGAGCTTGTCGGCAATCCCCGCGATGCCGCCGAACGACAACACCGCGTAATGCGCCGTCTGGTTTCGCACATCGACGACGAGGTCCTTGATCTCGCCAAGCTTTTCGCCGACCGGATTCTTTACTTCGGCGCCGATCAGCTTGCTCGCTCGCGCAACGCGCGACTGGGCGGCGGTAGCGGCGTCCGGGGCAGCGGCCGGCGGCGCTTCGCGCGTCGAAGTCGCGGGGGGAGCCGGGCGTTCTTCGGCAGCGTGTCCCATGTAGGCGGGCAGCCCGACGGCCGTTGCCGCGAGCGCAGCGATCAATTTGCGCTTGGTCCTTGCATTCATATTCATTTCGATCCCTCCTCATGACGGAGTGCGATGGAGCTACTACCCCCTCCCCGGGTCGGGCTCCCGCCCCTGCCTCGGCGAAGCAAGCGGAGGGCCCGACTGTCATGCGCGGAGCGCAATCGTCCTGCAATACCCGGTGCAACAACTACACGGCCTTGTAAGAAGCACCCGGCGACCCTGCTCGGCCCGCGCCGGTCACGCGCGCCCGTCCCGACAGCCTCCGGCCATGCCGCCAATGCGGCCCGGCATCCCGATTGCAGCAGCGCAAGCCCATCTTTGGCAGGAAATCCGCATGCAGCATCTCTTGCTGGACGTTCTGCAACCGCAGACGATCGTCGTGTTCCGGGCGCTGCAACTGGGCGACATGCTGTGTGCCGTGCCTGCGCTGCGCGCATTGCGTGCAGCCTGTCCGCACGCGCGCATCACGCTCGTCGGCCTGCCCTGGGCGGCGGCGTTTGCCACCCGCTACCCTCGCCATGTCGACGATTTCGTCGCTTTTCCCGGCTTTCCGGGCCTTCCGGAACAGCCTCCCGATTCGGCCGCACTGCCCGGGTTCCTTGCCGCGATGCGGGCGCGGCGAGCCGGTCTGGCGATCCAGATGCATGGCAACGGCACGATCACGAACCCGCTCGTCGCGCAGTTCGGCGCACGGTTCAACGCCGGTTTCGGCGCTCCGGGCAGTGGCGACGGGGCGTTCCTGCCGTATCCCGACGACGGCGCGGAGATCCGGCGTCTGCTCGCGCTGATGCGCTTTCTCGGCGCCCCGCCCGTCGGCGAGCAACTGGAGTTTCCGCTGACCGCTGCCGACCATGCCGAACTCGCCGCGAGCGGCGTCGCCGCGGGCCTGCGGCCGAATGCGTACGTTTGTCTGCATGCCGGCGCACGAGCAGTGGAGCGGCGCTGGCCGCCGGAGCGCTTCGCCGCGATTGGCGACGCCTTGCACGACGACTGCGGCCTGCCGCTGGTGCTGACCGGCTCGCAATACGAGACCTCGATCACCGCTGCGGTGACGGCCGCGATGCGCGCTCCCGCGATCGACGCTGCGGCGCCGATCTCCGCCGGCGCCCTTGCGGCGCTGCTGGGCGGCGCGCGGCTGCTGGTGTGCAACGACACCGGCGTCGCGCATCTCGCCGCGGCGCTGAAACTGCCGTGCGTGATCGTCTTCCGGGCCTCCGAGATCGCGCGCTGGGCGCCGCTCGATCGCGCTCTGCATCGACCGGTATGGGCGCCGGCGGCGCGCGATGACGGGGTCCAGCACGGCGGCGACGAAGACCTCACCGAAGTTCTGGCGCAGGCGCGAGCGCTGCTGGCGATGCCTGCGCGTCACGCCACAGTTCCAGCGCCAGCTCCGTGACTTCGGCGGCCTCGACGTCATCGACGAACGACGGGTCGTGGTCACATCGGCTGTCCAGGTTTTCGCTGCCGCAGACCGGGCATTGCAGCCGCAGCGACAGTGCATGCCGATGTCCTGCAGCGGTCAGCGGACCCGAAACGAACAGGTTCTTCAGCCAGTAGATTCCCACCGTCCGCGTGCCGACCGCGTGCGCGAGATGGAGCGGCCCGCTGTCGCTCGCGACGACGAGTTCCGCACGTCGCAGCAACGCCGCAAGGCCGTCGAGCGACAACAGGCCGCCTGCATCGAGGGCGGGCATCCGCATCGCCGCGACCACTCCGGCGCTGAGCTGCCGCTCATCGGCGCTCCCCTGCACGACGACGAGCGCGCCGGCCCGCACCAGCGCGTCGCCGACTTCGGCGAAGCGATCGATGCTCCAGCGCCGCCGCGCGTCGCTCGCACCGGGGCTCAACACCGCGAGCGGATGCGGCGGCAGAGGCAAGTGCTCGTCGAGCTCCGTCTCGTCGCGCTCCAGCACCGGCAGCGGCGGCTCGAGCGCCGCGGTGCGCGCTCCGGCGAGCGCGGCGACTTCGAGCAGCCGCAGGCGCTCGTTGTGCCAAGGCACGTACGGCAATGAACGCTCGAGCGCCGCGGCGCCAGGCGCACGCAGGCCGATGGTGTGTCGCGCATCCAGACGCAGCAGGAACGGATTCGAATACCTTCCGCCGCCGAACATCTGGCAGGCGAGATCGAAGTTGCGCCGACGCAGCAGCGCGCAGAACGAGTCGATCGCGCCTTCGTCGCAGATGGCGCCGGGTGGGGCCCCCACGCCCGGAACCGGCGGCAGGGCAACGACCTCGTCCACCAGCGGCGTACGGCCGTCGAGAAAGACCTTGTGCCACGGCTTGCCGAGCAGCACGATCCGGGCTTGCGGGTAGGTTTCCCTGAGCGCCGCAAGCGCCGGCAGCGCGAACACGAAGTCGCCGACGCCATTGGGCCGAAGCACCGCGATCGTCGCAACTTCGGCGAAACGCGCGGGAGGAGCGTTGCCCGCCGACCCCGTCATCGTGCCTCCAGCTTCGTGCGCAGCACGCGGGGAGCATCGACGTCACGCCGCGGCACCGTCGTCGCGAGCTCCTGGTGGTAGGCGCCCGACGGGATGATGCCGCAGCCTCCGTCGCGCGCCATGACTCGCAGCTGCGCGAACACGTCCTCGCCGCAGTGCTCGGGGGGCAGCTCGCGCCAGAATTCGAATCCGCCCGCAGCCTCCAGCTTCGCCCGGTCGAACAGCACGCAGCCGCCGACCCACGCGACACGATAGAGCCGCTGCCGGCCCGGCGTGAGGCCGAGATTCGTCTGCACGTGGTACAGGTTCGCAGCACTGTGCAGCTGGTGGCGTGCCCACTCCGGACTGTCCGGCAGCACCTCTTCGGGCTCGACCGGACCGTCCCAGAACTCGATGCGCTGCTGGTGCGGCCGCCGGTCCGCGGCATGACTCAGCCCGATCAATGCGCTGCCGACGAAGCCGCAACCCTGCTCCCGGATCGCCTTCAGCAGACGCTCGACGAGATCCGGCTCGACGAGGACGTCGTCGTCGAGAAACAGCACATAGGGCGCCTGCGCCTGGGCGAGCAGGAAATGGCGCTGCTCGGCGAGGCCCCGGCGCGGCAGGTGACGGTGGAACTCGACGGCATGCCCCTTGGCGGCGAGAAGCCGCACGACCGCCCGCACTTCGGACGAGGCCTCGACGTTGGACGTGGCGCCCTGGTCGGACACCACGATCCGCAGCGCACCGATGCTTTGCGCGAAAAGCGAAGTCAGCGTCACGGCGAGCGCCGCAGGCCGGTCGCAGGTCGGGATCAGCACATCCACGGCGAACGGCGTCTTCGCCGGCGCCGCACCATTTTCCGGGCGCGAGCGGCGGTACAGCTCGGGATTCAGCGACGGATCGTTGTACATCTTGAACTGCCGGTAGGTCCTGAAGCGCGCGACGCCGCAGCTCGCTTCGTCCAGCAGTCGGTCGAGACAGGCGGCGAGGTCGGTGCGCTGCGCGACCAGCGTCGCGAGCTTGTCGGCACACCGCTGCATGTGCTCGGCGCCGGCCTCGCGACGTTGCGATGCTTGGCGCATGTGATGGATCTTCAACGCCAGGATCGACAGCCGGTCGATGATCGCACCCGCGGTCTCGCTCGACAGCCGCGCATCGGGAGCGGGTGCCGACGCGACGCGCTCGAGAGCCGCGAGAAGGCAATCGTCCAGCGCCTCGACCGCGTCATTGCGCCGCTGGTTCAACGCATCGATGGTGCGCTTGCAACGCACGATTTCGTCGTCCGGCACGTCGGTGCGTCGCGCCCGGTCCTCTTCGCGCCACAACGCCGTGTTGGTGCGGTGGTTTTCCTCGATCCACTGCCACCACGGCGCCGGCTCGGCAGGCGACGGGGCATCCCCGCCGGCAAGGAGACCATCATGAAACGCGACGACGGAGGCGGCCTGCAGTTCAACGCGCGAAGCCGAATCAGCCGAAGCCGTCGCGGCTGCGGTTCCCTCAGCCAAGTTTGCCAATCTCCGCAGACACCGAGACGGGACTCTCATACTGTCGATCCGGAATCCGCTCGAGCGCCTCCATCACGTTCGCGTCAGCGCCTTTCTTGCGCGCCTGTTCGACAAGCTCCTGCTTCCCGACCGGGTAATCCAGGCCGCCGAGGAATTTCTGAACCTGGACCGGGTTCGGCACCGCTTGGCCCGACGTCGTTTCGTCTTTCTGCTGGCTGGCCATGATCGTCTCCTGAAGTGGCACTGGGCCAGCCTCGTGCAATCGCAATGCCCGTGGCGCTCCCCGTGCCGCTACAGGTTCCGCGTTCCCAGCCTGAAAACCGTTACAACGCCACCGCCAACCTTACCCGGTCATCGCCCCGTGATCTCCCGCGCGACATGGCGCCCGATCGCCATCGCCGCCGTGAGACCGGGCGATTCGATGCCGAACAGGTGAATGAGTCCGCGCACGCCATGCCGGCTCGGCCCGTCGATGCGGAAATCCGCATCCGGCATACCAGGGCCGGCGATCTTCGGACGCACGCCGGCATATCCCGGCACCAGCCGTCCATCTTCGAGCGCCGGCCACCAGCGGCGGATCGCGGCGTAAAAACGCTGCGCCCGCGCGGGATCGACGTCATAGGCAGGGGTATCGATCCATTCGACGTCCGGTCCAAACTTCGCCTGGCCGCCGAGATCGAGCGTCAGATGAACACCAAGCCCGCCGGGCTCGGGGATCGGATAGATCAGCCGCGAGAACGGCGCCTTGCCGCTCAAGGCGAAATACACGCCGCGCGCGAACCACGCGCGGGGCAGGTCTTCGGCGGTCGGGCCGCTGAGACGATGGCCGAGCGCCACGGCGTCGAGGCCGGACGCGTTGATGACCCAGCGCGCGCGCAGATCGCTCTCGCGCTCGCCGCCAACCTGCAGCACCATGCCTATGGAATCGGAATATCCATCGAGGACCGGACTGCCGAATGCGAACATCGCACCATCGCGCTCGGCGTCACCGAGCAGCGCAAACATCAGCGCGTGGCTGTCCACAATGCCGGTCGATGGCGACAGCAGCGCCGCGTGGACGTCCAGCGCCGGTTCAAACGCTGCAACTGCGGCACGATCGAGCTCGCGCAGGTCGCCCACCCCATTGGCTTCGGCACGCCTCCGGATCTGCCGCAGCGCGGCGGCTTGTTCGGCGCGCGCCGCGACGACGAGCTTGCCGCAGCGCGCGTACGGGATCGCCCGCTCGTGGCAGAACGCGTAAAGCATTTCGCGTCCCTCGACGCACAACCGCGCCTTGAGCGACCCGGGCGCATAGTAAAGGCCGGCGTGGATCACTTCGCTGTTGCGCGAGCTCACGCCGGTTCCGAAAGTCGCTTCGCGCTCGATCACGACGACTTCGCGCCCGGCAGCGGCGAGCGCGCGGGCGCATGCGAGACCGACGACGCCGGCACCGATGATCGCGCAATCGATGGTCTCCATTCCGTTCCTCCACGAGTTCTTTCCATTGCCGCAGGAGTACACCGCAGACATCCGCAGCCATGAAAACGGTTCCCCGTCGATCATGACCCCACGAATCCGGCCGGCCTTGAAGTCGGGTCAATACCAGAAAATTCGGGAATATCCGCGCCAGTATCGATCGGCTGGAGGGCTTCAGCGAGCCAGGGGAGCGGCCTCAGGACGGGACACGCCTCACCCGACGACTGCCACCGGGAAAATGGCAAGAGGAGATGGCATATAATGAAAAGCCACATTCCCCAAGTCATTGAAAGAAATGGAAAATGTGGCTCTTGAATGCTTATGGCGGAGAGGGTGGGATTCGAACCCACGGTAGGCTCGCACCTACGCCTGATTTCGAGTCAGGTACATTCGACCACTCTGCCACCTCTCCGCGTCCCGCGATCGTCTCGCGGGAGGGCGCATTATACGTACACGATCGATATCAAACAAGAAATAACTTCGCATGCCGAGCGGCATTTCAATGGCATGGACTGGAAGCGGACGGGCACGCTGGCGCCGCTGCTACTCGAACAACTGGGGACGGCCCGGCGTTTTCTCGAGGCTTCAGCCGCGGGGTTCGAGCACCTCGATCCCGCCCATCCACGGCACCAGGACCTTCGGCACGACGACCGAGCCGTCGGCCTGCTGGTAGTTCTCGAGCACGGCGACGAGCGTCCTGCCGACTGCCAGGCCCGAACCGTTCAGGGTGTGCACCAGTTCGTTCTTGCCCTGCGTGTTGCGGAACCGCGCCTGCATGCGGCGCGCCTGAAAGGCCCCGGTGCATGAGCACGACGAAATTTCGCGGTAAGTTTTCTGCGCCGGCAGCCACACTTCGAGGTCGTAGGTCTTGGCGGCGGAAAACCCCATGTCGCC
Organism: Aromatoleum aromaticum EbN1; assembly: GCF_000025965.1. Taxonomy (NCBI): domain Bacteria; kingdom Pseudomonadati; phylum Pseudomonadota; class Betaproteobacteria; order Rhodocyclales; family Rhodocyclaceae; genus Aromatoleum; species Aromatoleum aromaticum. The sequence continues at coordinate 4,156,260 of NC_006513.1, forward strand.
GGTGCACAGCACGACTTTGCGATACGGCAACTCGAGCTTGCGGAGGATCGCCTCGGCGTGACCGGTCAGTTCCTCGAGCGCCGCCCATGACGCATCCGGATGTTCGATCCGCACCAGTTCCACCTTGTCGAACTGGTGCTGGCGGATCATGCCGCGCGTGTCACGACCGTAACTGCCTGCTTCGGAACGGAAGCACGGCGTGTGGCCGACGAACTTCAGCGGCAGCACATCGTGCGCGAGCAGCTCGTTGCGCACGATGTTCGTGATCGGGACTTCCGCGGTCGGGATCAGGTAGAAACGCCCGTCGTCCTTCATGACGGAAAACAGCTCGGCCTCGAACTTCGGCAGCTGGCCGGTGCCGAACATGCTGTCGGGGTTGACGAGATAGGGGACGTGGACCTCGGTGTAGCCATGTTCGCGGGTATGCACGTCGAGCATGAACTGGGCGAGCGCGCGATGCAGCCGCGCGAGGCCGTCGCGCATCAGTGCGAAACGCGAGCCCGAGATCTTCGCCGCAGTTTCGAAATCGAGTCCTCCGAGCCCGCTTCCGATATCGACGTGATCGCTGACCTCGAAGTCGAATTCCCGCGGCGTGCCCCAGCGGGCGATCTCGACGTTCGCCGACTCGTCACGGCCCGGAGGAACACTGTCGTGCGGCAGGTTCGGCAGGCCGGCGACGAACGCATTGATCCGCTCGAGGAGCGTCGCCAGCGCCTGTTCGTTCGCCTTCAGCTCGTCGCCGATGCCCCCGACTTCGGCCATCGCCGCCGAAGCGTCCTCTCCTCTGCTCTTCAGGACGCCGATCTGCTTCGACAGCGTGTTGCGGCGCGCCTGCAGGTCCTGGGTGCGCGTCTGCAGGGTCTTGCGCTCATTCTCCATGGACTGGAACGCGGCGGCGTCGAAATTTGCCCCCCGCGCGGCAAGCGCTGCCGCAACGGCGTCGATCTGGGTGCGTAGAAGCTGGATATCAAGCATGGCAATTCCGGAACTCGAGTGGATTCAATGGGAAAGCGGGGTTTTCTGGCAGGACATCTTCGGGCACCGCGCCGCTTTGTTCGCCGGCCTTTCGTCGGCCTCGTGAAGAGCTTGCGGCGATGCACAAATCCATTAATGGAATCAATCGTTTATAGCCGCTGCGATGGACAGGATTTCCTTGCATTCCGCGCCCTGTATCTTAAGCTTAGTAAGCCAACACCGCGGAAGACGGTGTGCGCAACACTAGAGGAGATCCCGATGTTGTCCATTAGAGACTGCCTTGATTATTGCGATTTGACCGATGACGAAGTTGCGCTCGTTGCAGAACACGAGGGCATTCCCGAAGGCGCCGCCGCGCAAGTTGTATGCGGCATGGTGCAAACCCCGGAAGGGGTGTTGATGTTGACGACCTACATGCAAGACCTTATCGAGCGAGCCACCAAACGTGGCGATCTCGAAAGGGCCGAGCGGGCAAGGAATGTGCGCGCCCGCTTCATGGCCGACCACCCCCTCCCGCACTGAAAGCTGTTCCTCCGCATCAATCCGCGTCTCGACTCGCGTCCTTCGGGACGCGCGTAGCCGCTTGGTTGTCGAGCTCGCGCAGATGCTCGAGCTTTGCCGCGATCCGCGCTTCCAGTCCGTACTGCGTCGGGCGATACCATCCGGGCGCCTTCATGCCGTCGGGCAGGTAGTTTTCGCCGGCGGCATAAGCCTCGGGTTCGTCATGCGCATAGCGATAAGCCTTGCCATGGCCCAGTTCCTTCATCAGGCGGGTCGGAGCGTTGCGCAGATGCAGCGGCACCGGACGCGAGACGTCCTGGGCGACGTGTTTGCGTGCGGCATTATAGGCTTTGTAGACTGCGTTGGATTTCGCCGCGCAGGCCAGGAAGACCGTTGCCTCGGCGAGGGCCAGTTCACCTTCGGGAGACCCCAGCCGTTCGTACGTCGCACAGGCGTTCAACGCGATTTCGAGTGCGCGCGGATCGGCGAGCCCGATGTCCTCGGTCGCCATGCGGATCAGGCGCCGTCCGAGATAGAGGGCATCCGCCCCCCCGTCCAGCATCCGGCACAGCCAATAAAGAGCGGCATCCGGATTCGAACCCCGCACCGATTTGTGCAGTGCAGATATCTGGTCGTAGAACGCTTCGCCTCCCTTGTCAAAGCGTCGCAGGCGAGTCGATAGCGCTTCGTCGACAAACTCGGGCGTCACCGTCACCACGCCTGCGGTTTCGGCGGCGACCTGAACCTGCTCGATGAGGTTCATCAGGCGCCGTGCGTCACCGTCGGCAAAACCGATCATGCGCTCGCGCGCGGCGGGCGCAAATTCCAGTTGCGGACACGCCAGCAGACGGGCGCGTTCGAACAGTTCGCCCTGCGCTTCGTCGTCGAGGGGTTCGAGCACGTAGACTGCCGCGCGCGACAGCAACGCCGAATTGACTTCGAACGACGGATTCTCGGTCGTCGCGCCGATCAGCGTCACGACGCCTTGCTCGACGTAAGGCAGAAACGCATCCTGCTGCGCCTTGTTGAAGCGATGCACCTCATCGACGAACAGGATCGTGTGGCGTCCGCGCGCCTTTTCAGTCTGCGCGTGCGCGACCGCTTCGCGAATGTCCTTGACTCCGGAGAACACCGCCGACAGTGCGATGAATTCCGCATCGAAAGCCTGCGCCATCAGGCGTGCAAGCGTCGTCTTGCCGACACCCGGAGGTCCCCACAGGATCATCGAATGCAGCTTGCCGGATTCGAAGGCGAGCCGCAGCGGCTTGCCGGGACCGAGCAGGTGGCGCTGGCCGGCGACCTCGGCGAGCGTCGTCGGGCGCATCCGCTCCGCGAGCGGTACGCGCGGCGGCTCGACGTCGTCGAAAAGGTCCGCCATCCGCGTCGCGCGTCAGTCGCCGATGACGTCGGCGCCCGCGGGCGGGACGAAACGGAACAGCGACGGATCGGGACGCGCGTTCGGTTCAAGCGACGTGAACACGATCATCGTCGTCTGGCCGAAGTTGTCCTGCAACTCCATGCGCTTCAACAGCTCCCCCGCGAGGCCCAGGCGTATCGACTGGAAACTGCTTTCCGCGTGCTTCGGTGTCGCCAGGACCCAGTCGAGCCCGTCGCCCGAGCCCGCTTCGGCGAGATCGAAGTCGCGGTCCAGCGTGCCGCTGCCCGCCAGGATCGCGGCCGGCGTGCTCCCGAGCGCGTCGCCGAGGCGCTTCACGGTGACCTGGTTCAGATCCCGGTCCCACGACCACAGTTTCTCGCCGTCGCTGACGAGCAGCTGCGGATACGGCTTGTCGTAGCTCCAGCGGAATTTGCCGGGCCGCAGGAACACGAAGCTGCCGCTCGCCTGCTGCGCCCGGCGCCCCGACGCGGACGACACGGTCTGTTCGAATTCGCCCTGCGCGCTGCGCGCGGTGTCGACGAACTCGCGCAGCTGCTCGACGCCGCTCGCCGCTGCCGCCGCTCCCGATGATATCCAGGCGGCTGCCGCGCACAGCAGCATGCGGGCCGTGAACGCTGCCGGACCCATGCCCCGATGTCTCATTCGGTCTCCTTCACCGGCGCAATCACTTCGCGATTGCCGTTGCTGCCCATCGTCGATACCAGGCCGGAACGTTCCATCTGTTCGATCAATCGTGCGGCGCGGTTGTAGCCAATGCGCAAATGTCGCTGCACGAGCGAAATCGACGGTCGCCGCGTCTTGACGACAATCTCCACGGCCTGGTCATAGAGCGGATCGGCCTCGCCATCGCCGCTGTCTCCGCCGCCGAGCGCGCCGTCAGCCTCCTCCTCGGCGGCCGAAAGAATCCCTTCGACATAATCCGGCGGACCGCTGTGCTTGAGATGGTCGACGACCTTGTGCACCTCGTCGTCGGCGACGAACGCGCCGTGCACCCGCACCGGCAGGCCGGTGCCGGGCGCGAGGTAAAGCATGTCGCCCATACCGAGCAAGGCTTCCGCGCCCATCTGGTCGAGGATCGTGCGCGAGTCGATCTTGCTCGACACCTGGAACGCGATGCGCGTCGGCACGTTCGCCTTGATCAGGCCGGTGATGACGTCCACCGACGGGCGCTGCGTCGCGAGAATCAGGTGGATGCCCGCCGCGCGCGCCTTCTGTGCAAGCCGCGCGATCAGCTCCTCGACCTTCTTGCCGACGACCATCATCATGTCGGCGAGCTCGTCGACGACGACGACGATGTGCGGCAGCGTCTCGAGCGGCTCCGGGTTGTCCGGGTTGATCGCGAAGGGGTTCGTCAGCGGTTTCTCGGCTTTCGCTGCGTCGGTGACGGCCTTGTTGAAGCCGGCGAGGTTGCGCACACCGACTGCCGCCATCAGCTTGTAGCGCTTGTCCATCTCGACGACGCACCAGTTCAGCGCGTTCGCCGCGTGCTTCATGTCGGTGACGACCGGCGCCAGCAGGTGCGGGATGCCCTCGTAGATCGACAATTCCAGCATCTTCGGGTCGACCATGATCAGCCGTACCTTCTCGGGCTCGGCCTTGTACAGCAGCGACAGGATCATCGCGTTGATGCCGACCGACTTGCCCGAGCCGGTCGTGCCGGCGACGAGCAGATGCGGCATCTTCGCGAGGTCTGCGACGACCGGCTGCCCGCCGATATCCTTGCCGAGCGCGACCGTCAGTGTCGAATGCATGTCCTGATACGCCTTCGAGCCCAGGATTTCGGACAGGCGCACCATCTGCCGTTTCGGGTTCGGCAGCTCCAGCGCCATGCACGACTTGCCGGGCACCGTCTCGACGACGCGGATCGACACCAGCGACAGCGCGCGCGAAAGATCTTTCGCCAGATTGACCACCTGGCTGCCCTTGACGCCGGTCGCCGGCTCGATTTCGTAGCGCGTCACGACCGGCCCGGGATAGGCCGCCAGCACTTTCACCTCGACGCCGAAATCCGCAAGTTTCGCTTCGATCAACCGCGATGTCGATTCCAGCAATTCGGCTGACGGCGGCTCGACGTCGGCAGACGGTTGATCCAGCAGCGCGAGCGGCGGCATCGATCCGGCCGGCAGATCGACGAAGAGCGGCTGCTGCCGGCCCTTCTCGACGCGCTCCGGTTTCGGCGTGTCGACCATCGCAGGCTCGATCCGCGCCGGCTCGATGCGCACGGACCGGGACGGTGCCGCTTCGGCTTTGCGCCGCTTCGGCTCGCCAAGCGCGTCGCCCTTCTGCGCGACCGGTTGCGCCGCCTTGCGCTCGGTTCGGCCACGCCATGCCTGCCGAAGCGTGCTGCACCCGCGTTCGACCGAAGTGCCGATCCGCTCGACGAGCGACAGCCACGAGATCCCGGAGAAAAGACTCAATCCGGACGCGAACAGCGCCAACAGCAGCAGGGTGCCGCCCGTAAAGCCGAGATAACGCTGCACCGCGGCGCCGAGTTCCATGCCGATGAGGCCGCCGGGCGCCAGCGGAATGCTTGCGCCGTGCGAGTGAAAACGCAGCGACTCGAGCGCGCTGCTCGCGACCAGCACGACGAAGAAACCCACCAGAACGATGAAGAACGACCGCCTGTCGAGGCGCAGGTCATGCTTCAGCCGGCGAAAGCCCCACACCAGCCCGTAGCCGAGAAAAACCACCCACCACCACGCGGACACGCCGAACAGGTAATACAGCAGATCCGCGAGCCACGCGCCAAAGCGCCCGCCCGGGTTGGCGATACGCGACACTTCGGCGGCGTGCGACCAGCCCGGATCGGCCTTGCTGTAGCCGAGCAGCACGAGGCCGACGTACAGCGACATCACGCCGAGAATCAGCCAGCGGGCTTCCTGCAACAGCAGCGAGATCTTTTCCGGCAAAGGTTGGGAACGTGAGGACAGGCGGGACGACATGAGGAGAAACTTGAGGGCGAAGGGAAACGACGGTGCGTAATTATATGCGATCCGTCAAAACGGCCGTTGCCGCTGTTGCGAAGGGAAACAGACCCGCCCGATTCAGACGCTCTGCAGGCGATCGCGCAGCACGATGCCGGCGCCGGTTTCCTCGATAAGCCCCTGCGCCGCGAGGTCCTTCATGACCCTGCTGACCATCTCGCGCGACGCCCCGATCATTTTCGCGATGTCCTGCTTCGTGATCTTGCGCACCACCACCACCGCCCCGTTCACTTCCTCCGACATTTCGAGCAACAGGCGCGCGACGCGGCCGTAGACGTCCATCAGCGCGAGGCTCTCGATCTTGCGATCGGCACTGCGCAGGCGGTCGGCGAGGTTGGCCATGATGCGCCAGGCCACTTCGAAGTTGCCCTGCAGGATCGTGCGAAAATCGTTCTTCGCGATCATCACGAGGTCGGAAGGCATCACCGCGACGACGGTCGCCGAGCGCGGCTGCTCGCCGAACATGCTCATCTCGCCGAACAGTTCGCCCTGCCCCAGAATCGTCAGGATCACCTCACGGCCATCTTCGTCGCTGACGACGACCTTGAGGCTCCCCGTCAGGACCAGGTAGACAAAATCGCAGCGCTCGCCTGCATGCACCACGCTCTGCCCGCGCGGGATGCGGCGCATCATCGCCAAGCGGGAAACCGTGGCCAGGGTGTCGTCGGACAAGCCCTGAAACAGCGAGAAGGTCTTCAAGGCGGTGGTGGAAACCGCGGTGGGCTGTGTCATGGCGACTCCGGAATGTGCTCGAACGGGCGTATCAGAAAACGGGAAAACTGGCGACGCACAATATCACTGATTTTACCGGAATCCGCGATTGACTTTCCCGACCGAACCCCAGCATCGCGTGGCGTCGATGAGGCACCTGCACTGATGAAAAACGCTTTTCGCGATCGTCCCGCACTATGGACATCATTGAATCGGCGGGACAAACCCCTCGGCTATAATCCCGCTGTCGCCAACCAGAAAGAAGATCACGCTATGACAACCAAGCACGCCCGCCTGCTCATCCTCGGCTCCGGCCCGGCCGGTTACACGGCCGCAGTGTACGCCGCCCGCGCCAACCTCGATCCGGTCCTGATCACGGGACTGGCGCAGGGCGGTCAGCTGATGACCACGACCGATGTCGACAACTGGCCCGCGGACGCCGATGGCGTGATGGGGCCTGACCTCATGGCCCGCTTCCAGAAGCACGCCGAACGCTTCAATACCGAGATGGTCTTCGATCACATCCACACCGTGAAGCTCGGCGAGAAACCGTTCCGGCTCGTCGGCGACGCCGGCGAATACACTTGTGACGCGCTGATCATCTCGACCGGCGCGACGGCGAAATATCTCGGCCTCCCGTCCGAAGAGAAATTCTCCGGCCGCGGCGTCTCCGCATGCGCGACCTGCGACGGTTTTTTTTACAAGAACCAGGACGTTGCAGTGATCGGCGGCGGCAACACGGCAGTCGAAGAAGCGTTGTACCTCGCCAACATCGCGAAGAAAGTCACGGTTGTGCATCGCCGCGAGAAGTTCCGCGCCGAGAAAATCCTCATCGACAAGATGATGGAGAAAGTCGCCGCCGGAAAGATCGAACTCGCGCTCAACTCGACGCTCGACGAAGTGCTGGGTGACAACACCGGCGTGACCGGCATGCGGGTCAGGGATGCGAATACCGGTGCGACCCGCGACGTCGCGCTGCAGGGCGTGTTCATCGCGATCGGCCACAAGCCGAACACCGACATTTTCGAAGGCCAGCTCGAGATGGAAAACGGCTACATCATCACCAAGGGCGGCCGCGAAGGCGACGCCACGGCGACCAGCGTGGCCGGCGTGTTCGCCGCGGGCGACGTGCAGGATCACATCTACCGTCAGGCGGTGACATCCGCAGGCACGGGCTGCATGGCCGCACTCGATGCGGAGCGCTACCTGGACACGCTCGCCGGCTGAGCACGACGATGACCCGGCGGCTTCCCCCTGCTGCACCGAAACCGGGAAGCCGGACCGGGCGAACATCGCATGCCTTCGAAGAACTTGCCGCCTTGCGCGGCAAGCTGAAACCGGCCGCGAGCAGCCAAAAGCCTGCGAAGCCGGAGATGCCCCACCCGGGTGCGGCAAAAAACACCCGCGACGCGACGGCCGCCGGAGTTCTCCCCGGCGCGTCCGCCGATGACGATCCGGCGCTGTTCCGCGAGGCTGTGCGGGATGTCGCACCAATCACGAAAGGGTGCGGACGAGCGGAAATCGAGACGCCGAAGCCGGCACCGGTACCGCGTCCGCAACCGCTCGAACCTGACACCCCCTCTCCCGCCGTGCGCGCGTCCCTCGATGGACTCGAGGACGCAGCGCTCTTTCGCTCGGCGACCGGCGACGTGACGCCGCTTCGCGACACCGGTCACGCGGAGCTCGGTCGCGCCCGTCCGTCGCCGTATCCACTGCACATGCGCGACGAGGACCGGCATCGCATCGAGACGGACCCGGCGTCGCTGCTGTTGCCGCCCGATCACGACGCGCTCGATCCGGCGGAGCTTTTCCGTCATGCGGTGCGCGGCGCCCGACAGATCGAATCACGCGACCGGGTCGAGCTGCAGCCTCCGCCGCCCCGCCCGGAGCCATTGAAGCACAGCGAAGACGAGCAGGCTGCGTTGCGCGAATCGCTCGACGCGCCGATGAGCCTCGAAGACCGGCTGGAAATGGGGGACGAGGCGATCTTCCTGCGCCCCGGCCTGCCACGCCGCGTGCTGATGGACTTGCGCCGCGGGCGCTGGGTGCTGCAGGGAGAAGTGGACCTGCACGGCTACAATCGGGACGACGCCCGCGAAGCGCTGGCACGCTTTCTCGCGGCGAGCCTGCAGCAGGGGCGCCGCTGCGTGCGGGTGATTCACGGCAAGGGGCTGGGGTCACCGGGCAAACTGTCGATCCTCAAGCACCTGTCGCGCGGCTGGCTCGCGCAACGCGAGGAAATCCTCGCGTTCTGCCAGGCCGGCCCGAACAAAGGCGGCTCCGGAGCGCTGCTGGTGCTGCTGAGGGCCGGCAATCCGCCGAAGGAGTGAACGCAGCCCGCAAGCCGGAAGGAAGCAATCAGATTGCGGCTTCGTCCGTTTCGCCGGTGCGGATGCGCACGACCTGCTCGACAGCCGTGACGAAGATCTTGCCGTCGCCGATCTTGCCGGTGCGCGCAGCCTTGATGATCGCTTCGACCGCCTGGTCCACGAGGTCGTCGCCGAGGACGATTTCGACCTTGATTTTCGGCAGGAAATCAACGACGTACTCGGCGCCGCGATACAACTCGGTGTGGCCTTTCTGGCGGCCGAAGCCCTTGACCTCCGACACGGTCAGACCAGCGATGCCGACTTCGGACAGCGCTTCACGGACCTCGTCGAGCTTGAACGGCTTGATGACGGCTTCGATTTTCTTCATGTAATTTCTCCTCGAGGGCTGGCGGACGCCGATTCGGCTCGGTCCTGCGCAGTCAGTATTCGTCCTGATAGCGCGATGTTATCGGATAACGCCAGTCCCTGCCGAAACCGCGCCTCGTCACCCGGATGCCGACCGGCGACTGGCGGCGCTTGTATTCGTTGCGCTTGAGCATCGCGACGGTGCGCCTCACGTCGGCTTCGGGGAAGCCGCGCGCGATGATCTCGCGCGGCGACTCGTCACGCTCCATGTAGGCCTCGATGATCGCGTCGAGCACGTCGTACGGCGGCAGCGAATCCTGGTCGGTCTGGTCCGGTTTGAGCTCGGCCGACGGCGGCCGGGTGATGATGTTCTCGGGCATTACCGGACTGACCGTGTTGCGCCAGCGCGACAGGCGGAACACGAAAGTCTTGTACAAGTCCTTCAGCACCGCGAAGCCGCCTGCCATGTCGCCGTACAGCGTCGCGTAGCCGGTTGCCATCTCGCTCTTGTTGCCGGTCGTCAGCACGATCGCGCCGGTCTTGTTCGACAGCGCCATCAGGATCATGCCGCGGATGCGGCTCTGCAGGTTTTCCTCGGTGGTGTCCGCCGGCAGCCCCTCGAACTGCCGGGCGAGCAGGTCGGCGAACGTGTTCATCGCCGGCTCGATCGGGATTTCGTCGTAGCGCACGCCGAGGTTCGCGACCAGTGCGCGCGAATCGTCGAGGCTCATCTGCGCCGTGTAGGGCGAAGGCATCATCACCGCACGCACCCGCTCCGGCCCGAGCGCGTCGACGGCGATGCACAGCGTCAGCGCGGAGTCGATGCCGCCGGACAGGCCGATGATCGCGCCGGGAAAACCGTTCTTGCCGAGGTAGTCGCGCACACCGGTCTTGAGCGCTTCGTAGACTTCCTCCTCGATCGGCCGTGCGGGAACGATTTCGCCCGGCTCCCAGCGTCCGCCGCGAAAATGCAGCACGTCGAGCCGCTCCTCGAACGAAGCCGCCTGATACCTGACTTGGCCGTCCGCGTCGAGCGCGAACGATGCGCCGTCGAACACCAGTTCGTCCTGGCCGCCGACCATGTTGCAATAGACCACCGGCAGGCCGGTGTCGGCGACGCGCCCGCGCAGCACTTCGTAGCGGCGCGCGAGCTTGTTCATGTGGTACGGCGATGCGTTCAGGCCGAGCAGCAGTTCCGCGCCTTCGGCACGCACCAGTTCGGCCGGGCCCGACTCCCACAGGTCGGCGCAGATATTGACGCCGAGCTTCACGCCGTTCAGTTCGAACACGCACGCGTCGAGGCCGCGGTCGAAATAGCGTTCCTCGTCGAACACTTCGTAGTTCGGCAGCAGATGCTTGTGATAGGTGGCGAGGACTTCGCCGTCGCGAATCACCGACGCGGCGTTGTAGCGCCAGTCGCGCCGCTCTTCCGGATGCCCGAGCACCAGCGTGATGCCGTCGGTGTGCAAAGCGATGCGTGCCACTTCGCGGCTGCATGCGCGGTAGAAATCCGGGCGCAACAGCAGGTCTTCGGGCGGATAGCCGGATAGCGCCAGTTCAGGCGTCAGCAACAGGTCGGCGCCAGCCGCGCGAGCCTGGTCGAGAGCGCGGATGATCCGGTCGGCATTGGCCGTGAGGTCGCCGACGGTAAAATTGAGCTGGGCGACAGCGATAGCGAGCGTTTTGTCCATGGGCGCAACTATACCGTTTCAGCCTGCAATCGGCGGACCACGAGCCCCACTCGATCGGCCGTTTTTCACCCACAGGGGGCGTGGGGAAAGCTGTGGATAAGACGTGAGCAAGCGCTACAAATCCCCTGCCCGCAAGGAAAATACGAAGTTGCGCAATAATTGGGCAGCTGGGCGGACGCTGCGGCACGCGACAAACGAATCGCGCCGGCCGCGGTCCCACCGATCGCTTCGATCACCACCGGGCTGCCAACGTGCCGACATACCGCTTTCGCCGCTTCGATGATGTGATCGGCATCGATCCCGCCGCCTGGGATGCGCTCACCAACGGACAGGTCTGCGTGTCGCACGCCTTCCTCGCCGCCCTCGAGGCGACGGGCTGCGTCGGGGCGGGCACCGGCTGGCTGCCGCGCCACGCAACGCTGTGGGAAGGGCCGCAGCTGGTCGCGGCGATGCCGTTGTACGAGAAGCACCACTCGTACGGCGAATACGTCTTCGACTGGGCGTGGGCCGAGGCGTATGCGCGCCATGGCCTCGCCTACTATCCCAAGTGGCTTGCGGCAGTGCCGTTCACGCCGGTGCCCGGGATGCGCCTGCTCGGCCGCGACACCACAAGCCGCAAAGCGCTGTTGCAGGCAACGCTGGCGTCGGCCGAGGAAAGCGGTTTGTCGTCGCTGCACGTGCTTTTCCCCACCGAAACCGAGGCTGGATGGATGCGCGAAGCCGGCCTGCTGATCCGCCAAGGCGTGCAGTTCCACTGGTTCAACGCGGGTTACCGGGATTTCAACGACTTTCTCGGCAGCCTGAATCACGAAAAGCGCAAGAAAATCCGCCAGGACAGGCGCCACGCCGCCGCCCATTCGCTGACGTTCCGCTGGCTCGACGGCACGACGGCGAACGCCGCCGACTGGGCGTTCTTCCATCGCTGTTACGCGGCGACTTACGCGCTGCACCGCTCGACGCCCTATCTCGGCGCGCCGTTTTTCACGCAGCTGGCGTCGCGCGCGCCGCACAGCGTGCGCCTGCTGCTCGCCGAACGCGAGGGCAAGCCGGTCGCAAGCGCCTTTTTCCTGTGCGACGGCGAAGCGCTTTACGGCCGCTACTGGGGCGCGACCGAACATCTGCCGTTCCTGCATTTCGAGTTGTGCTATTACCGCGCGATCGACTACTGCATCGGCCACCGCCTGAGCCGCTTCGAGGGCGGCGCACAGGGCGAGCACAAGCTCGCGCGCGGGCTGCAGCCGGTCGTCACGCGCTCCGCGCACTGGATTCGCGAACCGCGCTGGCGCGACGCAGTGGACCGCTTTCTCGCGCAGGAAACGGCGGGCATCGACTTCTACCTCGACGAACTTACCGAGCGCTCGCCGTTTCGTGCCTCGCGAAGGACAGCGCCGGAATGAAAAACAGCCCGCGCTCGGCGGGCCGTTTTCGGACAAGACAGCTTGCAGTGTATTTATTTTGCGGCGTTCTTCAGGCCGTTGAGGATTTCCTGCTTCGCATCTTCCACGGTGCCCCAGCCGAGCACCTTGACCCACTTGCCCGGCTCGAGATCCTTGTAATGCTGGAAGAAATGCACTGTCTGCTTCATCAGCAGCTCGGGCAGGTCGTCAGTGGTCTGGACCTTGTCGTACAGCGGCGTGAGCTTCGACACCGGCACAGCGACGACTTTCGCGTCCTGCCCGCCGTCGTCTTCCATCTTCAGCACGCCGACCGGACGGCAGCGGATCACCACGCCCGGCATCAGCGGAAACGGGGTCACCACCAGCACGTCGACCGGATCGCCGTCGCCGGCGACGGTGTGCGGCACGTAGCCGTAGTTGATCGGGTAGCGCATCGACGTGCCCATGAAGCGATCGACGAACACCGCACCGCTGTCCTTATCCACTTCGAACTTGATCGGCTCGCCCTGCGCCGAAATCTCGATGATGACGTTGATGTCGTTCGGCACGTCCTTGCCGGCCTTCACGAGCTCGAAACCCATAATTCCCTCTCCCATGGAAAATGTGGCGCGGATTATAAGGGGAAACGCGTCGCCCGTCGCTGCTCGCAACGCCCATCGGACCGCGCTCCCGGTTTCGCGCGACCGACCCTCGGCGCGGTGTTCGAAGCGGGCCGGACCGGCGTCGCCGCAACATCGTCACGTGACGAACACCACGGGCCACAGCAGACCTGAGGTGATAGCATCACGCCCGGCTGGCCTCTTCGGAGGACGGCCTCAGCTTTCCGACCTCGTTCCTCAACGCCAGGTGCGGCTGAGCGGCGAGCGGCAGTTTTCGATAGAATCCCGCGGTTTGCTTTCCCGATCGCCCACCCAATCATCGCGCCACTCATGACAGAAATCGCTCCTGCCCTGCCCGCTCCGGACAACCTCGACGCGCTCCGGCTCGAGGTCGCCGGGATCATTGTCGAAGCGCTCAACCTCGAGCAGGCGCCGGCTTCGATCCCTCCCGACGACTCCCTGTTCGGCGAAGGCCTCGGGCTCGATTCGATCGACATCCTCGAAGTGGCCCTCGTGGTGTCGAAACGCTACGGCTTCCAGCTGCGCGCCGATGACGACGACAACATCAGGATCTTCCGTTCGCTGCGCAGCCTGACCGGATACATCGCCAGCCACCGCACGCAATGAAGCTCGATTTCGCGCGCGGCACGCATCGCGTCGCACTGGTCTGCGTCGTCGTCGCCTGGGCGGTGGCGGCCCATTACACCACCGCGCTGGTCGAGACGTCCTCGTGGGGAGCGCTGCTCGGCATCGCGCCGTTTGCGTTTGTCGCCGCAACATTCGCCTGGCACTCGCCGTTGCGCACGGTGCTGCTCGCGCTGCTGGCTTTCGCGGCGCTCGGGCTCGCGCTGCTGTGGCCGACGCTCGCGCGCAACGTCGGCTGGATGTATTTCATCCAGCATGTCGGCACCAACGCCCTGCTCGGCATCGCGTTCGGCCGCTCGCTGATCGGCGGGCGCGAGCCGATGTGCACGCGCGTCGCGGCGCTCATCCACGGCGCACCCGGCCCCGTGCTTGCCCGCTACACGCGCGGCGTGACGCTCGCCTGGGCGCTGTTCTTCGGCCTGATGACGATGGTGTCGATCGCGCTGTTCGCGTTCGGTCCGCTCGACGTGTGGTCCGCTTTCGCGAACCTGCTGACTTTTCCGCTCGTCGCGCTGATGTTCGCTGGCGAATACGTGGTGCGCCTGCGAGTCCTGCCGCCCGAAGAGCGCAGCGGCATCCTCGATGCGGTGCGCGCCTACTGGCAACCCCCGGCAAACCCCGCACTCGCAGCATCGCGCAGAACGCCGGCGACGCGTCGGGGCCACCGATGAGCGACGTTGCGCCGCCCCTGCCGCTGCTGGGCCATGCGTGCCTGGACGCCGCCCTTGCGTGGCGCCACGGCGAACGCATCAGCGTCGCGCGCTTCCTCGGCGACGTGCACCGGCTCGCCGCGTTGCTACCGCCGGGGGGCCACGTGCTCAATATCTGCGCCGACCGCTACCGCTTCACCGTGGGCCTCGCCGCGAGCCTGCTCGCCGGCAAGGTCAGCCTGCTGCCGTCCACGCACACCCCTGAAACCGTACGCCAGCTCGCGGCGTTTGCGCCCGATGCGTTCTGCCTCGCCGACGGCGCGTGCGACATCGACCTGCCGCAGTTCCAATACCCCGAACTCGCCGGCCCAGACCATGCCGGCCCGGTGCCCGCCGTCGCCGCCGACCAGCTCGTCGCCTGCGTGTTCACTTCCGGCTCGACCGGCATGCCGGTGCCGCACCGCAAGACCTGGGGCGCGCTGGTGCGCAACGCCGCGGCCGAAGCCGAGCGCCTCGGACTGTCCCCCGCCGCGCCCCATGCGATCGTCGGCACGGTGCCGCCGCAGCACATGTACGGTTTCGAGTCGACGGTACTGCTCGCACTGCAGGGGGGCGGCGGCTTCTGGGCCGGACGTCCGTTCTACCCGGCCGATATCGCCGCCGCGCTCGACACCGTGCCACGCCCGCGCGTGCTCGTCTCGACGCCGTTTCACCTGCGCACGCTGCTCGCCGCCGATGTGGCGCTGCCGGTCACCGATCTCGTCGTCTCGGCGACCGCCCCGCTGTCGGGCAACCTCGCCGCCGAAACCGAAGCGCGCCTGCGCGGCCCGCTGCTGGAAATCTACGGCTGCACCGAAACCGGCCAGACTGCGACGCGGCGCACCGCGCTGACAGCGGAATGGCAGCTTTTTCGCGACGTCCGCCTGAGCGTCGAGGACGGCCAGGCGTGGGCGTACGGCGGACACGTCGAGCAGCGCACCGCGCTCGGCGACATCCTCGAACCGACCGCCGCCGACCGTTTCCTGCTGCACGGACGTTCGGTCGATCTCGTCAACATCGCCGGCAAACGCAGTTCGCTGAGCTACCTGAACCACCAGCTGAACGCGATTCCGGGCGTAGTGGACGGCAGCTTCGTGATGCCGGACGACGAGCAGATCGATGGGGCGACGCGCTTGTGGGCGATCGTCGTCGCACCCGGGCTCGATCGGGGCGCGCTGCTGCACGCGTTGCGCGAGCGCATCGACCCGCTGTTCCTGCCACGCCCGCTGCTGTTCGCCGACCGGCTCCCGCGCAACGCGACCGGCAAGCTGCCGCGCGCGGCGCTCGACGAGCTGTGCCGCCGCTTGCGCAGCGATCCGGCATGAAGTTCGAAACCGCGATCGTCGTCGCGCCGGACCATCCGGCGTTTGCCGGGCATTTCCCCGGCCAACCGATCCTGCCCGGCGTCGTGCTGCTCGGCTGGGCGACCGGCGCGCTCGGCATCGCCCTGGGCCGGCGGGTACCGCCCTGCCAGATCGCCGCGGCAAAGTTCCTGCAGCCGGTTAGTCCCGGCACCTCGCTGCTGATTCGCCATGTGCGCGAGCTGGGGGGTGCGTGGCACTTCGAGATCCTCGCCGGCGACGCAACGGTCGTATCCGGCACATTGAGAGTGGCAGCGTCGTGACTCGCACCCGAACCGCAGCTGCGCAGCCCGACGACCTGGAGGGTTCGGCGGACGCGCGAGCGCCCGCCGCCGACACCGCCTGGACGCGCCGCCCCGAGCGCAGCAACCAGCCGATGTTGCGGCTGATGACATGGATTTCGCTGCGTCTCGGACGTCGCGCCGGACGGCTCGTGCTGCGGCTCATCGCCGGCTATTTCCTACTGTTCGCTCCCACCGCGCGGCGTGCGTCGCACGCGTACCTAGCGCGCGTGCTCGAACGCACACCGCGGCCGGCCGAATTGTTCCGGCATTTCCTCGCCTTCGCCACGACGATCCACGACCGCATCTATCTCCTCAACGAACGCTTCGACCTGTTCGACATCCGCATGCATGGCGGCGAACTGATCCGCGACATCGTCGCCGACGGCAATGGCGTGTTCCTGATCGGCGCCCACCTCGGGAGCTTCGAGGTGATCCGCGCGGTCGGGCGCCAGCAGCCGGGGATCCGGGTCGCGATGGTGATGTACGAAGACAACGCGCAGAAGATCAACCGCACGCTGGCCGCGATCAATCCGGCGGCGCAGCAGGACATCATCCCGCTCGGCCGACTCGATTCGATGCTGCAGGTGCGCGAACGGCTCGACGACGGCATGCTCGTCGGCATGCTCGCCGACCGCAGCGTCGGGCCGGACGCAGTCGAACGCGTCGATTTTCTCGGCGCGCCGGCGAGCTTCCCCGCCGGGCCGTGGCGCATCGCGGCGATGCTGAAACGCCCAGTGATCCTGATGGTCGGTCTCTACCGCGGCGGCAACCGCTACGACATCCACTTCGAACACCTCGCCGATTTCACTGCCGTCACGCGCGAAACCCGCGGCGCGGCGCAGCGCGACGCGATCGTCCGCTATGCCGCGCGGCTCGAACATCACGCGCGGCACGCGCCGTTCAACTGGTTCAACTTCTTCGACTTCTGGCAACCGGCGCGCAGCCGGGACGCCGACTGACGTCCGGGAGCCGCTGGTGCGACGAGCCGGACTGATCCTGCTGCTTTGTGCTGTCGCGATCACGGCACCGCTCGCCGCCGCCGAGGCGTGGACGATCGAACAGCTGATGCACACGCTCGGCCAGCAGCGCTCCGGACAGGCGCACTTCGTCGAACGCAAGTACCTCGCGATCCTCGACGCCCCGGTCGAATCGTCCGGCGAGCTGCGCTTTCGCGCTCCCGACCGGCTGGAGAAGATCACTCTCGAGCCGCGCCGCGAATCGCTGGTGCTCGAAGGCAACACCCTGACAGTGGTGCGCGGCGAGCGTCGCCACATCGTGCAGCTGTCCGATTACCGCGAGATCGCCGCGTTCATCGACAGCATCCGCGCGACCCTCGCCGGCGACCAGGCCGCGCTCGATCGGATCTACGCGGCAAGCCTCACGGGCACGCCGCAGGACTGGACGCTGACGCTGCTGCCGCGCGAGCCGAAAATGGCCGAAGTCGTGTTGCGCATCGCGATCAACGGCAGCCATGCTCAATTGCGCGGCATCGAGATCCTGCAGGCCGACGGCGACCGCTCGGTGATGGAGATCGTTTCGGAGCGCGCCGCGCGATGACGCGACGCCTCGTGCCCGCGCTGCTGGCGTGGCTCGCGTTCGTCGGCCTGTCCGTCGCGGTCGTCAGCCAGACGCGCTTCACGAGCGATCTGTCGGCTTTCCTGCCGGCCAGCCCGACCGCCGAACAGCAGGTCCTCGTCGATCAGCTGCGCGACGGCATGGTGTCGCGCCTGCTGCTGCTCGGCATCGAGGGCGGCGACGCCGCGACGCGCTCGGCGCTGTCGCGCGAGCTTGCGCGACGGCTGCGGGCCGACACTGCGTTCGGCGTCGTTGCCAACGGCGAACCGGTCCACCGCGAGCGCGACCAGGCCCTGCTGTTCGGCAACCGCTACCTGCTCAGCCCCGCCGTCACGCCGCAGCGCTTCGGCGTCGAAGGCCTGCATGCCGCGATCGGCGAGTCGATCGACCTGCTCGCCTCGCCGCTGGGCATGCTGACGAAGGCGCTGCTGCCGCGCGATCCGACCGGTGAGATGATGCAGCTCCTCGAACGTCTCGACGGCGACGCCCGGCCCGCGCTCGTGGACGGCACGTGGGCGTCGCGCGACGGGCGGCGTGCGCTGCTGCTCGCGCAGACGCGCGCCGCCGGGTCCGATCTCGACGCCCAGCAGGAAGCGATCGCGAAAGTGCGCGAAGCGTTCACGGCCGTCGCGCAGGCGCAGCACGCCGATGCGCGCTTGCTGCTTTCCGGTCCGGGCGTCTTCGCCGTCGCCTCGCGGGCGACGATCCAGGACGAAGTGCTGCGGCTGACGCTGGTGTCGATCACGCTGATCGTCACGCTGCTGCTGTTCATCTACCGTTCCGCGACTGCGCTGCTGCTCGGACTGCTGCCGGTCGTCTGCGGGGCGCTCGCCGGAGTCGCCGCGGTGAGCCTCGGTTTCGGCGTCGTCCACGGCATCACGCTCGGCTTCGGCACGACGCTGATCGGCGAAGCGGTCGACTACGCGATCTACCTTTTCATCCAGTCCGGGCCGGCAGGCGAGCGCAACGAAGCGGAGCGCCGACCCGGCATCGCGGCGTTCTGGCCGACGATCCAGCTCGGCGTGCTGACGTCGATCTGCGGCTTCGCGACGCTGCTGTTCTCCGGCTTCCCGGGGCTCGCGCAGCTCGGCCTGTATTCGGTCGCCGGCCTCGTCGCGGCCGTCGCGACGACGCGCTTCGTGCTGCCGCATCTGCTGCCATCGGGCTTCGCGATCCGCGACGTCACTCCACTCGGAGTGCAGCTGCAGCACCTGCTGGTGAACGCACGCCACCTGCGCTGGGGAATCGTGGCGCTGGCGCTGGCCGCCGCGGCGGTGATCCACGTCAACCGCGACCGGGTGTGGAACCGCGAGCTCGCCGCCCTGAGCCCGGTCCCGGCCGCCGACCAGGCCCTCGATCTCGCGCTGCGCAGCGATCTCGGCGCCCCCGACGTGCGCCATCTCGTCGTCGTCAGCGGCCGCGACGCCGAAGCGGCGCTGCAGGCCGCCGAGGCGGTCGGCGCGCGCTTGCAGCAGCTCGCGAACGAAGGAGCGATCGGAGGGTTCGAGAGTCCGGCGCTGTATCTCCCGTCCCCGGCGACGCAGCTCGCCCGCCGCGCGAGCCTCCCCGAACCCGCCGAACTGGGCCGCCGGCTCGAACTCGCGACGGCTGGCCTGCCGCTACCGGCCGCGCACCTCGGGCCGTTCGTCGTCGATGTCGCTGCCGCGCGCGAACGGGCGCCGCTGACGCGCGCCGATCTCGACGGAACGAGCTTCGCCCTCGCCGTCGATTCGCTGCTGATCCCGCAGCGAGACCACTGGATCGCGCTGCTGCCGTTGCGCGCCCCGACCGACGGCCCTTTTGCGCATACGATCGACCCGGACCGGCTGCGCACCGCGCTCGAAGCGACCGACGCACAGGCGCTGTTCATCGACCTGAAAGGCGAATCCGACCGCCTCTATTCCGGTTACCTCAACGAAGCGCTGCTCCTCGCGCTCGCCGGCGTCGCCGCGATCGTCGCGCTGCTCGGGCTCATGCTGCGCTCGGCAACCCGCGTGCTGCGCGTGCTCGTGCCGCTCGTCGCAGCGGTGCTGGTCGTCGTCGCCGGCCTCGTGCTCGCCGGCGTCACGCTGACGATCCTGCATCTGGTCGGGCTGCTCCTGATCGTCGCGGTCGGCTCGAACTACGCCCTCTTCTTCGACGGCAGCGAAAGCTCGGGAGGGCCGGCTCCCCGCACGCTCGCATCGATGCTGTTCGCGAACCTGACCACTGTCGCCGGTTTCGGCGTGCTGGCATTCTCGTCGGTGCCGGTACTGCAGGCGATCGGCGGCACCGTCGGCCCCGGCGCGATCCTCGCGCTGCTGTTCGCGGCAGTCCTGTCGCGCCCCTGATGCCTCGCCGCTACCGCCCGACCCCGCTGATCGGACTGTCCGTCGCGCTGCACGGCGCGGCCGCCGGCAGCCTGCTGCACCCGGACGCCTGGCCGTGGGCGGCCGGCGCGCTCGCAGCGAACCACGCGCTGCTGACCGCTGCCGGCCTGCTGCCCCGCTGCCGCCTGCTCGGCCCGAACTGGACACGCCTGCCGACTGCAGCCGCCGCACGCGGCGAAATCGCGCTGACGATCGATGATGGTCCGGATCCCTACGTGACGCCGCGCGTGCTCGACCTGCTCGACCACCACGGCGCACGGGCGAGCTTCTTCGTCATCGGCCGGCACGTCGGACAACATCCGGTGCTCGCGCGCGAGATCGTCGCCCGCGGCCACACGCTCGAAAACCACAGCGAACAGCACCTGAAGAGCTTCTCGCTGCACGGACCGCGCTGGTGCGAGCGCGAGATCCGGGCCGCGCAGCAGACGATCGCCGATTGCTGCGGCGCCGCCCCGCGCTTCTTCCGTGCACCGGCCGGGCTGCGCAACCCGTTCCTCGAACCAGTGCTGGCCCGCCTCGACCTGCAGCTCGCCGCGTGGACGCGCCGCGCTTACGACACCCGCAATGACGACGCGGAAAAAGTCGGCGACCGTCTGCTCGGCGGGCTCGCCGGCGGCGACATCCTGCTGCTGCACGACGGCAACGCCGCACGCGGCCGGCACGGCACGCCGGTGATCCTCGACGTACTGCCGCGCCTCCTCGCCGCCTGCGAGACCGCGGGACTGCGCCCGGTCACTTTGCGGGCGGCGATCCGGTGAGCGACGCGGTGTTCCGCACCTTGCTCGATGCAGCGAGCGCCAAGTACCGCCCGGCGGGTCCGTTCGCGTACCACTTTGCGCGCGGCAAGCTCGGAGCGGACCCGCTGTTCCGCATGCTGCTGCAGCGCGGCATGTTCCCCGCCGCAACCCGTGTCGTCGATCTGGGTTGCGGCCAGGGGCTTCTTGCGTCGTGGCTGCTCGCCGCGCGGCGCCTCCACGACTGCGGCCGATGGACGGGGGAGTGGCCGGCGCCGCCGAAGCTGCTGGGGCTGCGCGGCATCGACCGCAATCTCCGCGATGTGGCGCGTGCGCGCCGCGCGCTCGCCGCGGAGGCGGCAATCGTCGAGATCCGGCAAGGCGACCTCGCGACGCTCGAGGCGCCCGACTTCGGTCCGGTCGACGTCGTCACGATTCTCGACGTCCTGCACTACCTCGACTTCGCCGCGCAGGAAAGCCTGCTGCGCAAGGTCCGGGCCGCGCTGCCTGCCGGCGGACTCCTTTTCGCTCGTGTCGGCGACACGGACGCCGGCCTGCCGCACCGCCTGTCGACAGCGGTCGACCTCGCCGTCGCGTTCGCCCGCGGGCACCGTCTGCCCCGGCTCTACTGCCGATCGTCGCGAAGCTGGATCGCCCTTCTCGAAGGACTCGGCTTTTCCGTGCACGACGAGCCGATGGGCACCGGCAAATCGTTCGCGAACGTGATGCTCGTCGCACAGGTGCCGCATTGAAGCGGGCGCGGCGCTTCAGGCGCGTTGCCGCGATTTGTTAAACTAGCGCCTTTGTCCGACGCCCGAGCCGCCGTGAACCCGCTGTTGATCTCCCGCTACACCGCCACCTCCTGCCTCGGCAGAGGCATCGGGCCGATGCGCGATGCGCTCGTCGCGGGCCGTTCCGGCCTGAAACCCTGCGACTTCGATGGCGTTGCGCTCGAAACCTGGGTTGGCGAAGTCGCCGGCGCGGACGACGAGACGCTGCCCTCGCATCTGCGCCGTTTCGACTGCCGTAACAACCGGCTCGCGCAGATCGGCTTCGAACAGGACGGGTTCTCCGACGCCGTGCGGGGCGCCATGGGGCGCTACGGTGCCGAGCGGATCGGCGTGTTTCTCGGCACGAGCACGGCCGGAATCCTCGAAACCGAGCTCGCCTACCAGCGCCGCGATCCGGCCAACGGCGCGCTGCCGGCCGGTTTCAACTACGCCGGCTCACACAATCCGTTTTCGGTAGCCGCGTTCGTGCAGGCCGCGTTCGGACTTGGCGGGCCAGCCAGCGTCGTGTCGTCAGCCTGCTCGTCGAGCGCAAAAGTGTTCGCGTCGGCGCGACGCATGATCGAAGCGGGACTGATCGACGCGGCGATCGTCGGCGGCGTCGATTCATTGTGCCTCACGACGCTGTACGGCTTCGCTTCGCTCGAACTCACGTCGAGGCAGGCGTGCCGGCCGTTCGACCTGAGGCGCGACGGCATCTCGATCGGCGAAGCGGCCGCGTTCGCATTGCTCGAACGCGTCGACGGGCCGCTCGCCGACGATGCCATCCTGCTCCTTGGCGTCGGCGAATCGAGCGACGCCTATCACATGTCCTCGCCGCACCCCGAAGGCCTCGGCGCGCGGCGGGCAATGGAAGCGGCGCTCGCCGCCGCCGGGCTGGAGTCGGGCGACATCGATTACATCAACCTGCACGGCACTGCGACGCCGAGCAACGACAGCGCCGAAAGCAGGGCCGTGCGCGCGCTGTTCGGTGCAGCGACCGCCTGCAATTCGACGAAAGGAGCTACCGGCCATACGCTCGGCGCAGCCGGCGGCGTCGAAGCAGTGATCGCCGCGCTGGCGCTGCGCGACGGCTTTCTTCCCGGTAGCCCCAACACCCGTGAACCGGAGCCGGACATGAATTAC
Organism: Aromatoleum aromaticum EbN1; assembly: GCF_000025965.1. Classification (NCBI taxonomy): domain Bacteria; kingdom Pseudomonadati; phylum Pseudomonadota; class Betaproteobacteria; order Rhodocyclales; family Rhodocyclaceae; genus Aromatoleum; species Aromatoleum aromaticum. The sequence goes on from NC_006513.1 coordinate 4,178,762, forward strand.
CTCCTCGCCAGCCGCCCGGCACGCGTCCGGCGCGTGCTCAGCAACTCGTTCGGGTTCGGCGGCACGAACTGCAGCCTCGTGATCGGCCGCGCGCAATGACCGGTCCGGCCCATTCCCTGCCCGGCGCGTGGATCAGCGGCATCGGCCTGCTCGGCCCGGGCCTGCCCGACTGGCCGGGCGGCGCCGCGATCCTCGCCGGCGAGGCGCTCTGGGTGCCGGCGAAGACCGTGCTCAGCGCACCGGAACAGCTCCCCGCCGCCGAACGCCGCCGTTCGGTGCGCGTCGTCAAGCTCGCGCTGACCGTCGGCCTCGAAGCCGTGAGCGCGGCCGGAGCCGACGCATCGGCTCTCGCGACGGTGTTCAGTTCGTCCGGCGGCGACGGCCACAACTGCCACCTGATTTGCGAAGCGCTCGCGTCCGACGACCGCCAGGTTTCGCCGACCCGTTTCCACAACTCCGTGCATAACGCCGCTGCCGGCTACTGGGGCATCGCAACCGGCGCATCGCCCCCCGCAGCGGTATTGTGCGCGTTCGACGGCAGCTTCGCAGCGGGGCTGCTCGAGGCGCTGGTACAGGTCAGCGTCGACCGCGTGCCGAGCCTGCTGATCGCCTACGATGCCGACTACCCGGAACCGCTGCGCGCGGCGCGCCCGGTGCCTGATGCGTTCGGCATGGCGCTGCTGCTGACGCCGGAACCGGGCGCACCCCACTTCGGCCGCATCCGTGCCGGGCTGACGACTGCTACGGCCGACACCCTCGCCGATCCGGCGCTCGACACGTTGCGCCGCGCGATTCCCGCCGCCCGCAGCCTGCCGCTGCTCGCCGCGATCGCGCGCGGCGAATCGGGGCGGATCGTGCTCGACTATCTCGACCACGCCCGCGTCGCGGTGGACTTCACCGCATGACCTCGCAACCAGCGACGCTGGACCGCGCCGCGATTGCGGCCCGCATTCCCCATCACGGCACGATGTGCCTGCTCGACGCCGTCGTCGCGTGGGACGCCGAATCGATCCACTGCCGTGCGACGAGCCATTGCGACTTGGCGAACCCGCTGCGCGACGCGGGCAGCCTGCCAACGACTGCCGCAATCGAATATGCGGCGCAGGCGATGGCGGTCCACGGCGCGCTGCTCGCGCCGGCCGGCGGCACGCCGCGCGCCGGCTACCTCGCCAGCGTGCGCAGCGTCGAGCTCGCTGTAGCCCACCTCGACGGGATTGCAGGCGAGCTCGAAATCCGTGCGAAGCGGCTGACCGGCAACGACAGCCAGGTGTTGTACGGTTTCACCGTCTGCGCCGCGGGTACGACGCTCGTTTCCGGGCGTGCCGCGGTGATTCTCGATGCAGGCGCGCCGGGCGCCGGCCTTTCCCGGAGCCCCCCTTGAAACGCGCACTGGTTACCGGCGGCAGCGGCGGCATCGGTGCCGCGATCTGCCGCCGCCTCGCAGCCGACGGCTACCACGTCTTCGTCCATGCCCACCGCAACCTCGACCAGGCGCGCGCGCTCGTCGACGACATCCGGGCGGGCGGCGGCAGCGCGACGCCGGTGGGGTTCGACGTCACCGATGCCGCTGCGACATCGGCCGAGCTCGAGGCGCTGCTCGCCGAAGCGCCGATCCAGATCCTCGTGAACAATGCCGGCATCCACGACGACGCGGTGTTCCCGGGCATGCGCGCGCAACAGTGGCAGCGCGTCATCGACGTGTCGCTGAACGGGTTCTTCAACGTCACCCAGCCGCTGACGATGCCGATGATCCGCACCCGCTGGGGGCGCATCATCACGATCTCGTCGGTCGCGGCGATCACCGGCAACCGCGGGCAGACGAACTACGCCGCGGCGAAAGGAGCGCTGCATTCGGCGAGCCGCTCGCTGTCGCAGGAACTCGCGAGCCGCGGCATCACCGTCAATGTCGTCGCGCCTGGAATCATCGACACGGCGATGAGCGAAGACACGTTCGACGCCGCCGCGATCGCCCGCCTGGTGCCGATGAAGCGCGCCGGCCGCCCGGCCGAAGTCGCCGACCTGGTCGGTTTTCTCGCGTCCGAGCAGGCCGCGTATATCAGCGGCCAGGTGATTTCGATCAACGGCGGGATGATCTAAGTTTGAGGGTCGGCGCGCTTGTCGCGGCCGGAAGCGTAGCGCCGCGCCGCAAGCAGCGGCAGGCGCAGCAGGAAGCCGAAGAACAGCCGCGTGTGCATCCACGTCAGCAGCAGGTTGTCGCGCAGGTAGTTGAAATGCGATACGCCGCCCTCATCCGGCGTGAAGTATCGCACCGGTGCCTCCAGGTTCACCGGCGGCACGCCGGCCCAGCTCATGCGCACGACCGCTTCCGGGTCGAAATCGAAACGCCGCATCCAGCGCTGCCCGCGCATCACGCGCGCGAGCGGCCCGATCGGATAGACGCGAAAGCCGAACAGCGAATCGCCGATGCCCGTCCACAAGGTTTCGAGATTGGCCCACCAGTTCGACACGCGTCGGCCCCGCACGCGCAGCGCTGGAGCGCTGGCGTCGAACACCGGCACGCCCAGGATCATCGCCTCCGGCCGCCCCTGCGACGCCGCCATGAAGCTCGGGATCAGCTCGGCCGGGTGCTGGCCGTCCGAATCCATCGTCAGCACGTGCGTGAAGCCTTCATCCGCGGCAAGTTCGATGCCGTGGAGCACCGCCGCGCCCTTGCCGAGGTTTTTCGGCAGCACGATGACCCGCAGCCCCGGGTCGTCGTTCGCCATTGCCTGCAGGGCCTGAGTCGTGCCGTCGGTGCTGCCATCCACGACGACCCACACCGGCAGCCATTCCCGGCGCGCTGCGCGCACGGTGTCGAAAACCTTGCTTCCCGGGTTGTAGCTGGGGATCAGCAGCAGGTGGGTCGAGGCGGATTCAGCCGCGCTCAGCGCTGGCTGCAGCGTCGTCGTGCCGTCGGGGCGACGCTGCGGATGCCGGAAAGTCGGGAAGCGTTGCATGCTGGAGTTCCGCCGCAAAGTAGTGTTCGAGTTCCCGCATGAATTCCTGCACATTGCGTGCCGGCTCGAAGCGCCTGCCGAGCCGCACCCGGTAGGTGACCGGCATTTCAGGCCGGCGGAACAGCGGCCAGCCCTTGCACAGGTAGGGCGACGCGGTTTCGATGAAGATCGTCTGCACCGGCACTTTCGCGCGGCGTGCGATCAGCCCGACACTGCTCATCAATGGGTTCACAGGCAGTCTAGTCGTGCGCGTTCCTTCCGGAAAGACCAGCAGGTGACTTCCGGCGGCCAAGTCTTCGGTCGCGCGCATGACCATGCGCAGCGGCGAATCGTTGCGGATGTAACGTGCAAGGCGTGCGCCTGCGCCGAGGAAAACGTTGTCCATCAGCCCCGCCTTCATGATGCACGCGACGTCGGGCAGGCGCGAGATCACCATCACGGCGTCGAGCAGGCACGGATGGTTCGGGGCGAGAATCAGCGGCTCCTGCCCGCGCAGCGCATCGAGTTCGCGCAGATCGAAGCGGCACGCACCGATCAAGGTCAGGAAGCGCAGATAGCCGTGGAAGATCCAGCTGATCACGCGTCGCCCGAGCCGCCGCCCGAGTAAGCCTGGCAGCAGCGCCTGCAGCGCCATCGCGAACGGCGTCCACAGCAGGCACACCGTCCCGAGATAGAAGAGGCCCAGGTGCAGCAGCACGGTTTCGTGCACGACGCGCAGCCAGCTGCGCCGGATTGCGCGCTCACTCATCGGCCGGCACCCGCTGCGAGGATTCGCCGATCAGCCAGGTCACTGCGAAGCCAGCGGCGAAGTAATTGCGGCTCGTCACGAGCGGGCTGTCGAGGAATACCGCGCCAGCCAGAGTGTCGTAGCGGACGAAAGCGCCGGCCCACCCCCCCGCAAACCGCTTCGACAGCGCTGCGAGGAACTGCGTGCCGGCATAGCCGCCTTTTGCGTCGTATACGGGTCGCGCGGCAGTCGCATCACGCACATCGACGCCATAGAAATAACGGTGCTGGCGGCGGTCGCCGAACACCGGACCGGCGACGAGCCCGAGCGTCCAGCCGTCCATCCCGGGAGGGTCGCGCCAGTCGAGGTTGAGCTGCGGCGTGAACTGCCAGCCAGTCGATTCGGGATGGCTTTCGACCGTCACCCCGACGCGCAGCGGCAAGCGTACGCGCAGCTTGCGGCGCTCGTCGGCGCTCTGCCACAATCGCACGTCGAGCGAGGGTCCGATCTCCACCGTCGGCTCGAGATCGTCCATACCGGCGCGCACGTCCACGTCCTCGCTGCTGGCCGGGGGCGACGCAGCAAGGCTCAGACTGAGCTCGGCCCGCTCGGAGTCGAAGAACGTGCCGCGCAGGCCGCGCCGGTCCGCTTTCAGGAATTCGCCGCGGTAGATCACGTACGGCACGGGAAGCACGAACACGCGGTTCTCGTCCGAGCCGCGATACGCCGGAAACTGCAGCACGCCGACTCCCGCACCGAGTTCCCACAGGGGCTTTTCCTCGTCTGCAGCGATGCACGCCCCAGCCGCCACGAACATGCCTGCCATGACGACGACTGCACGTGCCAGGCGCGGCAGGCGCCTTCGACGGCGCACGGCGGTCATCCGGCCACGGCCAGAACATACGCTCCCGAGTCCGGGCCGCTTGCCGTCGTGATCGAGCAGACCGAAACCCGACCGAACTCCACACCTGCCATCATGTCTCCCGGATGAATCTTCATTTCGCTGATCGCGCGGAATTATACCGACTGCCCTCCTCCGTTTCATCTTGCACCGCACCCGGTTCTGCATGACATAATCAAGGCGTTTGAGCACCTTCTGAACGAAGCCCGTCGCAGCCCGATCATCGACATGGCGTTCGTAACGATGTACAAGCGGCGCGAACTCGCCACCCTGGCAACCGGGGAGGCGTATCAGAATCCGGTGTTCGCAAGGGGGATGGTCGCGACCCTGGATGATCATCTTGCGTACATGAGCAGAAGATAAGGGGGCGCAATGTTGCGTTTTTTTCGTGCACTAGGAATGGCATGGGCTGCGATGTCAAACACGACGCGACTTGTCGTGGGGAGTGCAGCGTTTTTCGCGGCGGTCTCAATCGTCGGCAGCATTCAATCCCAACAAAGGGAAGAAGCGCAACTTGCCGAAGAGCGCCGCACTGAAGAAGCCACTAAGGACCGAGTGCAGGCCGAAAAATCCCGCCGCGCAGCTTTAACACCCGAGCAGCGCGCGGCCGAAGAAGCCGAGAAAGCGCGACTTACAAAGGAGAAGGAAGATGCTGCAGTTCGCGCGAAAGCTGCCGAAGATGCTCGCGTTGCGGAAGTCAAGCGCCAAGCCGCTGAAGCAGAGGCTAAGCGTAGCGACTGGACTTACAGCGACGCCGCCGACAAGGTCTCAGGCAAGACAATCAAGAATGCCGGGCTCCGCAGCGAAAATCTCGAATTTCTTGCGTTCCCATACTCTGGCGGAACGCGCGGAAATCTTCAGATCAGAAGACACCCAAGGTTCGGGACGGATGTGATTTTCTATACCTCCAATGGGCAAGTGCAATGCAACGCCTATTCTTCATGCAAGGTCCATCTTCGGGTTGACGACAAGCTGACCATGTCGTTAAGCGGCAACCCTCCTGAAGATCACGACCCTACGGTCGTGTTCCTCAACAAATCGGTGATTGGCACCCTTCGCAAGTCATCAAAGGTCGTCTTGACCGTCTCCATGTTTCAGGAAGGTGAGCGGTCATTCGAGTTTCGAACGCGGAATCTGGACTGGAAGTAGTGAGATGACCAATGATTGAATTCGTCGCATTCTGGATACTCATGGCTGGCGCCTGCGCCGTTGTGGCCGGCAGCAAGGGGCGATCGGTCATCGGCTGGCTATTGCTTGGCGCGCTGTTCAGCGCCGTCGCGCTCATCGTCGTCGCCGTCATGCCGTCGCTCAAGCCGGCCGTCGACGCGCCATCTGTCGAGACCCACAAGAAATGCCCGTTCTGCGCCGAGCAAGTCCGACGCGAGGCGATCGTCTGCAAGCACTGCGGCCGTGACTTGGCGCCACATGACGAGGCTCTGCGCCTCACTGGAAGTCCGGAAGGTGTTGCCTTGGTTGCTGCGGCAGAGGCTGGCAACTGGGGGAGTGTGTTTTCACTACTCAACGGTGGGGCCGATCCTAATGCGCTCGACAGCCAAGGAAGGACCGCGCTCGATGTCGCCGAATCACGGAAGGACGAACAGATCGCCAACCTGTTGCGATCGAAAGGCGCCGAACCCCTGCCCCATGACTGACACTCACCATCCTGCGCCGCCGAGGCCCGGCGAGGGGGCCGCGTTTCCAGTGAATTCCCTTGAATGATTGCTGTCGACGAAGCGCTGCGCCTCATGGGGATGCCGAAAAAAGTGTATGGCGCGCCGCAGTGGAGGTCCCGCATCAATCACGCGGGCCATGTCTTCCTGCAGGGGCAGTTCGAAGATGAGGATGGCGCGCTCATTGCCGGACTGTCGCTGCAGATCGAGATCAAGGCACCCATCATTATCCAGCGGTGCCTGTACCTCTTCACGCTGTTTTCCTTCCGGCACGGGGCCAAGCACCGGGCCTATCAGCTTGAGGTTGCCCCAACCAACAAGCGCACCCATAATTCACCGGAAGGTGCCCTTTTCGGCCCGCACGAGCATGTCGGCCCTCGCGTTGAAAAGGTCGATGCCGTAGGGTGCGGAGACTTCAACGGGGCCGCAGAGTATTTCGCGCAACGCTGCTCGATTGCGCGGCCTCTTCCGATTCCGACGCTTGAACTGCCATGAATTGCACCGCCCTCGCCCGCCAGTTTGCTTTCGACTGCACGCCTCTTACGGGCCTGCACGGCGAGCCGGTGTTCGAGTTGGGAACGCCGTTCTCGTTCGACGATGGCACTGCCATTTGTCTGTACGTGATCAACCGCGCGCCGCTTGTCGAGATCAACGACGAAGCGCTGGCGCTCCATCATTTGTCGGGAATGGGGCTCGATCCGTGGAACCCGCGGCGAATGACTGCGCTGCGCGAGCGGATTCACCCTTTCGGCGTAACGCTCTGCAACAACGGCGCCCTGTCTCTGCTCACCCAGGAAACCCAACTTGGATGGCATGTGCCGCGCTTCATCTCTGCAGAGCTTGCAGTCGCGCAGTGGGCGCGCGAGCAGATGGGGGGCACGGAAGAGTCGCGCAACCTGGCCGAAGAGGTCGAGATGTACCTGCGCGCCTGGCGCCCGCATGCCGACCTCATTCGCCATCCGCGCCAACGGGGCATCTCCGGCCACGAACATCAGTTCGATTTTCTGCAGAATGACGAGCTGATTGACGTCATTACGCCTCACCACAACGCAACCGGCGGTCTGATGCGCAAACTCGTCGACGTGCTGAATGCGGGCGACGAGAGCGCCCCAAAGGTTCGCGTTATCGTCGACGACCGCACTGACCCGGCCCGAGCGGGCATCGAAATGCAGATCATCGCCTCTCTGGCGAAAGCAATGCCGCTCTCCAAGCTCCTCGATCGAGTGCATTCCGGGTCAGCCTGACCTCGATACACGCTCATGACGGATTAGGTGACCCGCGCTGAGTTCGGCGCCGCGATGTCGAAGATCGACGCCCGGTTTGCGTCGGTCGAAGGTCGCATGGACTCGCTCAGAGATGCCGTGGCTGAGATGCGCACCGATCTTCACGAGATGGACGCCTCGATCAAGACGTGGATGCTCGGCACCGTGCTGGCCATCCTCGGCACGATGCTGGCCGCCATCTTCGGCATCGCCCAGATAATGAAGCCGTTCCAGCAGTCCGTCGCATCACAGCCGGCTCCGATCATCATCAACATCCCGCCATCACAGGCCGCGCCTCCCGCGCCTGCACAGTAAGCCAGCCTCTCGGCATCGGCCAGCCCGCCCCGCGCCTAGCCGGTACGGTAAGGTGTTGATGGTTTGTTGAAGGCCGCATCCTGCAAGGGATTGCGGCCTTTTCTATGCACGGAAAAAACTCCCGCGCATCAAACCCCCGAAAACAAAGGGCTGCCGGCACTTCGGCAGCCCTCAATCAACACCTTAAGTTACCGGCTAGGCCCCGCGCGGGCTTTTTTTACGCGACGAACGCCTCCATCGGCAGATGAAACCGCTCCGACAACGCCTTCACCTGGCGCAGGTTGAGGGATCGTTTCCCGGACAGCACTTCCGACACAACCGACTGAGAGCCCACTTCGGGTAAATCGGACTGGCGAATGCCGCGCTCTGCCATCAGTTGACGCAGGAATTCATGCGGTGCCATCGGCGGCCACGGATGTGCGCGCTCTTCGTACTCGCGGATGCGGTCCGCGACGATCGATAGCAGCCCGAAAACCGGATGTGATTCATTGCCGCCGAAGCGCTCGAACGCCTCGGCGACGAACGCCAGCAACGCCTCATAGTGCGACTCGTCGCGGACCGGCGCCCCCAGGCCGAGCGCATCACTCACGGCGGCCCACGACTCGATTACATCCGTCACGCTCATTTCCACTCTCCTTTGTCGTACTCGGCATGCGTCAGCACCGCCTTCACCCACAGCAACTGTGCAGCGAAGGCGATTGATGCGATCAAGCGGTACTTGTTGCCGCCGATGTTGAACACGAAGCGGTCTCCGACCTTATCGAGACTCCCGAAGGTCGCGCGAAGCGCCGAGAAACTGTCGTAACGCCCCTTTTCGACCAGATGCCGGAAAGCCTGCAGCGGCGCTTCCGCGTCTGGGTGGAGGGTTGCGAACTCACGCAGCGCCTTGTTTGAGCTCAGCTTCATGAAAATATTATATAGCAATTTGCGATATTACACCCCGGCGAGTCACGGCAGTTCGCGCACCCGCAGGTAACGAGGAAAACGCGGCAGGCCTTTCGCGGTGAGCTCGCGGTAACGGTAGGTCACGGTCGCGCCGATGGCCGGCGGGGCGCGCCGCTGCGCGTCGGAGAATCCGGTTCCGATGCGAAAGCGACGCCCGTCGGGCGTTTCGACTTCGAGCGCCCCGAGCATGCCCTGCAGCCGGCCCTTGCCCGGCCGATGCGCCACGACGCGCGCTTCGGCGTCCAGCCAAGGCGTCAGCTTCAGCAGCACAGCGCTGCGCCCGGCGACCCACGTCGCATCGGCGCGATGCAGCATCAGGCCTTCTCCACCGGCAGCGACGACACGCTCGAAGCGGCGCTGCAGCGCTGCGGCGTCGGCGACGCGAAACTGCTCGACTGCATTCAGCCACGATGGCCTACCGGCCGTGACTGCCCTGATCCTGGCGATGCGCTCGGTGAAGCTGCCGGGCGCTTGCGGCATCTCGAACACCATGTAGCGCACCTGCCGCCATTCGTCGTCGACCGGTTGCTGCTTGCGCACGACGCCCGACAGCTGCTCGAAGCTGCGCCGGCCGATCCACAACTCCCCGTCGAGCGCCTGGCGCGGCAACCCGTCAACGAACCATTGCGGCGCCGCGATCGGCTGCCCGCTGCGAAAGCGCAGCACCCGCCCGTCCCACAGGGCTCTCACGCCGTCGAGCTTTTCGCTGACCCAGTACGCTGCCGGATCGACGTCGGCGCGATAAACCATCGCGAGCGTCGCGGCAGGCCCGCTGGCCGTCTCGGCGGGTGCTGGCAGCGGCGATGCGAGCAACAAAACAGAAAGAAGCGTGGCAAGGACCTGCGACCGGAAGCTGTTTTCGCGGTTGACTCGGCCGATGCGGCGAAAACGGGAAAGCGACAGCGAGAACGGATTCATCGGGCGCGAGCCTCCGGGTTATGATGCGATTGGCATTTTACGGCCTTTCGCGCGTGACAGCACCGCGATCGGCGCCCGACGTTTTGGGGCCTCGTCCCTTCGCGCGCCCTGCAGAAACGCGCGGCGCGGAGGGGACGCCGATCACGCTTCGCCGCTACAATTCCTTCCCCGGATTCTCCGCCACCGCTCCCCCGCCCCTACCCCCGATGCAGCCCTCCGCCCTCCTCCTGCTCGGCCCCACCGCCAGCGGCAAGACCGCCTCCGCGCTGGCCCTGGCGCGCGTGCTGCCGATCGAGATCGTCAGTGTCGATTCAGCCCTCGTCTATCGCGACATGGACATCGGCACCGCAAAGCCCACCGCAGCGGAACGCGCCGCCTGCCCGCACCACCTGGTCGACATCGTGTCGCCCGAAGAAAGCTACTCGGCGGCGCACTTTCGTCGCGACGCGCTGCGGCTAATCGGCGAGATCCACGCACGCGGGCGCATCCCGCTGCTCGCCGGCGGCACGATGCTGTACTTCAAGGCGCTGCGCGACGGGCTGTCGGACCTGCCCGCTGCCGACGCCGACCTGCGCGCCGACATCGACGCCGCTGCGGCGCGCCTCGGCTGGCCGGCACTGCATGCGCAACTCGCACAGATCGATCCGGACGCCGCCGCGCGGCTCGACTCGGCCGACGCGCAGCGCATCCAGCGCGCGCTCGAGATCGTGCGTCTGACCGGACGGCCGCTCGCCGAAAGCTACGCCCGGCGCGAGGCCGCGGCGCTGCCGTTCCGCATGCTGCCGATCGCGCTCGTGCCGTCGGATCGCGCGGTGCTGCATGCACGCATCGAGCAGCGCTTCGACCAGATGCTCGCGGCCGGCCTGATCGACGAACTGCGTGCGTTGCGCGCGCGCTACACGCTCGACGCGACGCTGCCGTCGATGCGCTGCGTCGGCTACCGGCAGGTGTGGGAATATCTCGACGGCGGCGACGATTACGACACGATGCGCTTCAAGGGCATCGCCGCGACGCGCCAGCTCGCGAAGCGCCAGCTGACGTGGCAACGGCAGTTCCGCGACAGCTGGCCCGGGCTCGTCGAGCTCGACTGCCTGCGCCCGGACCTGACCAATGCTGTCAACACCGCCGCCGCACGCCTGCTCACCCGCTCACGGCATGCCGCGCACTAGCGCGACGCCGAACAGCCACACGACCGCGAGCGCATACGCCACGAGGCAGTAACGCAGGTTCGCGCGCGCGAGCCCGAGCGCCGGCAGCGCGAAGCGCCCTTGCAGCGACAGATGCACGCCAGCCATCGGGTTCAGTGCGAGGCCGATGCCCCAGCTCATCAGGAACATCAGCGCGAGCAGCAGCGGGTCGGGCGCGAGCGGCGCGAGCCACGCCGACGCGATGACGATCGTCACCACTGCGTGCACGCCGATCGCCGACAGCGCGATCATCAGCCCGAGCACGAGCGCCGCCTGCAGCGGGCCGAAACGCTCGAACGGCAGCCAGCCGGAATCGGTCTGCATCAACGCCTGCAGGCCGGTCGCCAACACGCCAGCGGCGAGGAACAGCATCAGCTCCCCCGACATCGCCGGCAGGCGCCGGTGGGCGTGATCGATGATGCGCTCGAGCCCGTCTCCCGCTCCGCTGCGCACGAACACCGCCGCCACGCTGATCGCCAGCGCCGCGCCGCTGATGATCGCCAGCGACGACCACGCCGGCAGCAGGAAATGCCCGGCGCTCACGATGCCGGTCAGCGCGAGCGGCAGCCACAGCGCCGACAGGCGCATCGGAAAACCGACGAAGTCGGGATCCTCGCCCGCTGCTGCCGGCGGCAGCGTCCGCCCCGCAACCCACACCAGCACCGCAGCCAGCGGAGCGCCGGCGAGCGCGACGTCGGCGAGGCGCGCGTGCGGCGCGTACGTCAGCGCGACAGCCATGGCGCCGAAGAACGGCGACCACAGCGCCGCGAGCATGAACGGGCGTGCGATCGCAGCGGCCTGCCGGGGCGACAGCCGCCCCGCCTGCGCGAGCCGCTCGGCAACGATGAAAATCACCGACATGTTGATGACGGCGCCGAAAACATGCACGCCGGCCATCGTCTGCCACAATGCGCGTCGCCCACGCGGAAGGGGCCGGTCATCGCCGTCCCCCATGCCGACGAGTTGCAGAAAGCTCACCGCGGCGAGCATGCCGAGCAGCGGCGTGTTCTTCGTCAGCAGGCCGCTCCACGAAGGGCTCTGGCCGCGCCACAGCGCAACCGCGAGCGCGACGGCGCCGAGCCCGGAAAGGATGATCGCGAAGCGGTGCTGCTTGTGGTCAAGGCGCGGCCACAGCGCGATTCCCGCACCCCACGCGGCGAGGCCGGCGGGCCAGGCCGGAAGGCCGGTGCGTGCGCCGTACGCGAGCGACAGCAGCACCAGTCCCATCATCAACCACGCAGCGAGAGCCGAACGCGGCCGCGAAAGGACTTGGTGAGGCTGCGAATGCGGCACTTATTCAGTCGCCACGACCGGCTGCTCGGCCTCGATGCGGGTGCGCTCGCGGCGGGCGAGGAGCGTATAGACGGTCGGCACGACGAACAGCGTGAACACCGTGCCGAGCAGCAGGCCGCCGACGATGACCCAGCCGATCTGCTGGCGGCTCTCGGCGCCGGCGCCGGTCGCGAGCGCGAGCGGAATCGAGCCGAGCACCATCGCTCCCGTCGTCATCAGGATCGGCCGCAGCCGCAGCACCGACGCGTCGATGACCGCCTCCGTCAGCGCGGCGCCGTCGTCGCGCAACTGGTTCGCGAACTCGACGATCAGGATGCCGTGCTTGGTGATCAGGCCGACCAGCGTGACGAGACCGATCTGGCTGTAGACGTTCAGCGTGCCGCCGGTGAAATACAGCGCCGCGAGCGCGCCGGTCATCGACAACGGCACCGTCAGCATGATGATGAACGGGTCGCGGAAGCTCTCGAACTGCGCCGCGAGAACGAGATAGATGAACGCCAGCGCGAGCACGAAAGTCAGCGCGAGGCTCGCCGAGCTGGTCTTGAATTCGCGTGACTGGCCGTCGTAGTCGATCGCATAGCCGGCCGGCAGCACGCGCGCGGCCGTCTGTTCGAGAAACGCCAGCGCTTCGCCGAGCGCAAGATCCGGCCCGAGGTTCGCCGAGATCGTCACCGAACGCCGCTGACCGAAATGATTGAGCTCGCGCGGGCTGACCGTCTCGCGCACCTGCACGAGGTTCGCGAGCGGCACCATCGCGCCGCTCTTGCCACGCACGTAGATCTCGCGGATATCGCGGGCAATGGCGCGGCTTGCCGCTTCGACCTGCACGATCACGTCGTACTGTTCGGCGTCCTTCTTGTAGCGCGTGACCTGCCGCCCGCCGAGCATCGTCTCGAGCGTGCGGCCGATTACGTCGACGGGAATGCCGAGGTCGGCCGCGCGGTCGCGATCGACGTCGACAGCGAGTTCCGGCTTCGTCAGCTTCAGGTCGGTGTCTGGCGACACGAAGCCCGGATGGCCGCCCAGCTCGTCGAGCATCCGTTCGGTGTAGCGCGCGAGTTCGTCGTACGACTCCGACGTCGTGATGACGAAGCTGACCGGGCGCGAGCGCGAACTCTGCCCGAACGCCGCCGGCAGTACCGGGAACGCGAGCAGCCCCGGCACCGCCGAGAGCTTCGGCCGCAGCTCGCCGGCGATCTCGGCGGCGCTGCGCTCGCGCTCGGCCCAGTCCGTGAAGCCGGCGAACGAGATTCCCTGGGACACCGTCGGGTTGCCGGAGATGACGAGGTAGCGGTCGACTTCCGGTGTCTGGGCGAAGATCGCCTCGACCTGTTCGGCGTAGCGCCCCATGAAGTCGATCGTCGCCCCTTCCGGTCCGGAAAAGATGCCGACGACGCGACCACGGTCTTCGACCGGCGCGAGTTCCGTCTTCAGCGTCTTGAGCAGCACGAGCGACGAGCCGGCGACGACGACGAACGCGAGCACCACGGCCCAGCGCATTTGCAGCGCGACGATCAGCGCGCGGCGGTAGCCGTTGGTCAGCCCGCCGAGGAACCGCTCGATCGCGTTGTAGAAACGCCCATGCCGCTGCTCGTGGCGCAGCAGCTTCGAGCACATCATCGGCGACAGCGTCAGCGCGACGAAGCCCGACACGATCACCGCGCCGGCGAGCGTCAGCGCGAACTCGGTGAAAAGCTTGCCGGTGCGCCCGGTCATGAACGCGACCGGCGCATAGACCGCGGCGAGCGTGATCGTCATCGCAACGACGGCGAAGCCGATCTCGCGCGCGCCGCGAAAAGCCGCCTGGACCGGCTCCATACCGTCCTCGACATGCCGGTAGATGTTCTCGAGCACGACGATCGCGTCGTCGACGACGAGGCCGATCGCGAGCACCAGCGCGAGCAGCGTCAGCGTGTTGATCGAGAAGCCGAACACCAGCATCAGCGTGAACGCGCCGACGAGCGACACGGGGATCGTCACCAGCGGCACCAGCATCGCGCGCCAGTTGCGCAGGAAGAAGAAGCAGATCACCGCGACCAGCAGCACCGCCTCCCAGATCGTCGCGAACACCGATGCGATCGAGCGTTCGATGAACACGGTCGTGTCGTTCGCGATGCTCATCGTCATGCCTTCGGGCAGTTCCGCCTCGAGCACCGGCATCATCTCGGCGAGGCCGCGCTTGAGGTCGAGCGGGTTCGCGACCGACTGCTTGATCAGGCCGAGCGACACCGCCGGCTTGCCCATGAAACGCACCAGCGTGCGCTCGCTCTGCGCGGCGACCTCGACGCGGCCAACGTCGCGGATGCGCACCGGGCGCCCGTCGGCCGTCCCGGGTTCGCGCACGACGACCGCCTCGAACTCCTGCGGTTCGTCGAGATCGGTCTGCGCGACGACGGCGAACTCGCGCTCGCGGCTTTCGATGCGCCCGGCCGGCAGCTCGACGTTCTGGCGCCGGATCGCGTCCTCGACGTCCTGCGGCGTGAGGTTGAACGCCGCAAGCCGGTCGCGGTCGAGCCAGATGCGCATCGAATAGCGGCGCTCGCCGAACACGCGCGCGTCGGCGGCGCCGGAGAGCGTCTGCAGCCGTGGCTTGACGATGCGGCTGGCGATGTCGCTCAGTTCTAGCGACGAGTGGCGATCCGACGAGAACGCGATCCAGATGATCGGGCTCGCGTCGGCCTCGACTTTCGCGATCACCGGCTCGTCGATGTCGTCGGGCAGCTGGCGGCGCGCGCGCGACACGCGGTCGCGCACGTCGGCCGCGGCGCTGTCGGCGTCGCGCTCGATGCGGAAACGGATCGTGATCTGGCTGCGCTCCTGGCGGCTGATCGACTGGATCACGTCGACGCCTTCGATCCCGGCGAGCGAATCCTCGAGCGGTTTCGTGACCTGCGACTCGACGATCTCGGCGCTCGCGCCGGTGTAGGTCGTATCGACGGTGACGACCGGTTCGTCGATGTTCGGGTACTCGCGCACCGTCAGGCGCGAATACGACATCAGCCCGACGAGCAGCACCAGCAGCGACAGCACTGTCGCGAACACCGGACGCTTGATACAGACCTCGGACAGGATCATCGCGTACCTCCGCTCAACCGGGTCCGTCGGCGGCCCCTGCCGAAGGCGCCTCGCCGGTCCCGTCCGCGCGCACGACGCGCACCGGCGCCCCGTCGCGCAGCTTGAGCTGGCCCGCCGTCACGACGACGTCGCCGGCCTGCAGGCCGCGCACGACTTCGACGCGCGTGCCGCGCCGTATGCCGGTCGACACCTCGACGCGCTGCGCCTTGCCGTCGACGACGCGATAGACGAACTGCACGTTGCCGGGCGCCGACACCAGCGCCTCCTCGGGCAGGATCGCGACGTCGGAGCGCTGCTGCAGGATCAGCCGCACGCGCGCGAACATTCCGGGACGCAGCCGCAGGCCTTCGTTCGGCAGTGTCGCGCGCATCACGACGGAGCGCCCCTGTTCATCGACGAGCGGGTCGATCGCGGCAACCCGCGCTTCGAAGCGCTGCTCGGGAATCGCGTCGGATGTGATTTCGAGCGTCTGCCCGGGGCGCACGCGCGCGAGATAGTTTTCCGGCAGGCGGAAATCGACTTTCAGCGTCGCGATGTCTTCGAGATTGACCAGGTCGTCGCCTTCCTTGACGTAGTCGCCGATGCTGACGTTGCGGATCCCGACGACGCCGGCGAACGGCGCGCGGATGCGGGTGCGCTCGAGGTGCGCTTCGACGAGCGCCATGTTCGCGCGCGCAACTTCGAGCTGCGAAGCGGCTTCGTCGCGCGCGGTGTGGCTGAGGAACTTGCGTTTGAAGAGATCGTCAGTGCGGCCGTAATTCGCCTCGGCGAGCGCGAGGTTCGCCTTCGCCTGCTGCACTTCGGCCTGCTGCACCGCTGCGTCGAGTTCGATCAGCACTTCGCCGCGCCGTACCGGCCCGCCTTCGCGAAACCGGATCGCGGCGATGCGTCCGGCGACTTCGGGCCGCAGCACGACCGATTCGTTCGAGCGCAGCGTGCCGACCGCAGTGACGTCGTCAGCGACCGTCTCGGACGTCACCGTGACGGTCTCGACACCGACCGGTTCGGCCCTGGCCACCGCCCCGGCTGCGCCGCCACTGCCCCGTTCTGCTGCGGGAGCCGCCCCCGCCGGCTGCGGCGCCGCCGGCGTGCGGTTCGCGTAATACGCGTAGCCTGCAAGCGCGGCGAGGCCGACGAGGCTGAGGGCGACGATCAGGCGACGAGGGGCGGGCATTGCGGCCGGCCTCAGCCGACCGTCGTCTGCGCCGCGCCTTCGGCCCGCGACTCGATCCGGCCGAGCCGATAGACGATTTCGCCTGCGGCCTCGAGGTTCTGCACTGCCGCGCCGGCCTGCGCCGCCGACACGATCACGACCATGCCGACGCCGCAATTGAACACACGATACATTTCCTGCGCGTCGACGTTGCCAGCGTCCCGGAGCCACTGGAACAGCGGCGGCAGCGTCCACGACGACACGTCGAGACGCGCGGCTAGGCCATCGGCGAGGATACGCGGCACGTTCTCGAGCAGGCCGCCGCCGGTGATGTGCGCCATCCCCTTGACGACGCCGGGGATCGCCTGCATCAGGCCGAGCATCGGCTTCACGTACAGGCGCGTCGGCTCGAGGATCACGTCGCGCAGCGGACGGCCGTGGAAGTCGGCATCGAGGTCCGGCTTGGCAAGGTCGATGATCTTGCGGATCAGCGAGTAGCCGTTCGAATGGGCGCCGCTCGACGCGAGGCCGAGGACGACGTCGCCCGGGACGATCCGCGATCCGTCGATGATCTCGGACTTCTCGACTGCGCCGACCGCGAAGCCGGCCAGGTCGTATTCGCCGTCCGGGTACATGCCGTGCATCTCGGCGGTCTCCCCGCCGATCAGCGCGCAGCCGGACAGCTCGCAGCCGCGCGCGATGCCACTGACGACCGCTGCCGCGGTATCGACGTCGAGCTTGCCGCAGGCGAAGTAGTCGAGGAAGAACAGCGGTTCGGCGCCCTGGACAAGGATGTCGTTGACGCTCATCGCGACCAGGTCCTGGCCGACGGTGTCGTGCCTGTTCAGCTGGAACGCGAGCTTGAGCTTCGTGCCGACACCGTCGGTGCCCGACACCAGCACCGGCTCGCGGTACTTTTTCGACAGCTCGAACAGCGCGCCGAAGCCGCCGATGCCGCCCAGCACTTCAGGGCGCATGGTGCGTTTGGCGAGCGGCTTGATGCGGTCGACGAGCGCGTCGCCGGCATCGATATCGACACCGGCGTCGCGGTAGGAAAGCGAAGGTTTCGGGGAGCTCAAGTGGGTTCCTCTGGCATGCGGAAGGCGGGGTTCGGCCGGACCCGGCGAGCGGGAAACTTGAGGCCGCAACGCCAAGTGGCTACATTTACGGGTTTCGCGGGTCGCTCCGGCACTTGCCGGGCATCCGCGCCAAGCTCGCGATTTTACTCGAAATGACCCAATCCCGCGCCGACCGTCTGCAATCCGCCGTGTGGGCCGGCGTCGCGCTTGCGCTCGTCGCGCTGCTCTACGCGCTCGGGCCGATCCTCGCGCCGTTCGTGATCGCGGCGGTGTTCGCATACATCTGCGACCCGGCGGTGAACTGGATGGTCCGGCGCCGCATCCCGCGCCCCCTCGCGGTGCTGCTGGTGATCCTCGGCCTGGGCGCGATATTGCTGCTGCTGCTGCTGATCCTCGCGCCGATGATCTATCGCGAGGCGATCGCGCTCGTCGGCCGCCTGCCGGACCTGATCGAGCTGCTCAATTCGCGCGTCGCACCGCGACTGATGGAGCGCTTCGGCATCGACTTGCAGCTCGATGCAGCGTTCGTGCGCACCTGGATCACCGAGAACTGGAGTACTGCGCAGGACCTGGTGCCGGTCATCCTCGGCCATCTGCGCCAAGGTGGCAGCGCATTGGTCGGCCTCGCGGCGCTTGTGCTGCTGATCCCGGTCGTGATGTTCTACCTGCTGCAGGACTGGCCGCACCTGGTCACGAACGTGCAGGCCATCATCCCGCGCCCGATGCTGCCGCGCACGCTGCGCATCTTCCACGACATCGACTCGGTGCTGTCGCAGTTCCTGCGCGGCCAGCTCTCGGTGATGCTGCTGCTCGCGGTGTTCTACAGCGTCGGCCTGTGGCTCGCCGGACTGAAGTTCGCGCTGCCGGTCGGCGTCATCACCGGCCTGCTCGTTTTCATCCCGTATGTCGGCTTCGGCGGCGGCCTGATCCTCGCGATCCTCACTGCACTGCTGCAGGCCGACGGCTGGTCGCCGCTGATCGGCGTCGCGATCGTGTACGGCCTCGGGCAGGCGATCGAGAGCTTCGTGCTGACGCCCTACCTCGTCGGCGAACGCATCGGCCTGCATCCGGTTGCGGTGATTTTCGCGCTGATGGCGTTCGGCCAGCTGTTCGGCTTCGTCGGCGTGCTCGTCGCGCTGCCGGCGAGCGCGGCGATCCTCGTCGGCTTGCGTGAACTGCGCGCTGCGTGGCTCGCGAGCCGCCTCTACCGCGGCGACCCCGAATCGCGCATCGAGGAGATCGGCAAGTGAAGCAGCTCGTGCTCGACATCCGCCCCGATGCGCCGCCGACGCTCGACAACTTCGTCGTCGGCAGTAACGACGAACTGGTCGCCGCGCTCGACGCAATCGGACCACGCGCCGCTCACCTGTATCTTTGGGGCCCCCCGGGCAGCGGCCGCAGCCATCTGTTGCGCGCGGCGGTCGCCCGCGCGCACGTGGCAGGCCGTCCGGCCCTCTATGTCCCGGCCGCCGAAGCGGGTGACGAACTGCCGCAGACCGGCGGGGCGCTGCTCGCGGTCGACGACGTCGAGGCACTCGACGCAGCGGCGCAGGTGGCGCTGTTCAACGCATTCAACCGCGCGCGCGGTAACGGCCAGACGCTGCTCCTGGCCGGCGCGGCCGCCCCGCTGCAGCTTGCAGTGCGCGAGGATCTGCGTACCCGCGTCGGCCAGTGCCTGGTCTATGAAGTCCGCCCGCTCGACGATGAAGCGCGCGCGGCGATCCTGCGCACGCTCGCCGAGCGTCGCGGGCTGCCGCTCGCCGACGAAGTGACCGATTTCCTGCTGCGCCATGGCCGCCGCGACCTGCCGAGCCTGCTCGCGGTGCTCGATGCGCTCGACACCGCGTCGCTCGAACGCAAGCGTGCCGTCACGCTGCCGCTGCTGCGCGAGATGATCCACGCCGGACTCGACATATGAGCCCGGGCGCGCATCCTCGCGTCGCGCCCGGCACGCCTGCTGCCCCCGACCGATCCGGACCCCGGACCCCATTCAAGGAAACCCGCTTGGACCTCGTACTTTTCGACCTCGACAACACGCTGCTCGATGGCGACTCCGACTTCGCATGGGCGCAGTTTCTCATCGCCAAGGGCGTGCTCGACCGCGAAGTGCAGGAAGCGAAGAACATCGGCTTCTACGAGCAATACAAGGCCGGCACGCTCGACATCTTCGAGTTCCTCGACTTCCAGCTCGCTCCGCTCGCGCGCCATCCGCGCGCGCAGCTCGACGCGTGGCACCGCGAATTCATGGCGACGGCCGTCGCACCCATGATCACCCACAAGGCCCGCCGGCTGGTGCGCGAACAGCTCGACCGCGGCGCGCTGGTCGCGGTCGTCACGGCGACAAACAGCTTCGTCACCGGCCCGATCGTGCGCGAATTCGGCATCGCCCATCTCATCGCGACGATTCCGGCGCAGGAACATGGCGCCTTTACCGGCAAGCCGCGCGGCACTCCGGCGTTCAAGGCGGGCAAGATCGAGCGTGTCGACAGCTGGCTCGAGTCGATCGGCCTGTATCACGGCAGCTTCTCTCGCTCGTGGTTCTACAGCGACTCGCACAACGACCTGCCGCTGATGGCGCGCGTCACCGATCCGGTCGCCGTCGACCCCGACGACACGCTGCGCGTGCATGCGCTCGGCAAGGGCTGGCCGGTCATCTCGCTGCGGTAAGGTGGCAGCAGTGCCCTGCAAGGCCTGCGCATCGGTTATGATTGCACGCTTATGTTGACCGCTCCGCCCTCTTTCCAATGATCCGCAAGCTGCTGCGCAAAGTCTTCCAGCGCGCCGCGCTGCCAGTCGTGAATACCGAACCCGCGCTGATTCCCGTCGCTCAGCATGGCGTTCGCCGCGAGCAGCTCTCGCCGGTCGCGCGCAAGGTCTGCACCGTGCTCCAGGAACACGGCCACAAGGCCTTCGTCGTCGGCGGCGCAGTGCGCGATCTCCTGGTCGGCCACCCGCCGAAAGACTACGACGTCGCGACGAGCGCGACGCCGGAGGAAGTCCGCGCGCTGTTCCGCCGCTCGCGCATCATCGGCCGCCGCTTCAAGATCGTGCATGTCATGAGCGGGCCGGAGACGATCGAAGTGTCGACGTTTCGCGCGAGCCAGGTTGCCGAGAGCACTGAAACCGACGAACACGGCCGGGTGCTGCGCGACAACGTCTTCGGCTCGCAGGCCGAGGACGCGACACGGCGCGACTTCACCGTCAATGCGTTGTACTACGATCCGACGACCGAGCAGATCGTCGATTATCACCACGGCGTCGCCGACCTGAAGCAGAAAACGCTGCGCATCATCGGCGACCCGCGCGCGCGTTACCGCGAAGACCCGGTGCGGATGCTGCGCGGCGTGCGGCTCGGCGCCAAGCTCGGCCTGACGCTCGACCCTGCCGCGCGCCACCCGATCCGCGAGATGGCGTCGCTGCTCGAAAACGTGCCGGCCGCACGGCTCTTCGACGAAATGCTGAAGCTGCTGTTCTCCGGGTACGCGCTGAAATGCCTCGAACAGCTGCGCGAGGAAGGCCTGCACCACGGCCTGCTGCCGCTGCTCGACGTGATCCTCGAACAGCCGATGGGCGAACGCTTCGTCAGGCTCGCGCTCGAGAATACCGACGAGCGCGTGCGCCAGGACAAGTCGGTATCGCCGGGCTTCCTGTTCGCGACGCTGCTGTGGCACGAAGTGCTTGGCGCGTGGGAAACGCGCAAGCGCAACGGCGAGCACACCCAGCCCGCGCTGTTCGCAGCGATGGACGACGTGCTCGAAGCGCAGGCCGGCAAACTCGCGATCACGCGCCGCATCGTCGGGGACATCAAGGAAATATGGGCGCTGCAACCGCGCTTCGACAAATGCAGCGGCAAGACGCCCTACCGCCTCATCGAACAGCCGCGTTACCGGGCAGCATGGGACTTCCTGCGCTTGCGCGCGCAGTCGGGCGAAATCGACCTGGCGCTCCCCGAATGGTGGGACCGGTTCGCACATGCGGGTCACGACGCGCGCGAAGCCCTGCTCGCCGAGGCAACCGGCCGCGGCGAAGCGCCCGAGCGCAAGCGGCGGCGCCGCCGGCGCAAGCCGGCCGAGGCCGACACCGCCGCCGTCGACGCATCATGAAACGATCCGGCCCCGGCCGGACCGGCGCCACGCACGCTCCTGTGCGCGCTTTCGTCGCGCTGGGCTCGAACCTCGGCCAGCCGGTCGCGACGCTCCGGACTGCATTCGAGGCCCTCGACAGGTTGCCCGACACCCGCGTCGTCGCCCGTTCGGCGCTGTACCGCACCGCCCCGGTGGGTGTGCGCGGGCAGCCGGACTTCTTCAACGCGGTCGCTGCGCTCGACACGGCACTGCCCGCGCGGGCGCTGCTCGACGCCTTGTTCGCCATCGAGGCGCAATTCGGCCGCACCCGGGCATATCCGCAGGCGCCACGGACGCTGGACCTCGACCTGCTGCTCTACGACGACGGCACCGTCACTGAACCCGGACTCGAAATCCCGCATCCGCGCATGCACCTGCGCGCTTTCGTGCTCGTCCCCCTCGCGGAAATCGCTCCGGCGGCGACGATCCCGGGCCGCGGGCGCGTCGCCGACCTCCTGCCAGGAGTACGCGACCAAACAATTGAAAGGCTGCCGGACTGACGCCTCCGATGAAGATTGACTGCCTTTGGGCCGCGTTGTATATGCTTGGTGCGGTATATTTCATTTTCCGCAACTAGAGACGGGTCCGGCACATGCTCGACAAGGCGCGCTACATCGTCATCGAAGGGCCGATCGGCGCCGGCAAGACCTCGCTCGCGCGCCGGCTCGCGGAGCGGCTCGATGCCGATACGGTGCTCGAGCAGCCGGAGCAGAACGCGTTTCTCGGGCGTTTCTATCAGGACCCGCAACGCTGGGCGCTGCCGACCCAGCTGTCCTTCCTGTTCCAGCGCGTCGACCAGCTTGCTGCGCTGGCCGAACGCGCCGACGCGCACCCGCGCATCGTATCGGACTTCATTCTCGACAAGGATCCGCTGTTCGCGACGCTCAATCTCGCCGACGACGAACTGGCGCTCTACCGCCGGATCTTCGACAGCATGCAGCCGGCCGCAGTGCGGCACCCCGACCTCGTGATCTATCTCCAGGCGAAACCCGAGACGCTGGTCGAACGTATCCGGCGCCGCGGCGTGGAAAGCGAACGCCGCATCACCGAACGTTACCTGGAACAGGTCGCCGAGCGCTACGCGCGGTTCTTCTACGATTACGACGCAGCGCCGCTGTTCGTCGTCGACGCCGAGATCCTCAACCCGGTCGAGCAGGACGATGACTTCGAGCTTCTGCTCGACCGGCTGCGCAACATGCGCGGCTACCGCGAGTTCTTCGGCTACGCCGGCTGACCGCCTCGTCGCCCGCAGCTTTTCACAACCCCCTTTTCGCAGACCCCCTTGTGCGCCGCGACATTTTGCGGAAAACTCCGGCTCTCCTCAGGAGTCCCCCATGAGCTACCTCCAGGACGACAAACCCGTCACCCTGTTCGAAATTGGCAAGATGCGCGCCGAAGGGCGCAAGATCAGCATGCTCACCTGTTATGACGCGAGCTTCGCGTCGCTGCTCGAGCGCGCGGGAGTCGACATCCTCCTCGTCGGTGATTCGCTCGGCAACGTCGTGCAGGGACAGAAGTCCACGCTGCCCGTGACGCTGGAGCACATGATCTACCATACCGAATGTGTCGTGCGCGGCTCCACCCGCCCGTTCATCGTCACCGACATGCCGTTCGGTGCGTATCACGAGAGCCCGTCGCAGGCGATGCACAACGCAGCCAGCCTGCTCGCCGCCGGCGCGCAGATGGTCAAGCTCGAAGGCGGCACCTTCATGGCCGAAACCGTCCGTTTCCTCGTCGAACGCGGCATCCCGGTATGCGCCCACATCGGGCTCACGCCGCAGTCCGTGCACCAGCTGGGAGGTTATCGCGTACAGGGCCGCAGCGAGGCCGCAGCGGCGCAGCTGAAAGGCGATGCGCTGGCGCTGGAACAGGCCGGCGCCGCGCTGATGGTCATGGAAATGGTCCCCGCCGCGCTCGCTCGGGAAGTCACCGCGAGCCTCGCCTCGATGGCGACGATCGGCATCGGCGCGGGCCCGGACTGTGACGGCCAGGTGCTCGTGCTGCACGACATGATTGGCGTCTATCCGGGCAAGAAAGCGCGCTTCGTCAGGAATTTCATGACCGGGAAGACTGACATCGACGAAGCTGTCGCGAGCTACGTCCAGGCCGTCCGGGACGGCAGTTTTCCGGCCGCCGAACACTGTTATTGAGCTGCGCCCTTCCCGCTCCGAGACCTCGCCATGCAGATCCACACCACCATTCAGAGCTTGCGCGCCGCCCGCGCTGCGGTCAGCGGCAAAGTCGCCCTCGTGCCCACGATGGGCAACCTGCACGACGGGCACATCGCGCTGATGCGGCAGGCCACAGGCCATGCCGATTCAATCGTCGCGAGCATTTTCGTCAACCGCCTGCAGTTCGGCCCGCGCGACGACTTCGACCGCTATCCGCGGACGTTCAAGGCCGACTGCGAAAGGCTGGAGGCGGCGGGTGTCGCCCACGTGTTCGCGCCGGATGAAGGCGAGATGTACCCGCAACCGCAGCAGTACCACGTCGACCCGGCGCCGGCGCATGTCACCATCCTCGAAGGCGAGTTCCGCCCGGATCACTTTCGCGGCGTCGCGACGGTCGTGCTGAAGCTCCTCAACATCGTGCGCCCGGACGTCGCGCTGTTCGGCAAGAAGGACTACCAGCAGCTGATGGTGCTGACGAACATGGTGCGCGAACTGGCCGTCGCAGTCGAAGTCGTGCCGGGCGAGACGATCCGCGCGACCGACGGGCTCGCGCTGTCGTCGCGCAATGGCTACCTGTCCGCTGAAGAGCGCGTCGAGGCGCCGCGGCTGTACCGCGAGCTCGCCCGCGTCCGCGATGCGGTGCGGGACGGCGATCGCGATTTCCTGAAGCTCGAAACCGAGGCGGTGGCCGGACTCGCCGCGCACGGCTGGCACCCCGACTACATCGCCGTGCGCCGCCGTGCGGACCTGCAGCCTCCGGGCGACGCCAACGATCCGCTGGTCGTCCTCGCCGCGGCGAAGCTCGGCCACACGCGGCTGATCGACAATCTCGAAATCTGAACGGCATCGGGCGCCGCCAGCCTGCTTGCACGCACAGGTGGTGCTTGCGTCCGCGCCGAAGTCGATTCAAGCTATGACGGCGTGTTCGCGGCGGTGCCGGCCGGCACGGCAGCCAACGACAAGAGGAGGGAAGCAGCAATGACCACCATGACAGTGCGGCAGATTCTGGAAACAAAAGGCGCGGGCGCACATGCGGTGTCACCGGGCGTCAGCGTGTTCGATGCGCTGGCAGTCATGGCCAAGCATGACATCGGCGCCGTCCTGGTGACTGAAAACGATCATCTCACCGGGATATTCACCGAACGCGACTACGCGCGGAAACTCGTACTGAAAGGCCTCAGTTCGAAAGAGGCGACGGTCGGCGAGTTGATGACGCCGAACGTCTGCACGATCACGCCGTCACACACCGTCGATGAAGTCATGAACATCATGACCGAGAACCGCTTTCGTCACCTGCCGGTCGTCGAGCGCGGCAAGATCGCCGGCATCGTGACGATCGGCGACGTCGTCAAATCGATCATCGTCCAGCAGGAAGAGACGATCAGCCACCTGTCGAGCTACATCGCCGGCGACATCACGAACTGAGCGGCAGCGACGACGCAGCCTGCAGGATCGGCGATCGGCCGCGCGGGCGACGGAGCACGCTGCGGCCGGCCGTGCCCGCCTCATCTTCCGATTCCGGCGGGCTGCGCCAGCTTCCCTAGCGACCGTTCTGCAGCGCCTTGTCGATGATCTCCGCGACGTCGGGTGACAGTCCGACGACGCTGCGCACGCGCTCTAGCTGCACGCCGACACGATCCCGGATTTCCGGGGTAAACCGGCGCCAGCTCTCGAGCGCCCGCGCGACGCGCGACGCGACCTGAGGGTTACGTCGGTCGAGCGCAAGCACCTGGTCTGCCCAGAACACATAGCCGCTGCCGTCCGGCAGATGGAACTCTGCCGGATTGGCGCGGAAAAAACTTCCCAGCAGCGCATAGACCTTGTTCGGATTCTCGATGCTGAAATCCGGATCGCCCATCAGCCTGCGCACTCGTTCGAGCACCGGCGCGGCTTCGGCATTCCAGCGCCACGCGCCGGCCTGCAGCGCGAACCACTTGTCGAGCACGAGCGCGTCGTCACGGTAGCGGCGGTGAAACGTGTCGAGCGCCGCTTCGCGCGCCGGATTCGCGCTGTTGACCAGCGCGGCGAGCGCGCCGAAGCCTTCCGTCATGTTGTCGAAACGCGCGAACTGCGCGTGCGCCCGCTCGAGACCCTCACCGACTCCGGCAGCGGCCAGGTACTTCAGCGCGAGGTTGCGCAGCGCGCGTCGTCCCGCATCGGCCGGGTGATAGCGGTACGGCCCGGTCACTTCATGCTTGCGGTAAAGCGTCAGCCACTCGTCACTGAGCGCCCCGCCCAGTTCGCGCATCAGCGCCATCAGCGCCGCGCGCAGCAGTGCCGGATCGGCCACTGTCATCCGTTCGAGCAGATAGGCTTCGGCAGGTAGCGCAGCCGCCTGGGCCCTGAAAGCGGGGTCGAGCGCGTCGTTCGTCAGCAGGGCGCGGAAGGCGCTGACGAAAGCGTCGGGCACCGCCAGCGGACGGCCTGCGGCGGCATCAGCAGCGAGCGCAAGGATGACCCGTTCCGCATAGCGCTGCGCCGCGTCCCAGCGGTTGAACGCATCGGAATCGTGGGCCATGCGGAACGCGAGGCGCGCGTCGTCATCGTCGAGCTCGAGGATCACCGGGGCGGAAAAACCGCGTAGCAGCGAAGGCACCGGCTCGAAGTCGAGGTCCGTGAACTCGAAGCTTTGCTCCGCTTCGGTCAGTTCGATCAGTTTCGTCGTCGCGCCGTGGTTGTCGGCCTGCAGCCGCAGCGGCAGGTCGGTGCCGTCCGGGCCAATCAGGCCTACCGCGACCGGTATCACGAGCGGCAGCTTTTCAGGCTGGCCGGGCGTCGGCGGCGTGTGTTGCGTCAGCGTCAGCGTGTAGCTGCGGCTTTCGGCGTCATAGTGCCCTTGCGCCGTGACTCGGGGCGTGCCGGCCTGGCCATACCAGCGCATGAACTGGTCGAGGTCGCGGCCGTTCGCTTCGGCCATGCAGTCGACGAAATCGTCGCAGGTCACCGCTTGGCCGTCGTGGTAGCTGAAGTACAGGTCCATGCCGTTGCGAAACCCTTCCGCCCCCAGCAGCGTGTGCAGCATGCGGATGACTTCGGCGCCCTTCTCGTACACCGTCGCGGTGTAGAAGTTGTTGATTTCCTGGTAGCTGTCCGGGCGGATCGGATGCGCCATCGGTCCCGCATCCTCAGCGAACTGCGCAGTGCGCAGCACGCGCACGTCGTCGATGCGCTTCACCGCCCGGGCCGACGCAGCAGCGGCCTCGCCCCCCGCCTCGGCCATGCGTCCGAGCATGTCGGCAGAGAACTGCTGGTCGCGGAATACCGTCAGCCCTTCTTTCAGCGTGAGCTGGAACCAGTCGCGGCAGGTCACGCGGTTGCCGGTCCAGTTGTGGAAGTACTCGTGCGCGACGACGCTTTCGATGTTCTCGTAATCGATGTCGGTGGCCGTGTCGGGCTTCGCCAGCACGTACTTCGAGTTGAAGATGTTGAGGCCCTTGTTCTCCATCGCACCCATGTTGAAGTCGCTCACGGCGACGATCATGAAGCGGTCGAGATCGAGTTCGAGGCCGAAAGTCTCCTCGTCCCAGCGCATCGAATGGATCAGCGAATCCATCGCGTGCCCGGCGCGGTCGAGATTGCCGTCTTCGACCCACACCTGCAGCAGCACCTCGCGCCCGGACGCGGTGTTCACCCGCCGTTCGAGCGACACCAGGTTCGCCGCGACGAGCGCGAAGAGATATGACGGCTTCGGAAACGGGTCCTCCCACCTGGCGTAGTGTCGGCCCCCGTCGAGCGGTCCCTGTTCGATCAGGTTGCCGTTCGACAACAACACCGGGCACGTCGCCGTGTCCGCCTCCAGCGTGACGGTGAAACGCGTCATCGCGTCGGGCCGGTCGGGAAAGAAAGTTATCCGGCGAAAACCTTCCGCTTCGCATTGGGTGAAGAAGCCGCCGCGAGACAGGTAGAGACCCGAAAGCGTGGTGTTCGCCGACGGGTCGATGCGGGTGGCGATTTCGATTTCTGCGCTTTCTCCCTCCAGCGCGATCTCGATTCCGTCAGCGGTCCGCCTGATTGCATCGGGCGCCGGTTGCGCTCCGTTGACCGTCAGGTCGAGCAGCTCGATGTCTTCACCGAAGAGCCGCAGCGGCGCCGCGGGCGCCAGCGCGTTGCGCACGCAGCGCAGACGGCTTTTGACGATCGTCGCCACCGGATCGAGGTTGAAGTGCAGGTCGAGGTGGTCGATCCGCCACGCGAGGGGCACATAGTCGGATCGAAGAATGCTGGGGGCGTTTTCCGTTTTCATTGTCGTCTCCGGTCGAGCCGGATCCAGTCAGGCAAATTCAAAGTATACGCAGGATTTGCGACGGGACGAATGCGGCGCGCGGAAGGCGTCACACGGAGCGGGAAGACCGTGGCGGTTCATGCCAGGGAGCAGGAAGCCGCTTCGCGCTGCCGCCTCAACCAGCACCAGCCACGCAGGTCCGCCGCAGTGCCCGGTCAGGCTGGCCGAAACACGATGCATGTTCCCGCCAACCGGTCATGCAGGAACTGGCGGTCGCGGTCCACGAGCGCCCATGCCAGCCCCAGACCGAAGCACAGCACGGAAGGCCAGGCGAGCGTGTAGCGCAGCCAGGCTGTCGCGACAGGCAGTGCACGTCCGTCCGTCGCCCTCACGAGTTGCAGGCGCCACGTCTGCATCGCCAGTGTTTGGCCACGCCGTCGCCAATACCAGACGAAGTACGCTCCCAGCACCAGATACACATGCAGCCACGCGAACCATCCCGCGGGAGCGACGTTCAGGACGACGCCGAGCACAAGATAGGGAACCATGAATGTCAGCCCGAGGACACCGAGCAGGAGCAGCGATTCGTACAGCATACTGGCGAGACGGCGACGCAGGCCGGCCAGCTCGACACGGGGGCGCGGCGGCAAAAGTGTGTTCAATCGAAGATCCAGTCTGGCTAGAGTTTCATTTGTCGTCCGCGCGCAACGGCGAGCGCGGTTCGGCGCGGCGATCGCGCCTGTCGTGCTGCGACTGGCGTGCCTCCGGCGGGATGCTGCGGTAGCGCTGCCATAGCTCGGGCAGCGCCTCCCGCTTGTCGGGAGGAATGTTGCGCAAGGTCCGGTACTGGTCGCGCGCGCGTTCGCGCTGTTCGGGCTGGAGATCGGCCCACGCCTTCATGCGGGCGCGGATGCGCTCCTGCTCCTCGCGCGTGAGCCGGCCGTAGCTGTCGGCGATGCCGATCCATTTCTGCCGGTGGGGCTCGCTCATGCCGTTCCAGTCGCCGGCGAGCGGCGCGAGGATTTCCCTCTGTTCGGCGTTCAAGTCGCGCCATCCGGGCGCTCCGATCGGCGTGACCGCTCCCGCAGCGCCGGCAAGAATCAGCGTTGCGATCAGGATTGCGAGTCTTGCTGCAGCCATGCCTTGAAATCCGCGTCGAGATAAGCGTCGATCGGCAGGTCGTCGATCAACAGCGCCGTGTCCACTTTCTGAAGCGAATTGACGCGCGACCAGGTCACCCAGTAATCCCCCGCAAGCACCGTCGCGAGGACCGCGAACACCAGTACGGCAGGCCTGAGCACGGCGGGAAGCATCAGGCGAAAACGAAGCTTCCGGCCGAAAAACCATCCCGGCCTTCCGGCAGGGGAGCTCGCACGAAGCGCTTCTTCGCGTGCACTGCGGAGCCGACGAGCGAGCTCGCCGTCGATTTCGCGGGTTGCGGCCGAAAGATGAACCGCGAGCTTGTGCCCGAACTCCTGTTCGTTCATAACACGATCCCCTTTGCCTTGAGGGCTGCCGCCAAGGTTTGCGTGGCGCGCGAACAGTGGGTCTTCACGCTCCCCTCCGAACACCCCATCGCAGCGGCGGTTTCGGAAATATCCATTTCCTCCCAGTAACGCAGCAGGAAGGCTTCGCGTTGACGATTGGGCAGGCGGGCGATTTCCCGCTCGATTGCCGCCATCATCCGCGCACGCTCGAACTGCGCGTGCGGCGTGCCGGCGTGAGCGGCATCGGAGTCGGCGGTCAGCGTATCGAGAGGATCGCTGTCGTCGTCGGCTCCCGACGTGAATGACGACAGCAGCGTGGTCCACGCGTTGCGCACTTTCTGCCGCCGCAGCGCGTCGTAGATCACGTTCTGCAGGATGCGCTGGAACAGTAGCGGGAGTTCGGCGGGCGGACGGTCGGCGTAGCTGACCGAGAGCTTGAGCATCGCGTCCTGCACCGCATCCAGCGCTGCCTCGTCGGTCCTCAGCGCGTACACGGCCTGCTTGAACGCACGCTTTTCGACGCCTTCGAGGAAGGTCGAGAGTTCTACCCGGGAAGCCAGCTGTGAATCCTTCAGAAGCCCGACTGTTCAGTGCTTTGCTGCAATGCGGCGGCCACCTTGACCAAATGTCGAGTGACCGGTAACGTTCGACGTTTAGAACGTAACAACGAGCGAGTTTGTAATGGTGCTGACTGGTGCGGAAATTGTAATCAGGTGTCTTCAGGAAGAAAAGGTCGAATACGTGTTCGGCTACCCTGGCGGCGCCGTCCTCTTCATCTACGATGCACTTTTCAACCAGGACAAGGTACGCCACGTACTGGTGCGCCACGAACAGGCCGCAGTGCACGCAGCCGACGGCTTTGCCCGCAGCACCGAAACCGTCGGCGTCGCGCTGGTGACTTCCGGCCCCGGCGCCACCAACGCGATCACCGGCATCGCCACCGCCTATTGCGACTCGATCCCGATGGTGATCATCAGCGGCCAGGTTCCGACCGCCGCGATCGGACAGGACGCATTCCAGGAAGTCGACACTGTCGGCATCACGCGCCCGTGCGTCAAGCACAACTACCTCGTCAAGGATGTCCGCGACATCGCGACGACGATCAAGAAGGCGTTCTACCTCGCCAAGACCGGCCGTCCGGGGCCGGTGCTGGTCGACATCCCCAAGGATGTCTCGATGCACAAATGCGAATTCGAGTACCCGAAAGAGGTCTCGATGCGTTCGTACAATCCGGTGCTCAAGGGCCACCAGGGGCAGATCCGCAAAGCCGTGCAGCTGCTGCTCGAAGCCAAGCGCCCGATGATCTACACCGGCGGCGGTGTCGTGCTGTCGGATGCGGCCGAACAGCTCACCAAACTCACCCGCCTGCTCGGGTTCCCGATCACCAACACGCTGATGGGTCTGGGCGGCTACCCGGCGAGCGACCGCCAGTACCTTGGCATGCCCGGCATGCACGGCACCTACGAAGCCAACATGGCGATGCATTACAGCGACGTGCTGCTCGCCATCGGCGCGCGCTTCGACGATCGCGTCATCGGTGATCCGGCCAATTTCGCCGAGGAGCCGCGCAAGATCATCCACGTCGACATCGATCCGTCGTCGATCTCGAAGCGCGTCCGCGTCGATGTCCCGATCGTCGGCGATGTCAAGGAAGTACTCGAAGAGATGATCCGGCAGATCGAAGCCTCGTCCGCCCGCCCGGACGTCGAAACCGTCGGCACGTGGTGGAAGCAGGTTGACGAATGGCGCCGCCGCGAGTGCATGAAGTTCAAGAACTCGGACGAGATCATCAAGCCGCAGTTCGTGATCCAGAAGCTATGGGAAGTGACCGGCGGCGACGCCTTCATCACATCCGACGTCGGCCAGCATCAGATGTGGGCCTCGCAGTACTACCGCTTCGACAAGCCGCGCCGCTGGCTCAACTCCGGCGGCCTCGGCACGATGGGCGTCGGCCTGCCGTACGCTATGGGTGCGCAGCTCGCGCACCCCGGGTCCCAGGTCGCATGCGTCACCGGCGAAGCGTCGATCCAGATGAACATCCAGGAATTGTCGACGTGCAAGCAGTTCCGGCTGCCGATCAAGATCGTGAACCTGAACAACCGCTACCTCGGCATGGTCCGCCAGTGGCAGCAGCTCTTCCACGGCGAGCGCTACTCCGAGTCCTACATGGATTCGCTGCCCGATTTCGCGAAGCTCGCCGAATCCTACGGTCACGTCGGCTTCAGGATCGAAAAGCCGGCTGACGTGGAAGGCGCGCTGCGTGAAGCTTTCGGCCGCAAGAACGACCTGGTGTTTCTCGACTTCCAGATCGACCAGACCGAAAACGTTTACCCCATGGTTCAGGGCGGCAAGGGTCTCACCGAGATGATCCTGTCCGCCGAAGACCTGTAATCACCGTTCGTTTCGCGGCGCGCGCCGACACCCCCGGCGCGCCGTGCGACGGGGCGCTTACCGGCCCCCGCCGCCGCGGATGCCGGCTTCCGGCAGTCCGTATCCGCGGAAGCACGGTTCAATCGTAGACCTCGAAAGAGAACATCATGAGACACGTCATCTCCCTGCTGATCGAGAACGAATCCGGCGCGCTGTCGCGTGTCTCGGGATTGTTCTCGGCGCGCGGCTACAACATCGAATCGCTGACCGTGGCGCCCACCGAGGACGCCTCGATGTCACGCATGACCATCGTCACGTCCGGCTCCGACGACATCATCGAGCAGATCACCAAGCAGCTCAACAAGCTCGTCGAAGTCATCAAGGTCGTCGACATTTCCGAATCGGCGCACATCGAGCGCGAGCTGATGATCACGAAAGTCCGCGCAACCGGCAAGGACCGCGACGAGATGAAACGCATGGCGGACATCTTTCGCGCCCGCGTCATCGACGTGACCGACACCTCCTACGTGATCGAACTCACCGGCAACCAGTCGAAGCTCGATGCCTTCATCGATGCCATCGAGCCGGCGCTGATCCTCGAAATCGTCCGCTCCGGCGTATGCGGCATCGGCCGTGGCGACCGCATCCTGAAAGTCTGACGCCGAACTCATCTGCCAAAATCACCCGCCGGCCGAACCATTTGCGACCGGTGCGAGCGCCGCTATCATGGCGGGCGCCGGAAGCACTCCCCATCGAAAGCTGAAAGGAACAACATGAAAGTCTATTACGACAAGGACGCCGACCTCTCCCTGATCAAGGGCAAGCAGATCACCATCGTCGGCTACGGCTCGCAGGGTCACGCGCATGCGCAGAACCTGAAGGATTCCGGCTGCAAGGTCACGGTCGGCCTGCGCAAGAGCGGCGCCTCCTGGAAGAAGGCCGAAGCCGCCGGTCTCGACGTCCGGGAAGTCGCAGAAGCCGTCAGCAATGCCGACATCGTCATGATCCTGCTGCCCGACGAGAACATCCCCGGCGTCTATTACAACGACGTCGAGCCGAACATCAAGCAGGGCGCGACGCTCGCGTTCGCGCACGGCTTCAACGTGCATTACAACCAGGTCGTGCCGCGCGACGACCTCGATGTCATCATGGTGGCGCCGAAGGGCCCAGGCCACACCGTGCGTTCGGAATACCTCAAGGGCGGCGGCGTGCCGTCCCTGATCGCGGTGCATCAGGACCGCTCCGGCAAGGCCAAGGACATCGCGCTGTCGTACGCCGCGGCCAACGGCGGCACCAAGGGCGGTGTCATCGAGACGAACTTCCGCGAAGAAACCGAGACCGATCTCTTCGGCGAACAGGCCGTGCTGTGCGGCGGCGCCGTCGAGCTCGTGAAAATGGGCTTCGAGACGCTGACCGAAGCCGGCTACGCGCCCGAGATGGCCTACTTCGAGTGCCTGCACGAGCTCAAGCTGATCGTCGACCTGATGTACGAAGGCGGCATCGCGAACATGAACTACTCGATCTCGAACAATGCGGAGTACGGCGAGTACGTGACCGGCCCGGAAGTCATCAACGAGCAGTCGCGCGAAGCGATGCGCGCCGCCCTGAAGCGCATCCAGACCGGCGAGTACGCGAAGATGTTCATCCAGGAAGGCCGCACGAACTACCCGTCGATGACGGCGCGCCGGCGCCTGAACGCAGCGCATCCGATCGAGCAGGTCGGCGGCCAGCTGCGCGACATGATGCCGTGGATCAAGAAGAACAAGCTCGTCGATCAGTCGAAAAACTGAGCTGTCTCGAACAACAGGCCGGGTTCCGCGTCTTGCCGGAACCCGGCCTTTTTTTATCTCGAGGACATCATGTCCAACAATTACCCCCATCCGCTCCTCGCCCGCGAAGGCTGGCCTTTCATCGCGATCGCCCTGGCGGTCGCGCTGGTCATCAACGGCGCGGCCGGCTTCGGCTGGGCGCTGCCGTTCTGGCTGCTGTTCATCTTCGTCGTGCAGTTCTTCCGCGATCCGCCGCGGCCGATCCCGCAGGGCGCGAAAGACGTGCTGTCGCCTGCCGACGGCCGGATCGTCGCGATCGAGCCGGTACGCGATCCGTATCTCGACCGGGACAGCGTCAAGATCAGCGTGTTCATGAACGTGTTCAACGTTCACTCGAATCGCAGCCCGGTCGATGGCGAAGTCGTCGCACGCTGGTACAACGCCGGGCGTTTCGTCAATGCCGCGCTCGACAAGGCCTCGGTGGAGAACGAACGCAATGCGCTGCACCTGCGCACGCGGGACGGGCACGACGTCACCTGCGTGCAGGTCGCCGGCCTGATCGCACGGCGCATTCTGTGCTACGTCGAAGCGGGAGCGTCGCTTGCCCGTGGACAACGCTACGGCTTCATCCGTTTCGGCTCGCGCGTCGATGTCTACCTGCCCGCGGGCAGCCGCGCCCGGGTGACGATCGGCGACAAGGTTTCGGCATCGAGCACGATTCTGGCCGAGCTGCCCTGATGATTGCGCGGGGCATTTCATGACATCCCGGGGCTGCGCTAGAATCGGCATTCGGCATCCCGGCCCATAGCGGAACACGCCTCTTCATGCCCATGATCTCCCCCGAGAAACGCCGGCGCGGCATCTACATCCTGCCGAACCTCTTCACCACCGCGGCGCTGTTCGCCGGTTTCTACGCGATCGTGCAGGCGATGAACCTGCGTTTCGAACATGCGGCGGTGGCGATCTTCGTCGCGATGGTCCTCGACGGCCTCGACGGCCGTGTTGCGCGCCTGACCCACACGCAGAGCGAGTTCGGCGCCGAATATGATTCGCTTTCCGACATGGTTTCGTTCGGCGCGGCCCCGGCATTGGTGATGTACGAGTGGGCGCTCAAGGACATGGGGAAACTCGGCTGGATCGCGGCGTTCATCTATTGTGCCGGCGCGGCGCTGCGATTGGCCCGCTTCAACACCAACATCGATGTCATCGACAAGCGCTACTTCCAGGGGCTGCCCAGTCCTGCCGCCGCGGCGTTGATCGCGGGGCTGGTGTGGGTGATCATCGACAACGGGCTGACGGGCGAAGACGTGCGGTGGTTCGCCGCGGCGCTGACGATCTTCAGCGGTCTGTCGATGGTCAGCAACGTGCTCTTCTGGAGCGGCAAGAGCATCAACCTGCGCAAGAGCGTGCCGTTCATCGTCGTCATCGCGCTGGTGCTGGCCTTCGCACTGGTGTCGAGTTACCCGCCAGGCGTACTGTTTGCCCTTTTCCTCGGCTACGCCGTCTCCGGCTACGTGGTCTACATCTGGCGCTTCATGCAGCGACGGCGCACGCAAGAGGCGGCCGTCGAACCGCGAGACGACGAACCGCCGCCCTGATCCGGCCGCACCACCCCTGACGATTCGCCGGCGGATGCCGCTCCCTCAGGCGCGCAGCTCCGCAGTCAAGCGTTTCAGGTCGAGCGTGCGGGCACGCTGGGCGATTTCCGGCGCATAGCGGTCCTGCAGGCCGCGCGCGCTGTCCGTCAGCTGAGCGAAACTCGTCTTCAGCGCCGCCGTGTCGAGCTTGCGCCCGTCCGCGTAATAGCGCTTCGCGACATGCCCCAGCGCATAGGTCGTCGCGAACGAGAACGCCGAGCCCGTCGCCTCGCTGCCGATCGTCCGGCCCGCGCGGCCCAGCACCTTGCCGAGCAGCCCGCCGACGAGCTTGCGGCCGAACTGCTCGACGTACTGCGACGTCAGGCCGACTCCGACGGTCGCGAGAAAATCGGCGATGTGCCGCCGGTCCAGTTCGAAGCCGTACGTCTTGCCAACGCGATACACGAGCCGCGTCTGCAGTGGGATGATCGCCATCGACGCCAGCGACTCGGGCAGCAATTCCAGCGCGCCGTTGAGGATCGCGGCGTTGAGGATCATCTTGTCGAGTTCGGCCTGGTCGGGTCCAGCGGCAGCGGGTATTTCGGGGATTGGCTTGTCTACCGGCGCTTCGGCAAGCGCATCGGCGTCGCGCACGATTGCCGCCCACGCGGCCCGCGCGAGTCCCAGCACGCCGCTGAGCCGGTCGAGAAAAGCCGTCTCGCCGGCGTCATGCACGCCGTCCGCATCACACACCCCGACCGCCATCTCGAACGCGAGCTGGCGCAGTTCCGGACTGCCGAGCGCTTCGACCGCCTGTTCGAGGCTGATGCGCTTGAGCAGCACGTCCTGATAGATCGGCATGAAGTCGATGCCGGCTTGCGCCGACAGCGACTCGGCGACGCGGCGCACGTGTTCGCGCTCGCGCGGGTCCTGGTGCCCGTCGGCAAATGCCGCCATCAGGCAGATCGTGATCAGGGAGCGGGTCTGTTCGGGATTCATCGATATCTCTCACGGTACGTTGGAAAATTGGAAGGCCGGGCTCGCGGCGAAACCTACGCCGCCGGCAGCGTGAGCACGACGCGCAGGCCGCCGGCCAAGGCAGGGTCCAGCCGCACGTCACCACCATAGAGCTGCGCGAGGTCACGCACGATCGCCAACCCGAGCCCAGAGCCGGGCGTGCGTTCGTCGGCGCGCACGCCGCGACCGAACACGGATTCGCGCTCCGGCGCAGCAAGCCCTGGGCCGTCATCCTCGACGACGATCACGAGCTGGTGACGCTCGACCGCCACGCGAATCTCGACACGGTGACGCGCCCATTTGCAGGCGTTGTCGACGAGGTTTCCGAGCATTTCCTGGAAATCCTGCTCTTCGCCGCGAAAAGCGGGATCACCGGCGCAGGCTTCGATCGCAATCTCGAGGTCGCGTTCCGCATGCAGGCGTTTCATCACCCGTACCAGCGATTCGACCAGCGGAAGCACCGCCGTGCGCATTCCGGGCACTTGCACTGCAGCGGCGGCGCGCGCGCGCGCCAGATGATAGTCGACCTGGCGCCGGGCGGTCGCGACCTGCTCGGCGACGAGACGTGCGAGCGGGCCGTCCTCGCACGCCGCGGCGTTGCCGAGCACCGCCAGCGGCGTCTTGACCGCGTGGGCGAGATTGCCCGCCTGCGTGCGCGCGCGGGTAACCACTTCGGCGTCGTGCTGCAGCAGTGCGTTGAGTTCGTCGACAAGCGGCTGCACTTCGTTCGGATAGGCGTCGTTCAGGCGCCGCGTGCGACCGTCGCGCACTTCGCCGAGCGCGCTGCGCAACCGGCGCAGCGGCGCAAGTCCGACCGATACCTGGAGCACCGCTGCAACGACGAGACCGGCCGCCAGCACGCCGAGCGCGATCGCAAGCAGGCCGACGAACTCGCGCACCGGGTCGGTCATGGCGCGCTCGTCCGCGGCGACGATCAGGCGCAGCGGCTGATCGGGGAAAGCAGCCGGCCGGACTACGCGCTCCATCATCACCACGTGGGCGCGGTCCGGTCCGACGATGCGGTGGACGTGGAGTTCGCCGTCGGCCGGGCTGTCCGGCGGCACGCGGAGCGTCGTGTCCCACTGCGAACGCGAACGCAGCACCGCGGGCAGCGCCCCGTCCCCAGTGCGGTCGATTTGCCAGTAAAGTCCCGAGTACGGCTTCTGCAGCCGCGGGTCGCTCAGTTCGGCGCGCAATTGCGGGGTGCCGTCGATGGCGAAATCGAGATTCGCGGTGAGCTGGTCGAGATGGATGCGCAGTTCGGCTTCGAACCGCTCCGCGACGTGGTGCCGGAAAAGATCGGCGAGAACGAACCCGGTCACCGTCAGCGTCCCGAGGATCCACACCAGGCTGCCGGCGAGCAGGCGCAAGCGCAGCGAACCGGGCGGT
Organism: Aromatoleum aromaticum EbN1; assembly: GCF_000025965.1. Lineage (NCBI taxonomy): Bacteria > Pseudomonadati > Pseudomonadota > Betaproteobacteria > Rhodocyclales > Rhodocyclaceae > Aromatoleum > Aromatoleum aromaticum. Next base: position 4,216,370 of record NC_006513.1, read on the forward strand.
GCGCCGAACATGTTCACGCGGGACAAACCATGCGGTAGCCGAGGCCCCTGACTGTTTCGATCATCCCGGCGGGAAGCTTCTTGCGCAGACGACCGATGAAGACTTCGATGGTATTCGAATCGCGGTCGAAATCCTGGGCGTAGATGTGCTCGGTGAGATCGCTGCGCGACACGATCTCGCCCTGGTGGTGCATCAGGTAATCCAGCACGCGCAGTTCGTGGCTGGTCAGGTTCACCGCGTCGCCATTCACGCTGACACGTCCGGCACGCGTGTCGAGCAACACCGGACCGCACGCGAGCTCGGCGCTGGCGTGGCCGCCGGCGCGCCGGATCAGCGCCCGCAGGCGCGCGAGAAGCTCTTCCATGTGGAACGGCTTGGTGAGGTAGTCGTCGGCACCGGCATCGATCCCGGCGACTTTTTCATGCCAGTTGTCGCGTGCGGTAAGGATCAACACGGGCATCGTGCGTCCTGCGGCGCGCCATTTCTTCAGCACCGTGATCCCGTCCATCAGCGGCAGGCCGAGATCGAGCACCACCGCGTCGAGCGGCTCGACGTCGCCGATGAAGTGGGCATCCCGCCCGTTGTCGGCACGGTCGACCGCGTAGCCGGCAGCGGCGAGCGCTTCGACAAGCTGCGCGGCGAGTGTCGGTTCGTCTTCGACGACCAGGATATGCATCAGCGCTTTCCCCCTGTTCCCGGTGCACGTTCGCGATCACGCAGGACGACTCCGTCGCGTGCGTCGATCTCCAGTTTGACGAGCGCCCCGCCCGCCTTCAGCACCTTGATTTCGTATATCCAGCGGCCCTTTTCCTGTTCGAGCTCGACTTCGATGACCTGTCCCGGGTGATCGCGCTCGACGTTGTCGAGTATCCGTTGCAGCGGCATCACCTCGCCCTGCTCGACCGCGCGGCGGGCGCGATCGTGGTCGTGCTCGTCATCGGCGAGAAGAGCAGACGGTCCCAAGGCAAGGACGGACGACACGATGACGGCAATGAGGGAAACGAAGCGCACGAGTGACTCCTGGTTGTAGCGATCTGCTGCGAGTGTTCCGGCAGCCCCGTTTTTAGCAGCGTCGCCATGAACGCACCGTGAACGGCTGCTTCAGCTTCGGTTCAGGTAGGTCTTTCCACACTGCAGTCACGGTTCGCAATGGCCCTCACCAGCCCTCTCGCCCGGAACCACAGTGCCGCCACGACAAGGATGAAAACATGACCCCCACACGCTATGCAATCGGTTTCCTTTGCGCCTTCGGCCTCGCATCGACGGCAATCGGCGGCCCGCGGGAAACCCTGATCGATCGCTATGCCGCAGCGGCAAAGGCAGCCGATCCGAGTTTCGTCGGGTTTTCGGCCGCCCGCGGCGAAACCCTGCATCGCACGCAACACAACATGGGCAAGGCCGACACCCCGGCCTGCACGTCCTGCCACGGAAACGACACGCGCAGCGCCGGCCGCACCCGCACCCGCAAGCCGATCGAGCCAATGGCGCTGTCGGTTTCACCGGAGCGTTACAAGGACGCCGCGAAAGTTGAAAAGTGGTTCAAACGCAATTGCGACGAAGTACTGGGCCGCGAATGCACTCCGCTCGAAAAGGGGGACTGGCTCGCCTACATGATGAATCAGTGATCGCCCTTCCCCACCCTTCCGCGCCCTGCCGAATCGTTTTGCCTCCCACGAAAGGAGAATCGCATGGACATACCCGTACGTCCGGTCGTCGCCGGCCTGCTCGTCATCGGCCTGACCGCCGCGGTGCTGACCAAGGCCCGCGCCGGCGGCGACGATTATTTCCCGCCCGTCAAGGACAAACCCACTGTCGACGAATGCGGCAGCTGTCACATGGCGTTTCCGCCGGCGATGCTGCCCGCTGCATCGTGGCGACGCATGATGGTCGAGCTCGACGACCATTTCGGCGACAACGCCAGCCTCGACCCCCAGACGGCCGCTCATGTCACACGCTATCTCGTCGACAACGCCGCTGACGCGGGCGGGCGCCGCTACGGTCGCAAGCTGATGAAAGGCGTGGCGGCCGGGGCTTCTCCGCAACGCATCACCGAACTGCCGAAATGGGTCCGCGAGCATGACGAGGTGTCCCGCAGCGAGTGGCAGCACAAGGACGTCGGCTCGAAGGCCAACTGTCCCGCATGCCACGTGGACGCCAACGACGGCTATTTCGAGGACGACTGAGCAATGCGCGGACGATGAACGCAGCATGAACAAGGGCTTCAGGTTTCGTTCAGCACCACCCCCGCACAATGGCTTCACGGTCACACCCCGGCCGACAACCGAGAGACACAAGGAGATTCGATCATGCGCACTTCCCACCTCGTCACCGCCATCGCCATCAGCGCCGGTCTGCTCGCCACGGGCGTCACGGTCGCGCCGGTATTCGCCCAGAACACCGTCACCGACAGTGCCGCCGAACGGGGCAACTGGCTATCGATTCCGCAGATCCACGACAAGGTCGTCGCTGCCGGTTACCGCGACATCAGCGAGATCGAACGCGAAGACAACGCATACGAAGTCAAGGCTATCGACCGCGATGGACGCAAGGTGAAACTCGTCGTCGATCCGACGAACGGCGACATCGTCCGTACCGATCGAAAGGGGCGCGACGGGCGCCGTGGCAACGACTCCAGCGGCCGACCCACGAGTGATTCGGAGCGCGGCCTGGAGCGCGGCACCGAACGGAACTCCGAACTCGACCCCGGTGCCCGCCTGGCCCGCCCCGACCGCGGGGTGTGAGCGAACGGCCCGGTTCGGCCAATGCCGCCGCCGGGCCATTTTTCCGACCCCCGTCACGCGGGCACGGCCATGAAGACCCTACTCGCCAGCTTCCTCGCGCTCGTGACCGTCGCCTGGGCAGTCACTTCATCATCGAACCCCGCCGAAGGAGCGTCCCTGCCTTGGGTCGTGCGGCAGGAGGCGCTGTACCTCACCGGACTGTGGGCGTTCTCGCTGATGTCGCTGGCAATCATGCTGGCGACGCGGCCGGCCTGGCTCGAGCGGCCGCTGGGCGGCATGGACCGGATCTACCGCGTGCACAAATGGGCCGGCATTCTCGCGATCGGCTTCGCTGCGCTGCACTGGCTCGTCGAGATGTCCGACGGCGTCATCAAGTCTGTCGTCGGCCGCGAAGGCCGGCTGCCGAAGGAACACGAAGGCGGCTTTCTCGAAGTCATGCGCGACGTTGGCGAGGATTTCGGCGAATGGGCGATCTACGCGCTGATCGCGATGCTCGTGCTTACGCTGTGGAAGCGCCTGCCGTACCGGCCGTGGCGCTACCTGCACCACGCGATGCCGGGGCTGTACGGCATGCTCGCGATCCACGCCGCTTTCCTCGCACCGCTCGACTACTGGACGAGCGCGATCGGCGCGCTGCTCGCCCTGTTCATCGCCGTCGGCACCGTTTCGGGCCTGCGCTCGCTGTCGGGACGCATCGGGCGGGGGCGCCAGGTGAGCGGCGATATCGAAGCCGTGCGCGAACAGGCATCCGGCCTGACGGAGGTCGTCTGCCGCCTCGAGGACCGCTGGCGCGGCCATCGGCCCGGGCAGTTCGCGTTCGTCACGTTCGATCACATCGAAGGCGCCCACCCTTTCACAATTGCCTGCGCCGACCGCGGCGACCGGCACATCACGTTCCAGATCAAGGCACTGGGTGACTATACGCAGGGCCTGGCGGCACGGCTCGCTGCCGGCCAGCCGGTAAAGATCGAAGGCCCGTACGGACGCTTCGACTATCGCCGCGGCAGGCGCAAATCGGACCAGGTCTGGATCGCCGGCGGCATCGGCGTCACGCCTTTCCTCGCGTGGCTCGAGTCGCTGCAGGAAGCCCCGGCCGAAGCTCCGGTCGCGGACTTCTATTACTGCACACGCCAGCGCGACGACGACCCGTTCGTTGCGCGCCTCGAGTCGCTGTGCGCCGCGCTGCCGACGATCCGCCTGCATGTCGTCAGCACCGACCGCGACCGGCCGCTGACCGCAGAAGCGCTGCATGCCCGCCATGCCGGCGAGCGCCAGCCGGAAATCTGGTTCTGCGGACCGCGGGCTTTTGCCCAGTCGCTGCGCAGCGGACTGCGTGATTTGGGCATGAAGCGCGTGCGCTTTCACCAAGAGGCGTTCGAAATGCGCTGAAGGCGCTCGCAATCGCGAGGATCGACAAAAACAATCGGCCGCGCGCTTGCGCAATTTCCGGCGCCTGTTTTATAGTCCCGAGCATGACTTTCGAACGCGACCCCTCCCTCCTGTCGCTTCGCCTTCTGCCGGCGGGCCTGCTGCTCGGCCCGCTGCTGCGCCCCGCGCGCTAAATACATTCCCCTCCCTTCGTGTTGTTTGCCTGCTGCCGGCGTGAAAGCGCCGGCGCTTGTCATATCCGCTTTCGCTAGCCAATTTCCCCAGGAGCCGACGATGAAAGACCACTTGATCGTATTCGATACCACCTTGCGTGACGGCGAACAAAGCCCCGGCGCATCGATGACTCGCGATGAGAAGCTGCGCATCGCCCGGCAACTGGAGCGGATGCGCGTCGACGTCATCGAAGCCGGTTTTCCTGCCGCCTCGAATGGCGACTTCGAGTCGGTGCGCGCGATTGCCGAAGCGATCAGGGAATCGACAGTCTGTGGCCTCGCCCGCGCGAACGAAGCCGACATCCGCCGCGCCGGTGAGGCGATCGCTCCCGCCGCGCGCGGACGCATCCACACTTTCATCGCAACCAGCCCGATCCACATGGAAATGAAGCTGCGCATGTCGCCCGACCAGGTCGTCGAGCAGGCGGTGCGTGCGATCGGCTGGGCGAAGGAATACACCGACGACATCGAATTCTCGGCCGAGGATGCCGGCCGCTCGGAGATCGATTTCCTCTGTCGTATTTTCGAAGCCGTCATCAAGGCCGGCGCGAAGACGATCAACGTACCCGACACCGTGGGTTACAACGTCCCCGAGCAGTATGCGCACACCATCCGCACGCTGATCGAGCGCGTGCCGGGTGCCGACAAGGTCGTCTGGTCGGTGCATTGTCACAACGACCTCGGTCTTGCCGTCGCGAACTCGCTCGCCGCAGTCATGGCCGGCGCGCGCCAGGTCGAATGCACGCTCAACGGACTCGGCGAACGGGCCGGCAACGCGGCCCTCGAAGAACTGGTGATGGCAGTGCGCACGCGCCAGGACGTGTTTCCGTGCGACACGCGCATCGACGCGACGCAGATCGTGCCGGCGTCGAAGCTGGTGTCGGGCGTCACCGGCTTTCCGGTCCAGCCGAACAAGGCGATCGTCGGCGCGAACGCCTTCGCCCATGAATCCGGCATTCACCAGGACGGCGTGCTCAAGCACCGCGAGACGTACGAGATCATGCGCGCCGAGGACGTCGGCTGGGGCGCGAACAAGCTCGTGCTCGGCAAGCATTCCGGACGCAACGCGTTTCGCAGTCGCCTGCAGGAAATCGGCATCGTCGTGGCGTCCGAGGAACACCTGAACCATGCGTTCGCGCGCTTCAAGGAACTCGCCGACAAGAAGCACGAGATCTTCGACGAGGATATCCAGGCGCTGATGAGCGACGAGGTCGTCACTCCCGACCAGGAGCACTACCGCCTCGTCGCCTCGCGCTTCCATTCGGAAACCGGCGAGACGCCGCGGGCCGACCTCACGCTGTCCGTCGATGGGCAGGAGACGCGGACTTCAGCCGAAGGATCCGGCCCTGTCGATGCCGCGTTCAAGGCGATCGAGGCGATCGCCGGCAGCGGCACCGAGTTGCTGCTGTATTCGGTCAATGCGATCACCACCGGCACTGACGCGCAGGGCGAAGTCACCGTTCGCCTGGCCAGGGAAGACAAGGTCGTCAACGGACAGGGGGCCGATACGGACATCATCGTCGCGTCGGCGAAAGCCTATCTCAATGCGCTGAACAAGCTGCACAGCAAGCTCGAGCGGCTGAACCCGCAGTTGTAAACCACGGTAGCCGCCGGCGATGACGCCGGCGGCTACCGTCAGGCGTTCTTCGGCCGCTGGCGCGACGGGGCCGAGAGCCGGGCATACAGCACGGTGCTCGCAAACAGCAGCATCGCGAGGACCGCTTCGGCGATCGCGAGGGCTCCTGCCAGGCCGGGATCGGCTGCGCGCACGACTCCTTCGACGAGGTATAGCAGCACCAGCATCGACAGCCACTGGTAGGTGTAGCGCCGCCCTTTCAACACGCCGAACAGCGCCGGCATCAACGGCAACACTTTCAGCATCATCCACGAGCCGCCCGGCCGCAGCGGCGCGAGCCGGATTTCCCACAGCAGGCACAGCGCGATCAGGGCGACGAGCAGGACGCTCGATGCGAGGTTCAAGGCGCGCAGCGTCATCCCCCCTCCGCGAGTTTCAGCGCGCTCGACGCGAGGCGCCGCCCGAGCGCCACCGCGAGGCGGATCTCGTCGCCGCTCGGTTCGGGATTGCCATCCGCGCCCGAGACATGACTCGCGCCATACGGCGTGCCGCCACTTCGCGTGGCGTTGAGTTCGGGCTCGGAATACGGCAGGCCGACGATCAGCATGCCGTGGTGCAGCAGCGGCAGCATCATCGACAACAGCGTGGATTCCTGCCCGCCGTGCAGGCTGGCGGTCGACGTGAATACCGCTGCCGGCTTGCCGGCAAGCGTGCCATTGACCCAGGCGCCGGCGAGCCCGTCGAGAAAATACTTCAGCGGTGCGGCCATGTTGCCGAACCGGGTCGGGCTGCCGAGCGCAAGGCCGATGCACTCCTGAAGGTCGCGCGCCTCAGCATAAGGCGGCCCGGAAGCGGGAATCCCGTCCTCGACCGCTTCGCATACCGTCGATACGCGCGGCACGGTGCGCATACGCGCGGCGACACCCGGCACTTGGTGGATGCCCCGGGCGACGTGCTCGGCGAGCGCGCGCACCGAGCCGCGATGGCTGTAATACAGGACGAGGATTTCTTTCATATGGACAGCCGCAGCTAGAATGACGGAATTATACGCGCCACCCTCGCGCCGCCCGGAACCCACTCGATGATGCCGCTGACCGCCGCCCGCGAGTTCATGCGCCTGCTGACCGGACGTTTCCTCGCCACCCGCTGCCCGCAGGTCGCCGGCAGCCTCGCCTTCACGACGCTGCTGGCGATCGTTCCGCTGCTCACGGTGATCATCGCGCTGTTCAGCAATTTTCCCGCGTTCTCGCGGCTCGGCGAGTCACTGCGCACTTTCCTGCTCGAAAACCTCCTGCCCGACCGTGCCGGGCAGATCATCGCGACCTACGCATTCCAGTTCTCGCAGCAAGCGGCCGGGCTCACGCTGATCGGCACCGTGCTGCTGGTGCTGACGGCGCTGATGCTGCTCATGACGATCGACCACGTGTTCAATCACATCTGGGGAGTGCGTCGTCCGCGCCCGCTCCTCACGCGCCTCATGGTCCACTGGTTTGCACTGACCTTGGGCCCGCTTGCGCTCGGCGGCAGCGTGCTCGCCACCGGCCATCTGGTCGCGACATCGATCGCGCTGGCCGGCGAAGGGTCGTGGGTCGGCGCAACGTTTGCCCGCCTCGTGCCGACCGTCCTGCTCGGTTCGCTGTTCAGCGTTCTGTACTACGCGGTCCCGAACCACCCGGTGCGGATGCTCCACGCGCTCGCCGGCGGCATCGCCGCAGCGATCGTGTTCGTGCTGATGCAGCGGCTGTTCGGACTCTTCATCGTCCGCATACCGACGTATACGCTGATCTACGGCACTTTCGCGGTGCTGCCGATCTTTCTCGTCTGGCTCTATCTGTCGTGGGTCGTGATCCTGCTCGGTGCCGCGCTGTCGGCGACCCTGCCCAGCTTCTTCGAGCGCGCGCGCATCCTGCGTGCATTCCCCGGCGATCGGGCCTGGGCCGCGGTGACGATGCTCATCGCGCTGGCCGACGCCCAGCACGCCGGCACGACGCTTCCATTCGCGACGCTGCAAGCCGGTGCGCGCGTCAGCAGCAACGAAGGCGAGGCCCTGCTCGGCGAAATGCGCGACGCGGGCTGGGTTGCGCACACCGAAGAGGGGAACTGGCTGCTGAGCCGGCAAGCCGCACAGATCGGTCTGGCAGCGGTCGTGAACCGCTTTGCGCTGTCGCCGGCCGCCTGGCGCGAAGCTTCGGACGGCGACGAGGCGTCGCGGCGCATCGCCGAGCGGCTCGCCACGGCCCTGCATTCCGCCGATCTGCCGCTGTCCGCGCTGACTTCAGCGGGGAACCGGGTTCAGACGGGGTAGAGATCGATTTCGTACTGGAAGATTTCCACGCTCGCCGTCTGCATGTCCAGACCGAGGACTCGCGCCTGCGCGACATACAGGTGATCGCTCTCCTGCACGAGGCTGAACGCGCGCGACGTGCAGGTGCCAGCCGGGGCGACGAGCGCCGGATGGCGGCGCAAGGGGGGCACCGGCGCCAACCGCAGCGCTGGGACCATCGCATTCGTGTCGCCGCCGCCAAATCCCACCGAGACGGCGCTCCACCCGGATGCGATCACCTGCAGCCCGAGCTCGACCCGATCCGGGCTGTCGTTGCGAATCCAGCGCACGAGGCACAGCGTCCAGGCCTCGGCGGGATCCCGGCGCAGTGCCAGCGGCATCCCCGCCGCCACACTGCCCGTCACACCCGACACCGCGATGATCGCGTACCCACCCGAACTCTCGTTGATCACGGTCCATTCGACAACGCCCGCAGCGTCGGCAGCATCGCCGCTCACATCCCGGATCGCCTGCAGCCCGACACACACCTGCACGGGATATCGGCCGGAGCGCCGCACCTCGGTGCGGCTCGGCGGAGACATCCAGCGCTCGCGCATCCGCCCGAGCAGCGACAGCGCCTCGTCCGGAGTCAGCCCGACCGGCAGTCCCGGCCCTTCCACGCCGAACGCCTCACTGTCCGGCGCAAACCCCACCGACTCCTCGGGAGAAATGCCCGCCCTGAGCCATTCGAGCTTCGGCAAAAGCGCACGGGCGACGCCGTAAGCGGAGAAATACAGCAGCTTGTCCGACAGGGGCGGCTTGCCGCGCGCCATCGCCACCGGCGGAGCGCCCGCCGCCTGGTCGATCCAGAATGCGGCCGAGAGCGGCAGGAGTGGCACGCGCGAAAACTCCGCCGCGACTGCCGCCTGTCCGAGGAAATCGTGCGCCCACACGACTTCCCGGGCGGTCAGGGTTTCCGGTTGCAGCGCGGCGAGCGCCAGGAGACGCTTGAACTGCAGCGCCACGTCCGCTGCAGCGGTGCCGGCAAGCGCATCCCCATTTCGGTCCGCATTGTCGCCGGCGACAACGAGTTCGCAAGCGAGGCGCCACAACTCGCCCGGAGCCGGTCTGCCGCACATCATCGCGACCAGGCAGGCTTCCTCCACCAGCCGCAACGCTCGTGCGCAGTAGACGTCCGGATCGCTGCATGTCCGTACTCCCCCGTCACGCACGACCGCCATCACCCGCTGCAGACTTCCGGCGATCTCCAGCAGCGCGACGGTCAGTTCGGCTGCCGCGGCGTGCTGGCTGCGCGGCAGCGGCAGCGCCGCGGCGAGAAGCCGGGACTTGAAACGTTCGCAGACATCGAGCACCCGCGCTTCGAACTGTTCGACGCACTGGAGGAATTGCGCGTTGCCGACCGACAGCGCCGAAAGTGCGGTGAAATGGGCGCGCAGTCTTTCCAGGTCCACGACCGGGTCGTCGGCCGGCTCCCCATCGAGCCACGCAATTGCCGCGGCGATGCAAGCCGGAACGGGTTCGGGGAAAGTCATGCGGATGGGGTTCCGTCCAAAATACCCGGCATTCTATTCAAGAATCACGGCGCTGCGCGCCTTGCACCGCCTCCGCACCCGGGAACATCGACCGTGCGTGAATTGCGTCACGATGAAAACGGCCCACGATGAAAACGGCCCTTGCCCCCGTCGAGCATATGCCCTACAATCGTCGGCTTTTCGCACCTACTGATCAGGACACCCAAATGGTCGTCATTCGCCTTGCCCGTGGTGGCGCCAAAAAGCGCCCGTTCTACAACATCGTCGCCGCCGATTCGCGCAACCGTCGCGATGGGCGCTTCATCGAGCGCGTTGGTTTCTATAATCCCATGGCTGCCGAGTCCGAAAAGGGCCTGGTCGTCAACGCCGAGCGCCTGGAATACTGGAAGCAGCACGGCGCGCAGCTGTCGCCGACGGTGCTCCGTCTGGCCAAGCAAGCAGCGAAAGCCGCTGCCTGAACGTTCCCCGAGCGTTCCGGCGGCTTGCCGACATGATCGTGCTGGGGCGAATTGTCGCCCCTTTTGGCGTCAAGGGATGGGTCAAGGTTCATCCTTTCGGGGATGATCCGCTGTCCTGGGGCGAGATGCCGCAGTGGTGGCTCGCAGACGACGCCGACGCGCCCGAATCGGCGTGGCAGCCGGTCACGCTCGCGGGCTTCAAGGAGCACGGCGCCGGCCTGGTCGCGGCTTTCGTCGGCCACGACGATCGCAATGCGGCCGAAGCGCTTCAGGGCCGTTTCATCGGCGCCCCGCGCGAAGCGCTCCCCAAACCCGACGTGGATGAATATTACTGGGGCGACCTCATCGGACTGGCGGTGGTCAACCAGGCCGACGAAGCACTCGGCACGGTCGAAGCCCTGATGTCTACCGGCGCCCACGACGTACTGCAGGTGCGCGACGGCGACGACGAACGGTTGATTCCGTTCGTCGCGGCCTACGTGCTCGACGTGGATCTCGCAGCGCGAACGATCCGTGTCGATTGGCAAAAGGACTGGTGAAGGCAGCGTGAACACCCCGGCGGCCGCAAGGCGCTTCGATGTGATCACGCTGTTCCCGGAGATGTTCGCAGCGCTGACGGCGAGTGGCATCACGCGGCGAGCGCTGGAGCGCGGTCTCTACGAGATCGCCTTCCACAGCCCGCGGGATTTCGTCTCCGACCCGCACCGCACGGTGGATGACCGCCCGTATGGCGGCGGGCCGGGGATGGTGATGCTGGCCGAACCGCTCGAAAAAGCGATCGGCAGGGCAAAAACGGCGCAGGAGCAGGCGCTCGGCGCCGCGGGACGCGTGATTTACCTGTCACCGCAAGGCCGACCGCTGGATCATGCCAAGGTCGTGGAGATGACTGCTCTGCCGGCGCTGACGCTGCTGTGCGGACGGTACGAAGGGGTCGATCAACGGCTGATCGATCGCTGCGTCGACGAAGAACTGTCGCTCGGGGATTTCGTCCTTTCGGGCGGCGAACTGCCGGCGATGGTGCTGCTCGACGCGATCGTACGCCAGCTGCCGGGGGCGCTGAACGATGCGGACTCGGCGCAGGAAGACTCGTTTGTGGATGGCCTGCTCGACTGCCCCCACTACACGAGACCGGAGATTTACGCAGGGGAGCGTGTACCGCAGGTACTGCTCTCCGGCAATCATGCCGCGATCCGTCGCTGGCGCCTCAAGCAGGCGCTGGGCACGACCTGGCGACGGCGCCCCGACCTGCTGCAGGGGCGCACGCTGAGCAAGGAAGAATTGTCGCTGCTTGGAGAATTCAGGCACGAACAAGAAGGGGTCGAAGGCGACATCGCCTGAAGGCCCGCATACAAACCGCATGCATCAGGCTTCTAGCCTGCTCTGCTTGCAAGGCCAAGTGCCATTGAAACGACAGGAGTCGCAAATGAACCTGATTCAGCAGCTCGAACAGGAAGAAATCGCCCGCCTCACGCAGAACAAGACCATCCCCGCGTTCGCTCCCGGTGACACCGTGATCGTGCAGGTGAAAGTCAAGGAAGGCACGCGCGAACGTCTGCAGGCCTACGAAGGCGTCGTGATCGCGAAGCGCAATCGCGGCCTGAACTCCAACTTCATCGTCCGCAAGATCTCCTCGGGCGAAGGCGTGGAACGCACGTTCCAGACGTACTCGCCGCTGGTCGACAGCATCGAGGTGAAGCGCCGCGGCGACGTGCGCCGCGCCAAGCTGTACTACCTGCGCGAGCGCTCGGGCAAGTCGGCACGGATCAAGGAAAAGCTCAACTACAAGGCGCCGGCCGCGAAGAAAGCTTGAGCGGACGTCGATCGGTAGCTGGAAACGGGCCTTGCGAGGCCCGTTTTTTTGTCCACCTCACTGTCCACCTCACTGTCCACCTCACTGTCCACCTCACTGTCCACCTCACTGTCCACCTCACTGTCCACCTCACCGCTCGACTTCACCGCTGGGCGGGCTTCCGCCGCCGCCCGGCGTTACGTCAGCGCCGTTCGACCCAGACCAGCATCCCTGCTGCGGCAGCAAGGAACAGCGCGCTCGGCGTCAGTGCCGCCAGCGCGGGTTGCCAGCTGTTGATCACGCCGAGGCTCGAAAAGAGGCCATTCAGCAGGTGGAAGCCGATACCGAGCATGACGCCGAGAAACACTTTCATGCTGACTCCCCCCATGCGGTCGTGGGTGAAGGAAAACGGCAGCGCCAGCGCCATCATGACGAGCGCCGCGAACGGATAGACGAGCTTCTTCCACAGCGCGATCTCATAACGGTCGGCGTTCTGGCGATTCTCGCGCAGGTGGCTGATGTACGCGAAGAGCGTCGTCACCGACATGCGTTCCGGAACGACCATCAGGACGCTCAGGACTTGTGGCGTCAGGTCCGACCGCCACGTGAGCTCCGTCAGATCGACGACGTCGGTGTGGTCACCGAGGAATCTCGTCTGCCGCACCCCTTCGAGCAGCCACCCCTGCTGCGCGGCGTCGTAACGCCCGGTCGCCGCCTCGCTGATCGACAGCAGCGCGTGTTGCGCGTCGAAATCGTAGATCCGCACCTTTTCCATGCTGCGGTCTGGCAGCACTGTGCGCACATTGACGACGCGCAGACCGTCCTTGACCCACAGCCCGGAGCGCAACTGGTTCGACACGGCTGAATGGGTCGCCGTGAGCCGCCACTGCTGCGCCGCCTGCTCGGCAGGCGGTGCGACGTATTCGCCGATGACGAACGTCAGCACGACGAAGATCACGCCAATCCCCCCGAGCGCGCGCAGCATCGCTGGCGTGGACATCCCGGAAACTCGCATGACGGTGATTTCGGAGTGACGCGCGAGCGTCGTCAGCGCGTACAGCGTGCCGATCAGCACCGCCACCGGCAGCAGCTCGTACACCCGGCCCGGGATGAGCATCACGACGAAAATCAGCGCGTGGTGCAGTTCGTAGCCGTCCTTGCCGACCACATCGAGCTCGTTGATGAAGTCGAAGAACACGAACAGGCCGAGGAAGGCCAGCAGCACCATCGCCGTCGCGCCGAAGATTTCCCGCGCGAGATAGCGGGTCAGCACGCGGTTCATGCGCGAGCTCGCCAGAACGGGGAAATCGCCAGTCGCCGATAGAACATCAGCGCGAGAACCGCGAGGACGACGACGTGCGGCAGCCACACCGCCAGTTCGAACCGCAGCCGGCCCTGCGACACCCAGGCCTGGAACACACTGATCGCGTTGCTGTAGACCAGATACGTCAGGATCGCGAACAGCAGGTTGTTCGCGCGTCCCGCGCGAGGATTGACAAACGACAGCGGGATCGCCATCAGCGCCAGCAGCAGCGCGGCGACCGGCATGCCGATACGTCCGAGCAGTTCGCCGAGCTTGCGGGGCGTCGGGTCGGCCAGCAGTTCCAGCGTCGGAGTCGTGCTGGTACGCGACGCCGGACCTGCCGCCTCGCGTTCCTCGACGAGGACGCTGTAGCGGTCGAATTCGAGCACGCGGTATTCAGGCGACCCGGGCTCACCCTCGTAGCGCCGGCCTTTCTCGAGGACGACGAAGCGGTCGCCCTCCGCGTCGGTGCGCAACGACCCTTCGGCCGACACGATGACGTCGAGCCGTCCGTCCTTCTCGGTGCTGACGAAGACGTTGCGAACCTTGCCGTCCTCGCCCGCTCCCGTCTCGACGAAGAACACCCGCTGCGCGCCGACCGACTCCCGGAACACTCCGGGCGCAATGCGCGATGCGTCGTTGCGCGAATCGATTCGCGCCTGGTATTCCGCGCTTTTCAACTGCGCCCATGGCGCGACGAACAACGTCACAGCCGCGATCGTGAGCACGATCGGCAACGCAAAGCGCAGCACGGGACGGATGAACGCGGTCAGCGGCAGCCCGGAGGCGAACCAGACGACCATCTCGGAATCGCGGTACGAGCGCGACAGTGACAGCAGCACCGCGATGAAAACCGTCAGCGACAGCACGATCGGCAAGCGGCTCAGCGAACCGAAGCCGATCAGCGCGAGCACCGCATCGGACGGCAGGCGCCCGCCGGCAGCCTGGCCAAGCAGGCGAATCAGCACCACGGTGATCAGAATGGCGAACAGCGCCACGAACACGCCGGCGGCCGACTGGAAGAACTCACGCTGAAGAGCGCGGCTGAAAATCATCGCGCGAAGGATTCGATATGCGTTGGGGAAAGTGACTTTTGACGCATTCGCCGGGGACGGGCCATAATCGGCGGCAATCGGAACGTCGCGTCTATCAAAGGAGCTGTGCGTGGAATTTACCATAAAGACCGGGACGCCGGAAAAACTCAAGACCGGCAGCGTGGTTGTCGGCGTCTTTGCCGACGGACAGCTCGGCGACGCAGCAGCCGCTCTCGACAAGGCCTCGAAGGGAAAATTCGCGGCGATTCTCGGCCGTGGCGATCTCGAGGACAAGGCCGGTTCGCTGCTCGCGATCCACGACCTGCCGGGCAGCGCCTGCGAACGCGTGCTGGCCGTGAGCCTCGGCAAGCGGGACGAGTTCGGCGACAAGGCGTGGCGCGACGCGCTCGTCGCCATCGGCAAGGCTCTCGCTTCGGGTGCGGCGAGCGACGTCGCGGTATGCCTCACCGACACTCCGGTACCCGGGCGCGACATCGACTGGGTGCTGCAGCAGCTCGTCCGCGCGATCGCCGATGGCGCGTACCGCTTCGATGCGACGAAGAGCAAGGACAAGGGCAAGGACTCGAAGCGGCGCGGCGCGGGCAAGGTCGTACTGCTCACGCGCGAGATCACGGCGAGCATGGAGGCAGCGATCCAGCGCGGCCAGGCGATTGCGGAAGGCATGGCGCTGGCGAAGGATCTGGGCAACCTCCCCGGCAATTTCTGCACGCCGAGCTATCTGGCCGACACGGCGGTTGCGCTCGGCAAGCAGTACAAGCTCAAGGTCGAAGTGCTCGACCGCGACGACATGGAAAAGCTCGGCATGGGCTCGCTGCTGTCCGTCGCGCGCGGCTCGCACCAGCCGCCCAGGTTCATCGTCATGCACTACAAAGGCGGCAAGTCGAAGGACAAGCCGGTCGTGCTGGTCGGCAAAGGCATCACTTTCGACAGCGGCGGCATTTCGCTGAAGCCCGGCGCCGAAATGGACGAGATGAAGTTCGACATGTGTGGCGCGGCGAGCGTGCTGGGTACGTTCAAGGCGATCGCGCGGATGGCGTTGCCGATCAACGTCGTCGGTCTGATCCCGACGACCGAGAACATGCCGGGCGGCGGCGCGACGAAACCGGGCGACGTCGTCACGTCGATGAGCGGACAGACGATCGAGATTCTCAACACCGACGCCGAAGGCCGGCTGATCCTGTGCGACGCGCTCACTTACGCCGAACGCTTCAAGCCCGCCTGCGTCGTGGACATCGCGACGCTCACCGGCGCCTGCGTCGTCGCGCTGGGCAAGATCCCGAGCGGACTGCTGGCGAACGACGACGCGCTCGCGCGCGAATTGCTCGACTGCGGCACCGTGTCCGGCGACCGCGCGTGGCAGCTGCCGCTGTGGGACGAATACCAGGAGTTGCTGAAGAGCAATTTCGCCGACATGGGCAACATCGGCGGGCGTTTCGCCGGCACGATCACGGCAGCCTGCTTTCTCGCGCGCTTCACGAAGGCGTACAAATGGGCGCACCTTGATATCGCGGGGACTGCGTGGGTGTCTGGCGACGCCAAGGGCGCAACGGGACGGCCCGTGCCGCTGCTCGCCGAGTTCCTGATCGCCCGCAGTCAGGGCGCGCCCGGCTGAACGCGGCGTCGACGGTCATGGCGCGGGTGCAGTTTTACCACAACGCCGAGAACCCTCTCGCGCTGGCGTGCGAACTGGCTGCCCGCGCCTACGCGAGCGGGCGGCGGGTCGCGGTGCGGGTGCCAGGCCCGGCCGCGGCGCGCGAGCTCGACCAGCTGCTGTGGAGCTTTGAGCCGCTGCTGTTCGTCCCCCACGTGATGGCGGACGCGCCCCTGGCAGCCCGGACTCCGGTCGTCATCGGCGACGCTGCACGGACGACCAGGTGGCCGCATGCCGAGCTGCTGTTCAATCTCGCCGACGATATCCCGCCCGATTTCGAGCGCTTTCGCATGCTCGTCGAGATCGTCGGCCAGAGCGAAGCCATGAAGATCCCGGCGCGGGCACGCTGGGCACACTACAAGCAGCGCGAACTACCGCTGCAGGCGTTCGATGCGGTACGGCGGGAGGCGTTATGAGCAGTTGGGGCGCGCCGCCGCGCATCGACCCGGACGACGACCTGAAAGCTGCCGACGAACTCCTCGACAAGGCCAATGCGCTGCTGCACCGGCACAAGGGCGCGGATCTTCCGGAACCCGATGAATTCGTCGCGCTCGACGACGACGAACTGCCGGTTTTGACCGACATTGTCGACCCGTCTGAACTGGAAAGGCTGGAGTTGGCCGAACCGCGGCCCGCAGCGGCCACGCTGGAGGAGTCCGTCCCGATCGCGGCGAGCGAGCTCGCCGAACAGCTCGTCAGCCTCGACTCCGCAATTTCGCGTGAAATTGAAAACTGGTTCGCCACCGAACTGCCGCAACTGCTGTCGCGCGAACTCGACAAGCTCGCCGATCGCCTGCGGGTCGAAACGCTCGCCCACCTGCGCGCGACCCTGCTCCCTGCCTTGTCAGAGCGCATCTCGGGGAGCCTGAAAGGCGGTCCGGGCAGCGACTCCGGATCTCGCACGCTCTCGCGCGACAAATAGAGACGGTGTCTGGGCGCTCGCGGACACCCCGAGCGGGGCCGGAATTTCTCCAGCTCCGAGCCTTGGCGCGTGAGGTGCAAGACTCAGCTCTCCTTGAAGGCGCGGTTCATGCTGTCGATGATCGGGTCGAAGAGGTAGCGCATGGCGCTGCGCTTGCCGGCCACGATTTCGACCTGTGCGAGCATGCCCGGGATCAGCAGGCCGCGCTCCACCTTGTCCAGTTCCTTCGCATCGATCTCGACCCGGGCCTTGTAGAAGGGGCGGCCCTGGGCGTGCTCGTCGCGGAAGGTGCTGCCCGATACATGCGTCACCTTGCCAATGAGGCTGAGATGCGAGCGCGCCTTGTAGGCGGTCAGTCGCACCCGCGCCTCCAGCCCCGCCCGCACCACATCGATGTCGTCGGGCAGGACGCGTGCCTCCACGACCAGGCGTTCAGCGACCGGCACGACATCCAGCACCGCGCCTCCCGGCGGCACGACGCCGCCGACCGTGGTGTAGCGCAGATCATTGACGATACCGTCCTGTGGTGCCACGAGGCGCTTGCGCGCCAGCCGGTCGCGCGCCACCGTCACTCGCTCACGCGCAGCCGCCGCGGCCTCCTGGGCACGGCGCAGTTCTTCCAGCAGCGTGCTCATCCAGTCATTCTTCAGCTTCGCGATCGCCACCTCGGTATCGGCCAGCCGCTGGCGCGATCGCGCGATCTCAGCCGAGTTTTCCGAGAGCCGGACGGCACTTTCGGCCTGCTGACCCTGCAGCTGCAGCAGGCGCGGGCGCGAGATGAAGTTCTTCTCGAACAGCCGCTGGTTCAGCCGGCTCTCCTCTTCGGCATTCGCCTGCAGCTCGTCCAGGGCTGCTCCCTTGCCTTCCCAGCTCTGCAGCTCGCGGCGGATGCCGTCGACGCGCACATTCAGACCGGCCTCTTCCTTTCTCAGCGCGTCCTGGCGCGATTCGAACAGGCGCACCTGCGCCATCACGCTCGGCGCAGCCGCCACCTCGGGCGCAGGCCGGTAGGGACGACCGTCACGCTCGGCCTCCAGTCGCTGCACCAGCGCCTCCTGCGCAGCACGATCGGTTTCGGCGATACCGAGCTGCGCGCGTGCCTCGGTATCCTCGAGCCGCACCAGTTCTGTTCCCGCTCTGACGGACTCCCCTTCGCGCACCAGGATCGCCTGGATGATGCCGCCTTCCAGATGCTGAACGGTCTTCACCCGCCCCGCCGGAATCACCTCCCCCTCGGCAATGGCGCCAGAATCGAGTTCGGCGAAAAAGCCCCATAGCAGCAGAAACCCGAAGAAGCACCCCGCGACCGCGTAGAAAGCGCGCGTATCGAAGCGGGTATCGGTCGGAACGACGGCCCTTTCCCGGTTCGCGCCATCAAACGCCGACACGTCTGACTCCCGGGACCGCCCGCGCTGCGGCCGGCCGCTGCAGGCGCGCGAGCACCTCCTCGCGTGGCCCGAAGTGCTGCACCTGCCCGTCCGCCAGCACCGCCAGCATGTCGACACGGGCGAGCACCGAGGGACGATGGCTGATCATGACGATCGTCGCGCCGCCCTCGCGGGCCCGGCCGACGGCCTGCAGCAAGGCGGTTTCGCCTTCGTGGTCCAGGCTCGCGTTGGGCTCGTCGAGGACGATCAGCCGCGGCTGCCGGAAAAGCGCTCGCGCCAGCCCGATGCGCTGGCGCTGTCCGCCCGACAGCGTCGTCCCACCGGCGCCGATCCGGGTGTCGTAGCCATCGGCGAGGCGAAGAATCATGTGATGGCAGCCGGCCATCTGCGCTGCTGC
Source organism: Aromatoleum aromaticum EbN1 (assembly GCF_000025965.1). NCBI lineage: Bacteria > Pseudomonadati > Pseudomonadota > Betaproteobacteria > Rhodocyclales > Rhodocyclaceae > Aromatoleum > Aromatoleum aromaticum. The sequence continues at coordinate 4,235,067 of NC_006513.1, forward strand.
GACCACCTCGGCATCATCTGCCTGGCCGAAGCGCGCGATGTTGTCGCGGATCGACCCGGCGAAGAGCTCGACGTCCTGCGGCAGGTAACCGCAGTGCCGGCCGAACTCCGCCCGGTTCCAGGCGAACACGTCGGCACCATCGAGGCGTACCGAACCGGACACGGGCTGCCAGATGCCGCAGATCAGCTTGGCCAGCGTGGACTTGCCCGCAGCCGAAGGGCCGATGAGCCCCAGCCAGCAGCCCGGTTCGAGGGTGAAACTGATTCCCTTGATCGTCGGCTGACCGGCCCCAGGCGGCGCATAGACCAGGCGTTCGACACTGAGCTCGCCGCGCGGCACGGGCAGCGACATTGCCGATTCAGTGCGGGGAAAGTGCTCCAGTGCGGTATTGATGCGGTCGATCGCGGCCCGCGTCGACACGAGGCCTTTCCAGACCCCGATCATCGCCTCCAGCGGTGCGAGGCCGCGCGCCGCCAGGATGCCGGCCGCGACCATGACGCCGATAGTGATTTCGTCGTGGATCACGTACCACGCACCTGCAGCGGCAAGCAGCAGGTTGAGCAGCAGGCGTACTCCCTTCACCAGCCCGGACAGGTGCGCGGCCCGCTCGGCTGCCGCGCTCGCCAGGCTCATCGACTCGGTCTGGGCGACCTGCCAGGAGACCCGCATCGCGGTGCGCATCCCCATCGCCTCGACGACTTCGGCATTCTGCATCACGCCTTCGACGCGGCGCTGAGCATCGATACCGGCCTCGCCGGCCGCGCGCAACAGCTTGCCGGTCAGGCCGTCGGTGGCCAGCGCGAGCGCCACCAAGGTCACCATGCCCGCCAGCATCACGTTGCCCAGCCCCGCGTGCATCGCATACACGCCGACCAGGAAGACCGGGACCAGAGGTGCGTCGATCAGGCTCACCAGGCCCTGCGCTCCGGTAACGAACGAGCGCACCGTCTGCAGATCGCGCAGCGCCTGCGCCGAGGGTTCGGCCAGGCGCGCCGAATGGGCGATCGAGGCATCCATCAGGCGCGGCCCCAGCGCCAGCGCGTAGGCATTCCCCACCCGCAGCAGCATGCGGGCGCGAAGGGTATCGATCAGCGCCGACAGCGACAGGGCGACGGCGACGATCAGCGTCAGCAGCCACAGGGTATCGAGGCTGCGCGACGTCAACACCCGGTCATACACCTGGAGCGAATAGAGCGGCAGCGCGAAGATGAGCAGGTTGATGGCGATGCTGGCGACAGCCACGGTCACCAGCGAGCGACGGTCGATGCCTGCGAGCGCGGGGGAGCGCAACAACGTCGCGAGCGACTTAATCATCGAAGAACGGTCCGGGGTGGGATCCACGACGTCGGCCCGAATCGTACCGGTCGCGTGCGAGGGAAGTGCAAAGCCGCTCCCGCCGAGGTGTTTGCGCGCGGAGGATGGGCGGCGATCCGGGGCGAAGCGGCGATGCTCGCCCCGGCACGATCAGATGACGTAGAAGTCTGCGTGGGTGACTGCGAGTCCGGGGGTCAGCTGGGCGAACTGCTGGGCAGCCATCGCGCCGGTACCGTCGGCGTCGTAATAGAGGGCGCCCGTTTCGCCGTCGTAGATCACCCGGTCCGTCGCATCGTGCGCTTTCGTACCGGCATGGAAAGCAGCATTGCTCATGGCACCTGCAGCACGCAGGCCGGTGAAGATGCTGTTCTGCAGGTAGATCACATCGTCCTTCGGCGAGAAGTCGGTGATGCGGTCGACGGCGCCGACAAAGGGCGCGTCGAACACGAAGATGTCCGCTCCGGTTCCGCCGCTCAGCACGTCTGCGCCCGCTCCACCCCACAGGCGGTCGTTGCCGGTACCGCCGTCCAGCTGGTCGGCGCCCGCTCGGCCGTACAGTTTGTCGGCGCCGCCGAGGCCGAGGATCACGTCGCTGCCGGTCGTCCCCTTCAGCGTGTTCGCCCCCGACGTGCCGGTGATCGTGGCAGGCTGAAGCGTCGGCGCGGGTTCGGATGCCGTGGTGCCGCCACTGGCGACCGGGTCCACCAGGTCGAGTTTCACGTTCCGGGTGCCGATCGTCGCTTGCTGGGTCGTCGTAGCGAATCCGCTCCCGGAAAACGTCACGCTGTAGGTGCCGGCGGCCAGCCCGATGTCGTAACCCCCTGCTGCCGTCGTCGTCGTGGTCGTCACCGCTCCGGTGGTGCTGTTCCTGGCGCTGATGGTGATGTTGCCCAGACCTTCGCCGATGTCGTAACGCCGGTCGCCGTCCAGATCGTCGAAGGCGACACCGGTCAGGAAAGGGCTGGACGCGGTACGGGCGAAGTTCTGCGTGACGAACGCGCCCTCGTAGCTGCCGTATTGGCCGACCTCGAGACCGACGCCGATCTCGCGGTAGGTGTCGTTCAGCAGGTTGGCGCGGTGGCCAGAGGAATTCAGCAGGTTGGTGTGAAGTTGCAGCACCTCGTCCTGCAGCCCCGCAGGAGCGCGCGTGCTCATCCAGGCAATGTTCTCGGCCCACGCCCACGAGCCGCTGAACACGTAGCCCGCCGCCTTCATGCGCTCACCTGGACTCGATCCGCCTGCGCCGGTATGCGAGAAAGTATCGGTCGCGATCATCCATGAACTGTGCTTCTCGGCCGATTCGTTCAGATCGCCATCGAAGGCGAGCGGCTGGACGCCTACCCTGGCGCGTTCACTGTTGATGAGTTCGAGCATGTACTGCTCGTAGGCATTGGCTTGCGACATGCGTGCTGTCCTGATGTTATTCGATTCAAGGAGTCGGATGGTGCAGGCACTGCGCTCCCCTTTGGTGCCGCACCCGGGCGTTGTTCACAACTCTGCCCTCAAAACAAGGCGAGACATTAAACATGAGCTGTCCCGACCCTGCAACCCGCTGATCCGCTTGAAAAATGTAAGTAAGAGTGGCGAACGCCGGCTAATCGGTGAGCGACGGGCGTGGCGCGACACCGGCGTTCCGATGCAGGTTGCCCAATCGACTTGTCACGTTCCGGGAGCCCGGCCTCGATCCGCTATAATCCGCCTTTTGCCTTCAAGCCCCAGAGCACACCATGGAATTGGCCAAGAGTTTTGAGCCCGCGGCGATCGAAGCCCGCTGGTACCCGGAATGGGAATCGCGCGGTCATTTCGACGCCGGCCTCGACAAGTCGAACCCGAACGCGTTCTGCATCCTGCTGCCGCCGCCGAACGTCACCGGCACGTTGCACATGGGCCACGGCTTCAACCAGACGATCATGGACGCGCTCACGCGCTACCACCGCATGCGGGGCTTCAACACGCTGTGGCAACCCGGCACCGACCACGCCGGCATCGCGACGCAGATCGTCGTCGAACGCCAGCTCGACGCGAAAGGCGTCTCACGCCACGACCTCGGCCGCGAGAAGTTCGTCGAGAAAGTGTGGGAGTGGAAGGAATACTCGGGCGGCACGATCACACGGCAAATGCGCCGCCTCGGCACGTCGCCAGACTGGAAGCGCGAGCGCTTCACGATGGACGAAGGCCTGTCGAAGACCGTCACCGAGACTTTCGTGCGCCTCTACAACGAGGGCCTGATCTACCGCGGCAAGCGCCTCGTCAACTGGGACCCGAAACTCGGCACGGCCGTGTCCGACCTCGAAGTGGTGTCGGAAGAGGAAGACGGCTTCCTGTGGCACATCACCTATCCGTTCAGCGACGGGCCGGTCGGTGACTTGAAAGGCCTGACCGTCGCGACGACCCGGCCGGAGACGATGCTCGGCGACGTCGCGGTGATGGTGCATCCGGAAGACGAGCGCTACGCGCACCTGATCGGCAAGACCGTGCGCCTGCCGCTGTGCGAGCGTGACATTCCGATCATCGGCGACGACTACGTCGACCGCGAGTTCGGCACCGGCTGCGTCAAGGTCACGCCGGCGCACGACTTCAACGACTACGCCGTGGGCCTGCGCCACAATCTTCCGATGATCAGCATCCTGCGGCTCGACGCGCACGTCAGCGACGACGCTCCCGAAAAGTATCGCGGCATGGACCGCTTCGTCGCGCGCGAAGTCATCGTGCAGGATCTCGAGGCGCAAGGGCTCCTCGCCGGCATCAAGCCGCACAAGCTGATGGTGCCGCGCGGCGACCGCACGAGCGCGGTCATCGAGCCGATGCTGACCGACCAGTGGTTCGTCGCAATGACGAAACCTGGCGCGGACGGCAGGAGCATCACCGCGAAGGCGCTCGAATGCGTCGCGTCGGGCGAGATCCGCTTCTATCCGGAGAACTGGATCAACACCTACAACCAGTGGCTCAACAACATTCAGGACTGGTGCATCTCGCGCCAACTGTGGTGGGGCCACCAGATTCCGGCGTGGTACGCGGACGTCGAAGGCGACAGCCGCGTGTGGGTCGCGCACGACGAAGCCGAGGCAAAATCGCTCGCCGCGAAGGACGGCTTCACCGGCCGCTTGCGCCGTGACGACGATGTGCTCGACACCTGGTATTCGTCCGCACTATGGCCGTTTTCGACGCTCGACTGGACCGCGGAGTGGCCAGAGAAGTCGAACGACGCGCTCGACCTCTACCTGCCGTCGTCGGTGCTCGTGACCGGATTCGACATCATCTTCTTCTGGGTCGCCCGGATGGTGATGATGACGAAGCACATCACCGGCAAGATCCCGTTTCGCGACGTCTATGTGCACGGCCTGATCCGCGACGCGGAAGGCCAGAAGATGTCGAAGTCGAAAGGCAACGTGCTCGACCCGATCGACCTCATCGACGGCATCTCCGCCGACGAGCTCGCGAAGAAGCGCACCTTCGGCCTGATGAACCCGAAGCAGGCACAGAGCATCGAGAAGAAAACGCGCAAGGAATTCCCGGAAGGCATCCCCGCGTTCGGCACCGACGCGCTGCGCTTCACGTTCGCGTCGCTCGCGACTCCGGGGCGCGACATCAAGTTCGATCTGTCGCGCTGCGAAGGCTACCGCAACTTCTGCAACAAGCTGTGGAACGCAACGCGCTTCGTGCTGATGAACTGCGAAGGCCAGGACTGCGGCATCAGTGCCGCGGCCGGCAGCGCCGCGTGCAACACCGCGAACCTCGATTTCTCGTTCGCCGACCGCTGGATCGTGTCGAAGCTGCAGCGCACCGAAGCCGAAGTCGCACAGCACTTCAGGGACTACCGCTTCGACCTCGTTTCGAAAGCGGTGTATGAATTCGTCTGGGACGAATACTGCGACTGGTATGTCGAACTCGCGAAAGTGCAGATCCAGAGCGGCACTGAAGCGCAGCAGCGTGCGACGCGCCGCACTTTGCTCCGCGTGCTCGAGACCGTGCTGCGCCTCGCGCATCCGCTGATCCCGTTCATCACCGAGGAGCTGTGGCAGACGGTCGCACCGCTCGCCGGGCGCAAGGACACCGACAGCATCATGCTGGCCCGCTACCCCGAGGCGGACCTGTCGCGGCTCGACGAAGCAAGCGAAGCGAAGATCGCCGAGCTGAAGGCGATCGTAGGCACCTGCCGCAACCTGCGCAGCGAGATGAATATCTCGCCAGCCCAGCGCATGCCGCTCGTCGCCGCAGGCGAGGCAACGATACTCACGAGCTACGCGCCATATCTTGCCGGCCTTGCGCGACTGTCGGAGGTCGCCGTCGTCGACGAGATCGGCACCGACGAACTCGCTCCGGTCGCCGTCGCCGGCCGCTTCAAGCTGATGTTGCGCGTCGAAATCGACATCGCTGCCGAGCGCGAGCGCATCGCGAAAGAGATCGCGCGGCTCGAAGGCGAGATGACGAAAGCCGAGAGCAAGCTCGCCAACGAGAGCTTCGTCGCACGCGCCCCCGCCACAGTCGTGCAGCAGGAACGCGAGCGGCTCGCCAGTTTCGTTGCGACGCTCGAAAAACTGCGTCCGCAACTGGAAAAACTCGGCGCACGCTGAGCGGGCAACAGTCCCACACCAGGGGCCGCCTGCCGTCACTGAACAGCCCCTTTTTCATGGCCCCGAGAGGCGGCGATAGAAAAAGGGGCCGCGGAATCCTACTTGCGCCGCAGGAAGAATTCGAAAGCCCGATCGGCCGTCTCGCCCTGCTGCAGCAGATCATTGCCGGTCTGCTTCGCGAACGCCTGGAAATCCTTCACCGATCCGGGGTCCGTCGCGAGCACGCGCACCACCTGGCCCGGGGTCATTTCCGCGAGCATCTTCTTCGTACGCAGGATTGGCAGCGGGCAGGTCAGCCCGCGTGCATCGACTTCCTTGTCGAAATCCATCAGTCCCTTCCTCGTCGCATTCTCGATCGATCAAGCGCCGGATTCTAAAGGCTCGCCCCCCTTCGCGAAAGGCGACCTGCGCGCCTCATGAGAAAACGCCGCACCGCCCCAAGTTTTCTTGTTCCCCTCGGGGGGCGGAAACTGCAAAGCCGTTTCCTGGAGGCGCTCAGTTCCCCTCGCGCCTGTCGAGGCGGCGTTGGTGTTCCTCGGCTTTCAGCTCGCGCATCCGCGCATCGACGGCGGAAAGCTCGTAGAAGTCGCCGTCCCCGGCCCGCCGTGCGAGGTCGAGTTGCTCGATCGCCGCAGGCAGACTTCCCTGCAGCACGTACACTTCGGCCTGGGCGCGATGCTGCGCGGTGCGACGACCAAGCGCCGCCTCCGAGCGTGCGACGAGCGTCCACATGCGGTCATCATCAGTGCGACGCAGCGCGTCCGCACGCGCCATCGCGGCCGCCTCGTCGGCGCGGCCGGCCTGCAGCAAGGCATCGATCAGCGCGTAGCGCAGCGCGCGGCTGTCGGGGAATCGCGCCTGCGCCGCCTCGAGGATCTTCACCGCGGCGGCGGGGTCACGCGCCGCAAGCCGCAACTCGGCCGCGAGCGATTCGATGAACGGCGATGCGGGAGCGTCGCGCCGCACCACGTCGAGCGCCTTGGTCGCCTCATCGATCCGCCCGGCCGCGAGCAGCGCGCGCGCCAGACCGTAGCGCGCCGCGGCGTCGGCCCCGGGTTTCGCCGCCAGCGACTGGAATTCCCGCACTGCGTCGAGCGGCGCGGCCGCGGTGACGCGCAGCTTCGCCCGCACGAACCCGAAATCCTGCGAATCCGGCACCTGCCGATAGCGCATCTGCGCGACGCGGTTGCCCATGTCCGAAATCCGCTCGCCGGTCAGCGGGTGGGTGCGCAGGTAGCTCGGCGCATTGTTCTCATAGAAACGGCTCGCGCGTTGCAGACGCTCGAAGAAACTCGGCATGCCGCGCACGTCGTAGCCCGCCCCTTCGAGCGTCTGCAGGCCCAGGCGGTCGGCCTCGCGTTCGAAGTCGCGCGTGTAGCCGAGCTGCGACTGGATCGCCCCCGCCTGCCCGGCGGCGATCGCCGCCTCGCTGATCTGCGAATTGCTGCGCGCCGCGAGCACCGCGACGAGCAGCGACGCGAGCATCACCATGCTCGACTGGCTCTGCTTGCCGACCAACTGGGCAATGTGGCGCTGCGTCACGTGGGCAATTTCATGCCCCAGCACCGAAGCCAGCTCGGATTCCGATTCGGCCGCCAGGATCAGCCCGCTATGCACGCCGATGAAGCCGCCGGGCAGTGCGAAGGCATTGAGCGTTGCATCGCGGATGACGAAGAAGGCGAACTCCTGGTACGGCGCCGCGCTCGCCGTCACGAGGCGCTGGCCGAGGCGATCGACGTAGTCCTCGATTTCGGCGTCGTCGAGATAGGCGGCATCGCGGAAACGGATCTCGCGAATGATCGATTCGCCGATCCTGCGCTCGGCGAGCGGAGAAAGCTCGGACGCCGCGACGTCGCCGAGATCCGGCAGATCGGCCGCGTTCAGGCGCGGCATCATCGCGACGCACAGCAGCAGGATAAAAAGTCGTTTGATCATCGGGTGCTATGATACCCATCCACTTCCAACCGTTCCGCGCGGAATGTATCGCGCTATGGCCGCGACGCGCACAGAGCTCATGACCCAACCCGGCACGCCTCCGATCGTCACCCCGATCCTCACCCATTTCGACGCCGACGGACAGGCCCACATGGTGGATGTCGGTGACAAGCGCGAAACCCGTCGCGTCGCGGTCGCACAAGGCCGGATCACGATGCAGCCGGCCACTTTTGCGATGATCCAGTCCGGCACCGCGAAGAAGGGCGACGTGCTCGGCATCGCCCGTATCGCCGCAATCCAGGCCTCGAAGCGTGCAAGCGAGCTGATTCCGCTGTGCCACCCGATTCCGCTGACGCGCGTCGCAGTCGAGTTCATACTCGACGAGCCGGCCAGCTCGATCGCCTGCAGCGTGACCGCGGAGACCGTCGGACGCACCGGTGTCGAGATGGAAGCGCTCACCGCGGTCAGCGTCGCGCTGCTGACGATCTACGACATGTGCAAGGCGGTCGACCGCGGCATGCGCATGGACTGCATCCAGCTCGTCGAAAAACTCGGCGGCAAGTCGGGGCACTGGGTCGCCGGCAACGCCGGGTAGCCGATCCTTGCCGCCTTGTGCAGCGGCGGTGTGACTTCCCCAGGAAACGCGTTCCCGGGGACTGCGGATTTCGCCTCGGCCGCAATCGCGGCAACCGATACCCGAACCTTGCACGTTGACGATTCCGAACTAGAATAGGGGTGTGCCCCGCGTGGTCGGTCAAAGTCTTTCGGAGGCAGTATTTCGGAAAGACAAGCGTAATTGCAGACCGGCCATAACGCGGGGCTATTTCTTTGTCGCCGGCCGGAGATGCAGCTTCTGCTTCCGGCAAGCACGGCGACCGATGCTAAGGAAGTTTCCCCAGCCCGACCGCCCAAAGGTGGGCCGCAATCAACGCGCGCCACGGCGAGAATTCTGCAAGCCAGCGCTTCGCCTGTCCTTCGGTGACGCTGTCCGGGCAGTCGAGCACTGCCTGCAGGCTGCGGCGCACCACGACGTCGCCGTGCAGTGATCCATCCAGCCAGCCGAAACCTCTCAGCAGCGCGTAATCGATCGTCCATGGCCCGATGCCGCGCACTCGCATCAGGCGCTCGCGGATCTCGTCGACCGGCAGCGTCGCGATCCACGTATTGAGCGGCAGCTCGTCTTCGGCGACGAGACGGCCGAGCCTGATCAGCGTCTGCGCTTTCGCCTGCGAGAAACCAGCTGATCGCAGATCCGCCTCGTTCAACCCGGCCACCCGTTCTGCATCGGGATAGCAGGCGAGGCCGACCGAATGGCGCAGCCCGGCGACTTCGATCAGCCGGCGTCGTAGCGAGATCGCCGCCCGCACGCTGATCTGCTGCCCGGTGATCGCCCAACTGAGCGCTTCAAACGGACTCGCCGACAGCGGCACTCGCAGCCCGGGATGGCGGGCGATGAGCGGGCCCAGTTGCGGATGGTCGCGATAGGTCCGTTCGAACACCTCGACCTGCTGGGTCAGGCCCAGCATGCGCGGCAGCAACTGTGCGAGCGCCGCAGGTGCAGCGGCGCCCGGCGCCCCGTCGATCGCGAGTTCGGCGCTCGCCTGCGCGCTGTCGAAGCGGATCGTGAGGCATGCCGGGCGGCCTTCCCACACGACGCCTTTCTGCAGCGTTTGCCCCTCGACTCGTTCCGCAACTGCGAGCGGGTCGCGGCGATGGAAAGCGAGCACATCGTCGGTGCGGAAATCGGCCGGCAGCCCGACCTCGCAGGACACGGTCGCCGTCATCGCCCGGCCTCGCGATCGAGCAGCGCACGCTTGCGTTCGATCCCCCAGCGGTAACCCGACAGTTGGCCGTCGTTGCGCACTGCGCGATGACATGGGATCGCGACCGCGAGGAGGTTCGCGGCGCATGCCCCGGCCACTGCCCGGGCCGCTTTCGGCGCGCCGATTCGCCGCGCGATCTCGGCGTAGCTCGCTGTCTGCCCGGGCGGAATCTCCCGCAGCACCTGCCACACACGCTGCTGGAACGCTGTGCCGCGAATGTCGAAGGGCAGATCCAGCCTGAGCGCGGGAGATTCGACGAACCTCACTACGGTCGCGACAGTCCGCTCGAAATCGGCATCCCCGCTGATCAGCGCAGCATGCGGAAAGCGATCCTGCAGATCACGCGCGAGCCGCTCCGGATCGTCGCCGATCAAGATCGCGCACACCCCCGGCCCGCTCGCTGCGACGAGAATCGCTCCCAGCGAACATTCGCCGGTCGCAAACTGGATCTCAGCCGAGGTCACTGCCGCGAGCATTTCATGCTTTGTCGTCATGATCCTGAATTCTTTCCGCGATTCGCTGGCTAAAATCTACCCGTCACCGGGTAACGATACACTCCAGCCCTGGCTCTTGAACCCGGTGGACAGCGAAAACGTGGCACAGGTCCGCGCCGCCCGTCCCCTGACAGGTCGCTCTTCGAATCCGGCCCGGAGAATCGAACCCCCTGGCCGTGCGGCGCGACGTTCCGTGCTGTTGCTCGGCATTACATTACTTGTGAACCGATGGAGGAAGTACGGTGACGCAACGCAAGCGGGTTCTGTTCGTCTCCGAGACCGTCACGCTGGCTCACATTGCACGCCCCTATGCGCTTGCCCGCGGCCTTGATCCGACGATCTGGGAAGTTGTTTTCGCCTGCGCCGACAACTATCCCAAGCTCTTCCCCGACTGGCCGTGGCAGCGGGAGACGATCCAGTCGATCCCGCCCAGCGTGTTCATGAATCGTCTGGCGCGGGGCCGCCGGCTCTATTCGCTGGATACCCTGCGGCAGTATGCGCGCAAGGACCTCCGCGTGATCGAGACCGTGCAGCCGGACATCGTCGTCGGCGACTTCCGGCTTTCGCTGTCGGTCAGCGCCCGCGTCGCCGGCATACCCTACGTCGCGCTTACCAACGCATACTGGAGCCCCTACGCCTCGCGGCATCGTTTTCCGGTGCCCTGCCTGCCGATGACGCGCATCATCGGGCTGCCGCTCGCCACCGCGCTGTTCACGATGGCCCGGCCGGCGGCGTTCGCGTGGCACACCCTCCCGCTCAACCGCCTGCGCCGCGAATACGGGTTGCCGAGCCTCGGGCTCGATCTGCGCCGCGTCTACACCGATGCCGATGTCACACTCTACGCCGATGTGCCGGAACTCGTTCCGACCTCAGGGTTGCCGGACAACCATCGCTACATCGGCCCGATCGAATGGTCACCGCCGATCGCGATGCCCGAATTCACGTTACAGGATCCGGGCAAGCCCCTGGTTTACGTGACGATGGGCAGTTCAGGGGCGGGCGCACTCCTGCCGCGCATTCTGGATGCGCTGTCAGGCATCGACTGCCACGTCGCGGTCGCAACGGCAGGCATCCCGCTGCGCGAGATTCCGGCCAACGCGATGGTCGCCGACTATCTCCCCGGCGACCGCATGAGCGCGCGCGCGAGCCTCGTCATCTGCAACGGCGGCAGCCCGACGAGCCACCAGGCGCTCGCCCACGGCGTGCCGGTGCTCGGAATACCGTTCAACCTCGATCAGCATCTGAATATGGACTACCTGACCATCTATGGCGCCGGGCATGTGTTGCGACCGGAGAAAGCCACGGCAGCCGTGTTGCGGGCGGCCGCGAGGACATTGCTGCAAGACGCCACGATCCGGCACCGGGCCCGGGAGTTGGCCCGGATCATTCGGCGCCATCACCCTGCCGACACACTGGCCCGCACCATCACCGAAATCACCGAGGCGAATTCATGAGAAAAATATCGCTGCCGCAGATCGCGACCTTCGTCACGATCCTGTCGATTGTCCTGGCGCTGGCTGCGGGCACCGCGTGGGCAACTCTAGGGAGTCTGCCGTTGGGAGATTTCCGCGGCATCGCCGTCGTCGCAGCCGCGGCCGTCTTCCTGGTCGCCTATGGCATCACCGCGTACCGACTGTTCCTGTGGTTGTTGCCGTTGCCCGAAGGGGATATCCCGCGCGGTTCGCTGAGCGAGTTCATCTACCATGTCTATCTGCTGTTCTTCCTCATTCTCTTCTATCCGATCATGCGCAGCGGCGCCGTGCCGGTGCCCATCCTCCGCCTTATCTACCTTGCGCTTGGGGCACGCCTGGGGGAAAACACCTACAGTTCGGGAATCATCCTCGACCCGATCTTTGTCGAGATCGGCAGCAACAGCATCGTCGGCCAGTTCGCCCTGCTCGTCCCCCACGTCATCGAGGGCGACAAGCTTGCGCATTATCCAATCCGGATCGGCAATGATGTGACCATCGGCGCCCATTCCTGCGTGCTGGCCGGCGTCACGATCGGCGACGGCGCGATCGTCGCCACCGGCGCGGTAGTATCCAAAGGCACCCGCATCGGCCCTGGGGAGGTGTGGGGCGGCGTGCCCGCCCGGCGCCTGAAGGCGGGCGTCGGGCCGGATGAATGAACCCGGCTCTCGCCGCGTCGGGATCATCATTGCCTTGGCTGCGCCTATGCCGGATAGCCCCATTCCTCGAAGTACCTGCCCCATGCCTGCGATATCCTTTTCTTCAACTCGGGCGAGAGATCGGAGAGTTCGCTCTTCTGGTAATGCCTGATTGTTCCCAGATAGGAATTCAACGACGGCTCCAGCGCGTCAAATCCGGGCAGGTTGAAGTGACGGTAGATCGACCGGATCTGCAAGACCGGATCCTTCTCCAGCGCCTCATAGGACAGCTCGAAAAACCGCTCCTTCGGCACCAGCGGCCGCTCCTCCAGGAAAACGTCATGCATGACGCGGTATTGCTCGATGACTCTGCGCTCCAGCCCGGAGTTATCCGGCCGCTGTAGCTGCATCATCTCCTGCATGATCCTGATCGAGCGCATGTATGACTTGAAAACGACATAGGGATTGCGGTGGATATGGATGAAGGATGCCTCGGGAAACAGTTCGAGTAACAATTTTACCCGGCAGGTATGGGGCGGCGATTTCAGGACGGTCCGGCGGTCGTTTGCCAGCGTCAATTTCTTCATCAACAGCAGCAAGCCTTCCCGCCACCGCGCGAGTTCCCCTTCCGGCACATTCCTGAGCGTCAGGTATTTGTCGCAGGGAAACCCGGCTCGCGGAAAGACCACATCCAGTATCGGAGACAGGCAGGGCTCCCGCAGCTACGCGCTCATCATTACTCGTCGTCATCCTCATCCTCTTCAGGCACTTGGAAGCCGAGCAGTGCGGCCCGAAACTCATCGGATGTTGCTGCCAGCAGCCGCTTGGTCTTGATGCTCGTCTTGATGGACTTATCGAGCCGGATGAGATTGAGCACCATGTGGCGCACCAGCGCCAGGTTATGGGCAATGTGGCCGATGCGGCCCCTTGCGTAGTCGTCACCGAACTGAACATCCAGACACCAGTGCAGCCGATGGCGAGTAGGCCGGGGGAGTCGCACCCCCAGCCTCTCACAGAACGGTGCGTGAACCTCTCGATTCACACCGCTCCCATCAAGCGAACGCACCGACCATCCCTCGTTGCCAGTGCACGAAGAGGTACGACTGCTTCTCGGCGAGACCTTCGAGAAAGCGAGCCGCGCGGATCTTGTGGCCCTTCAGCCGTCTGTACTTCTTCATCGCCCATGCCACCAACGTTTTGTTGAAGTGCCGCAGCACGGGGTACATCGCCGAGCGACAGAATTTCCCGTAATACTCCAGCCAACCCCTGAGGAGCGGGTTATGCAGGCGGGCAATGTCTGCCAGACTCAGGTCTGTTCGATTCCGATAGTTCAGTTTGCGTGTCTTCTGCCGCATCGCCGTGACGACACCACCCTGTGGCGTGCCCTTGGTACGTTCCTCCAAGGTTCCGTCCGCATGTTGCAGCGGCGCTGTCAGCCAGCGCTTGATGTACAGCATGGCCCACTCACATTTGACATGCTTCTTGAGCGCCCGAAGGAGCAGCACGTGGTCGATGTTGTCGAACAGGCCCTTGATATCGAATTCCAGCACCCAGGGATACTGCCAGCAACGCTGACGCGTTACCGCCACGGCCTCCAACGCCGATCTTCCGGGACGATACCCGTAGGAGTCCGGCAGAAACCGCGCCTCGAGTTCCGGCTCGATCACCCGCTTGACCACCATCTGCGCCACGCGATCGGCCACCGTCGGAACGCCCAATATGCGCACCCCACCATTCTTCTTCGGAATGGCGACCGCTTTGACCGGCGGCGGAAAGTAGCTTCCCGAGGACATCCGATTCCAGATCTTGTAGAGATTGCCCTTCAGATCCTGCTCGAACGCCTCGATCGACTGCTGATCCACACCGGCCGCGCCCGCATTGGCTTTGACCGCTTGATACGCTTCGTACACCTGCCACTTGTCGATGGCAAATGGTTTTGTTGTTGCACTCATCCGTCTCCTCCTGTTGCCAGTTGGACGCCGAATGCAACCGCTTGACTCGACCCCTTCGCTCCAGCCGCATTACCGGCCTTCCCCACTACTACGGGTCGATCCGTCCCAGTGCTGCGCATCGGTACTCTCGCCTCGTGGTTTCTGCCACTTGTGCTTCTCCCTTGACATCGCAACGACTGGTTCCCGCAGTTCCGCACGGAAGCCTGGATCAGCTTCACGCCCCCTATACGCCGGCCGCCGCTTGCCCAGTAATCAGGTGCCCGGCAAGCTTGTCCCAGGAAGTGGAAACGCCCCTGGTTTTGACGACAATTCTTTGGATAACGACGCGTCATCGAGGGTTCACTTTCGTTCGTCTCTCTGATCCTTACCTGCTCGGGGTACGTCCCCGACGCTTTGACCCCAACGCTCACCACCGACGGCTCTTGACCGCAGCAGCTTGGGGTGGTTTGAAGCCCGCTCCTGAAAGCCGACTCCGAGGGACCTACCCTCATCTTCCGTGCAGCTTCGACACAGTTTGTCGGTTCATGCTGAACCTCCTTGCTGTGTGCCTGCGGCACACTTTCGACCGCCCAATGGCTGCGCACGGCCTGCGCGATTCTGGCGGCATCTGCGGGCAGGGAACTGATGTAGTAATGGCGCTCGACGCTGGTCTTGCCGTCGACGGTGCGTTCGCGCTCGACGAGCGCAAACGATTGCAGCCCGGCCCACTGCTCGGACTTGTACAACTGGCTGACCGCATCATAGGCCCAGCAGCGGCGCACCTCCACACGGCCGTGGCCCTTGGTTTGTTCTTCGAAATGCGAAGCCGGCGCGATCTTTTCCGCCACGCCGGCCAGGGTGAGCAGAATCGAGTCGGTCAGCGTGGGGGGGTTGTCTTTGACGCACAACACGTAGTCTGCGCCACGACTACGGATGGTGCGGGCAATCGCTGCCTGGGTGCCCATCGCATCGATCGTGACGATGGTGCCTTCGAGCGCCAGCATGGCGAGCAACTCGGGAATCGCTGTTATCTCGTTGCTCTTCTGATCGGTGGCGCGCTGCCCCAGCACCAGACCCATCCCGGCGGCAAAGGCGCTGACCATGTGCAACGGCCCCGACGTATCCTTGCCGCCACTGCGCCGACTGGTCTTGCCATCGATGGCCACCACGCTGTCCGGCGCCAGCGCCGGCACCAGCACGCCCACCCAGCGCAAAAAGGCCGCCTCGAAGGCCGCGGGATCGATCATCGCGAGCACCCGGCAGAACGTGTCATGCGAGGGCACGCCCGCCTTGAGCTTCAGGAACTTGCGCAGCCAGGCCAGGTTGGACTTGCCCCACAGCGCCACATCCACGAAATCGTTCGCCCCGCACAGCACCGCGCACACCGCCACCGTCAGCAACTCGGACAGATCGTGCCTGGCCTGCCGCTTGCTGCGCGGGTCGGGTACCGACACGAACACTTCGCTCACGGGCATCAACTGGCCTGTCTTCATGGGAGTCCCAAAAAGACAGTAAGCTACACAAAATATGACGTTGTGAACAGGGGCTCGCTAAGCGCATGATCGTAAACGGTTTACCTGTACCGGTTATGCATTTTAGGTGCAATTGCCCTGGGATTCGTGACCTGATAGAAGTTCGGATACGCGAATTGCGGATCCAGCGAAAGCAGGTTGTGAAGATGCGTCGTCCCGCTGCGCCAATGCCCGAGAACGAATATCGGGGGCTTGATCCGGACGTCGCGAATTCTCGCTTGGAATTCCCGGGTTTCGCGCGCGCCTTGCACCGATGTCGCAATGCTGTTGAGCGTGACGAACACCGCCCGCGGCCAATAGCGCGGCGCAATCCTGAACCGGTGCCGCCGCGCAAAGACATCCAGGCCGAAAACGTGAACCCGCTGACGGGGGTAAACACGTTCCTGACGAGAAAGACCCTGAGCGCTTCAGCCGCCTGCTCCATACCAGGTTCCTCGAACGATTACCAAGAAGTGCGTTGCTTGGCCAAACGTGCCATGCGCTGAACGGGGCGCAGCTCGATTTCCTGCGTTCTCGCCTGCGGTATCGCACGAGCGTGCCGCGGTTCGACACCGCATGATCGCATGCCTTCGCAGGTGGCGTAGTCGCGACGTCACATCCTGGCCGGCGGTCGGCCGCTTGCTCGCCATGGATCAGTCCGAGCGCACGCGGCACGCGCAATCCCCCGTTTGCGTCGCCTGTTGTCGAAAAACTTTACACTCGCGGGCCCTGCCAACCGGGAAGACCCACGACAGAAATACTTTTCCTTTTGAATACAATCGACTGCAAATCTGGCCCGGAGTTTGCGTTATTTCGTTGGCGTCAGCACCTCTTCGCTGACAGCCGAGCACATTCTTCATCAGCTTCACGAAGGAGGCAACAATGAAAACGCAACTCAAGACAGCATCGGCGGTCGGCGCGGTCCTCGCGGCGATGGCCATGTCGCCGCAGGCCCAGGCCATCGACACGCTGGTCCAGTTCTCTACCACAGGTGTGGGCGATGGCGTCACCGACGGGGCGGCCGGCGGCTATGACGTCGTCGGCATCAACGAGTTCGACTGGCAGTCGTCCGGCGATCTGGTGATCCTGGACAACCTGACCGGGACCGGCTCCACCGCGAACGGCGCGCTCACCGACTCGTTCGCCACCTGGGCGGGCGCCGCCGTCGTCGGCGACACGGTGACCTTCGAGATCCAAGGCCAGGCCCGCCTGAATGACATGACGGATAATGGCGGCGGCAGCGTCGCGCCCCCGACGCTGGATACCAACGGCGCCGCCGGCGGAGACGCGGGCTTCGAGATCACCGTGGCGTTTGAGGCCACCGAGACGGCGACGCTCATCGCCGCAGGGATTCTTCAGTTCAACACCATCAACGGCACGTATTCGTATTTCTATGACGACACCCCGGACTCCGATGTGGACAGCGGCACCGGCTTCACTGACGGCATCGCCTTCCTGTCGGGCGATATCGTCGCCGTATCGGGAACATTCGACGGCACTAACGGCAGCAATCTTCTGACCAACACCGTCACCAGCTACGATTCGAGCTATATCCAGACCGATCCGACGTCCAACCAGCCGATCAACGACACGACTTTCGATACGTTGGTGTCTCTACGCTCGACAGGCGAGGCCGCGGCCCACGATGCCGGGGATACGATCGGCTTTCCGCAATATACCGTTGTGGCCGCCGACATTGGCTTTAAAGCCGATGCCAATTCGGAGTTCTCCGCGGTTCCCGAACCCGGCACCCTGATGCTGCTGGGCAGCGGCCTGCTGGGCTTGGCGGGACTGCGCCGGCGCTCGACCAAGGAGGGTGCAGCCTGAGTGCCCACCGAAGGCTGTCTGCGCCTGCGGCGCAGACAGCCTTCGGATGAGCATTGCGTCAATTTTCCGCATGAGGTCTCGTATGAATACGCAGATCAAAGCACTAACGGTGGCGCTGGGCTTCCTGCTTTGCGCCGTATCGCCCGCGACGCATGCAGAGTTCTCGACCAACGTCCAGTTCAGCACCGGCGGCAACGGCATCTACAACATCACGGGGATCAACGAATTCGACTGGCAATCTTCCGGCGACCTGGCCGTCGTCGACGCTTTGCCCACCCCCGCGACAGCGAACGGGGTCCCCGTCACCACGTTCTCCGCCTGGGTCGCCGGCGCGGTGGTTGGGGATACGGTAATCATCAACATCCACGGCCATGCCCGGTTGAACGCGATGCTCGACAGTCAGGGCGGTAACATCTCGCCTCCCACCCTGTCGAAGAACGGGGCGACCTGTGATGCCGGCAGCGGGTGTTTCGAAATCACCGTCGCGTTTTCCGCCGAAGAGTCGGCCACGCTGATAGCCCCCGGCATCATCCAGTTCACCGCCCTCACCGGGGACTACAAATTCTATTTCGACGACACCCCCGATTCGAATGTCGGCAACACGGATTCCGTCTTGCCGGGCAATTTCATCGACGGCGTCGCCTTCCTCGAGGGCACCATGGTGGGTGTTTCCGGGACGTTCCAGCAAGGGGTCGGCGGGAGCAATCTGATCCGCAACACGGTAGACAGCTACAACACGAGCTACATTCAGACCGACCCCGCTTCATCGACGGTAGCGCTCGCCGACACCACCTTCGACACCTTGATTACCCTCATCAGTCCGTTTGACGCATTCGTGCCCGATGGCGACCCGATCGGCCTGGCACCCTACACGGTGCTGGCCGCCGACCTGGTGCTCAAGGCGGATGCCAACTCGGAGTTTTCCGCGGTTGAAGTGGGCGAGGAAGGTTGCCGGATGACCGGCGGCGGCGTGGATGGCAAGGGCGAAATCGTGCCTGGCAAACTGGCCACCGCCCTAACCACCGGCGGCAATCGCTATACCTTCGGCGGCCAGATCGGCGCCCCGACGGCATCCCAGCCGCAGCCGTTCGGCGAATGGACGCACCACCAGCAGAACGGTCCTGCTGGCGACTTCGTGTTGCATCTCGGCACGGCGAGCGCACCGGCAGAAACCAAGGTAGTGACGGTCACCTGCCGCGACCCGTTCAACTGCAACCCCGCGCGGCCCGCCCCGTTCAAGCAGCTTGATTTCACTGGTATCGGAGCGTTCAAGAACGTGCGCAACGGACCACTGAAGAATGATCCTTCCGTGGTCCCCGGGAATGGGGGAACATTGCACTTCGTCAGAGTCCATTTCGAGGACCTTGGCGAACCCGGCGCCGGCGGCAAGCAGGTCGACAATGAGGAGACGTGCAAGGCGCTGCATCCGATCGGCGCGCTGGTGGGGGATCCGGCCACCGATCAAAACGCTGCGCTCATCTGCACGAACTGCGCGGACGTGTATACGATCGAGATTCACAAGACCAGCGATCCGGCCAGCGACGTGATCTACTCGGTTGGTGGATTTGTCGACGGTGGCAACATTCAACTGCATCCGCCGATCAACTGAAACCGATCTGAGCTAAATCATGCGGGGGCAGCTTGCTGCCCCCTTTTCTTGTCCGTCCCCGTCAGTCGACGAGCAATTCGCTCAAGTCCTTGCGCAGCGACCGCGAGCCCGGCACCACTGAGCGCCCGACCCGGCAGAAGAACACGAACGCGCTGCGCTCGCTTGCGCCCACCAGAGCCTCGAAATCACCGGCGAGCAAGAGCGTGCGCCGGCCGATTTCCGGCACGGCCGAAAACCTCCTGCCGGCCTGGACATACCATCGAAAGATTACCGGCGTCATCTCCGGCTGAAGATGCAGCCCCACGGCGCTTGCAGTCAGCCACAGACGCTGCATCGCGACGCCCGCGCGCACGTAATCGACAAGCCCAGCGGGAGCCTCGCACGGCCGCAGCAAGAGGTGGCCCGCACAACCCAGCGCCGGCAGGAAATCCAGCTGAATACGGGGCGCAATGGTGCCCAGCAGGTAGCGGTTGAAAAACTCCACCCGCCCCCAGCGCTGCATCACCCATCGCATCAGGCGGGCGGTCACCGGATCGACCCCCACCGCCCCTTCCGGAATTCGGTCCTTGCTGTAGCGCGCGCCCCACTCGATGATTTTCCGATGCACCTCATAGGCTTCCGGGCAAGTCAGGCGGATATAGGCGTTGTCCCACAGCAGCCGGGCAACCTTGAGCCGGTCGCCCAGTGATTCGAGGAACTGCACCTGGTAGGCCGAACCGGGCGCGGCCGCCAGCACCTGGCGTTGCTCGACGGTAAGCGGCGTCATCGACATCGGCCGGCGCTGCACGACGCGCTGTTCGATGTGGCGGAACAGTGAATCGGGAGCGGAGCCGGGCGACTCGCGCAGCAGCACGTCGTAGATGGGATTGTTGTCCCGAGAGCCGACGCGCAGGGTCCAGGTGGCGTCGAGCCCGAAGCCCGACGCCGCGATTCTGAGCGTCTCGAGCAGCGCACCGTGGCCCATGTGGCTGGCATGGCCGTCAAAGTCGTAGAGGACGTGATCGCGGGTGTCGAAACCTCTTACCGCGATGTGGTCGCCACTCACGATCTCGAAGCGCCACGGCTGGGTATTGTCGCCGCTCGGCGCCCAGCGCGCGAGATCAAGAATCTTCAGCAGCGTTTCGCGCTCAGCCACGGCCCACCCCCGATCCCTTCATGCGCCGCAGTTGCTTCCGTGCCAGCCACAGCCCGAGCCGCTGCAGCGGATTGCGATTGCCGCCCGGTCGCCAGGTCTTGATGAAACTGTTGCGGTAGGCGTCGAACTGATAGCCGCGTGGCGCGGCTAGCACCTTTCCCCGGCCAAGAAGCAGCTTCAAGGCTTCGGTCGCGGTCACCCCGGCGCATAGCTGGCATGCGGCGATGGTTGAAGGGCCGCGTTGCTCGGAAAGATCGACGCGCGAGGGATCGGCGAGGTAGCCGCGCTGCAGCATTCCCGGTGACAGGCCGAGGAGGAAGCGGATCGCCATTTCCTCCTCGTCACAACCTTCGAGGCAAAAATATTCCTCGAAGCTCATGCCATCCGGGATGAAGGTCAGCACCGCCGTCCCCATCCCGAGCGGCGCGGCCGTCACGGCCGGGATGCCGAGGCGATGGCAGGCGGCAAAAGTCGCACGACGCGCTGCAAACGAGAAAAAATCGAGACCGTCGACATACAGATCGACGCCGTCGAGGAATTTGTCGAGATTCGCGTCCGACACGCCCTTCGGAAAGCGGCGGATGTCCAGCTCCGGGTTGATGTCGAGCGCCAGTTCCGCGAGGACATCGACCTTCGGCCGCCCGAGCGAGGACATCGTCGCGCCGGCCTGCCGGTTGAAGTTCGCGAGATCGAAGGAGTCAAAGTCGGCGATGTTGAATGCGCCGATGCCCAGGCGCGCGAGCGTGGTGAGGTGGACGCCGCCGACGCCCCCCATGCCGGCGATGGCGATACGCTTGCGTCGGAGTTGCGCCTGCTCCAAGGCGGTCACCCACCCGAGATTCCGCACGAACGCTGCGTCGTAATCAAACGTCCTCACCATCCCTCCCCCACCGCTGCCTGGCCCGAAACCATGATAGAGATTTCATCTTGCAAGAGAAACCGCAATTCTGCGTCATCTGGACGGCAGTCCGCGCAATATGACGCCGACCGAACCGGCAGTCGGCACTTGCAGCCGGACGACGCCCGAGGGCGGAACTTTCCGACGCGCCGGCCGCGCCCGCCTCTTAACCGGGCGTGCGTGGTAGCCCAGCATGGCTGCAATGTATATACTTCTTGTATGTATTTATTCGAGGAGCGCATCATGGTTTACGCCCGCGTCTTCCGCTCCGGCAACAGCCAGGCGGTCCGCCTGCCGAAGGAGTTTCGGCTCGATACGGACCGGGTCGAAATCTTCCGCCGCGGCGATGAAATCGTGCTGCGCGAACTGCCCGGCAATGCGGCCGCGATTTTCGATGCGCTAATCGAGCTGCCCGTCAACTTCATGTCTGAAGGGCGCAACGATGTCGCGCCACAGGAGCGGGAGGCGCTCTGAATGTCGGTCCGCTATTTGCTCGACACGAACATCTGCATCTACATCGCGAAGCACAACCCGCCGGAAGTTCGCCAGCGCTTCGCCCGCCACGCTGCATCCGAACTCGCGATGTCCGTCATCACGCTCGGCGAACTGCGCTTCGGCGCGGAGAAGAGCCAGGCCCGCGACAAGGCGCTCGCTGCGATTCAAAGGCTGGAAGCGACGGTCCGGATCGCGCCACTGACGGAGTCGGTCGGCGAGCACTACGGCCAGATCCGCGCGAATCTCCAGCACAAGGGCCAACCGATCGGCAACAACGACCTGTGGCTGGCCGCCCACGCGCGCGCCGAAGGTTGGATCCTCGTGACAAACAACGAACGCGAATTCGTCCGCGTAGAAGGACTGCAAGTCGAAAACTGGGTAGACCGATAAACACGGGACGCGCAGAGCCAGCAAAGGCCCGCCTTTCACCGGGCGGCCCCTGCTTTTAGCAGTTTTCGATCCAACGAAAAATCCTCAGGCCGCAAGCCCTCGTCGGACGCGGCCTTTGGTCGAACCAGCAACGCTTGACGTTACCGGCCCGGACCAGCCGGGCGCGGTTTCTTGTCACCGTGAAGCGAGCAGCGGTCAGCCCGCAAGCGCGTTGCGGATCTGCTCCAGCGTGCCCGGATCGTCGATCGTCGTCAGGTCTCCCGGATCACGGCCTTCGGCGAGCGCCTGGATCGAGCGGCGCAGCATCTTGCCCGAGCGCGTCTTCGGCAGCCCGGAGATGAAATGCACGCGTCCGGGACGCGCGATCGCACCGAGCAGGGTGTCGACGGTCTTCATGACATCCTTCTCGAGTTCGGCGCGTTTCTCGGCGGTATCGACGCGAGAGGCGTCCTTGACCACCGCGAAAGCCATCGGCATTTGCCCCTTGAGCGGATCGGCGACGCCCACCACGGCGACTTCGGCGATCGCCGCGTTCGCCTGGATCGCCTCCTCGATCTCGCGCGTGCCGAGACGGTGGCCGGCAACGTTGATGACGTCGTCCATGCGCCCGAGAATCGTGTGGTAGCCGTCTTCGTCCTTGATGCCCCAGTCGGACGACGAGAACACGACCGGGTCCTCGAACAGCGTGAAATACGTGCTGACGAAGCGGTCGTCCTGCCCCCACACGGTCGACAGGCAGCCCGGCGGCAACGGCGGGACGACGCCGACGATGCCTTTCTCGTTCGCCCCGCATTCACTGCCGTCCTCGCGGAAGATGCGCAGATCGTAGCCATACACGGGAAAGCTCGGCGAACCGTACTTGATCGGCGTATCCTCGATACCGCGCACCGCAGAGAGCATCGGCCAGCCCGTTTCGGTCTGCCAGTAGTTGTCGATGACCGGGATGCCGAGCTCGTCCATGATCCACTTGTGCGTCGTCTCGTCGAGCGGTTCGCCGGCAAGGAAGAGATGCTTCAGCGACGACAGGTCGTATTTCTTGAGGAAAGCCGGGTCCTGCTTCTTCAGCACGCGCACCGCGGTGGGCGCAGAGAACATCACGTTGACCTTGTATTTCTCGACGATCTGCCACCAGATCCCCGCGTCCGGGCGTAGCGGCGTGCCTTCATACATGATCGTCGCCATACCGGCGAGCAGCGGACCGTAGATGATGTAGCTGTGGCCGACGACCCAGCCGATGTCCGAGGTCGCGAACATCGTCTCGCCGGCAAAGCCGGTAAAGATGTGCTTCATCGACGACGCGAGCGCGACGGCGTAGCCGCCGGTGTCGCGCTGCACGCCCTTCGGATTGCCGGTGGTGCCGGACGTGTACAGGATGTAGCTCGGCTCGGAGGATTCGAGCCAGGTCACGGGCACCTTCGCGTCGAGGTGCTTCGCGCGCAGCTCGGCGTAATCGACGTCGCGGCCTTCGACTTTTGAGAAACCCATGTCGAGCCCGCGGTCCACGATCAGGACTTTCGGCGGCGGGAATTCGGCGATCTTGCACGCTTCATCGACGAGGTGCTTGTATGGTACCGGCTTGCCGTTGCGCATGCCGGCGTCCGAACTCACCATCAGCACCGGCTTCGCGTCGTCGATCCGCGTCGCGAGCGAACCCGCGGCAAAGCCGCCGAACACGACCGAGTGAATCGCACCGATGCGTGCGCAGGCGAGCATCGCGAACGCCGCTTCGGCGATCATCGGCATGTAGATCAGTACGCGATCGCCCTTGCCGACGCCGAGCTCCTGGTAAATCGCGGCCATGCGCTCGACCTCGCGCTGCAACTGCGCAAACGAGTACACCTTCTCCTCGTCGGTCTCGGTCGAGATATATACCAGCGCCCGGTCGTCGGGGCGCACGGCGACGTGGCGATCCACGGCGTTGTAGCAGAGGTTCGTCTCGCCTCCCTTGAACCATTTCACGAACGGGGGCTGCGAAAAATCGCAGATCTGCTCGGGCTGCTTGTTCCAGTCGATGAGCCGGGCTTCTTCCGCCCAGAACTCGTCACGGCTGTCGATGGAACGGCGATGAAATTCCTTGTACGTCGTCATGAGCATTCCTCTCCCTTCAAGATTCCCGTCATTTGCGAACGACTTCCAGGCGCTCCTCCGGCTCCCACTCCCCGGACCTCGGGAGCGCCCCGTGACTGCCTTGTATTTTTCTATTGGCAATGCTGTTCAACTTTCCGTCGCGATGTCGTTTTCCGCACTACCGTCCATTTGGTATTTTTCCAGACGATCGAGCGGGATTCCGCAACGAAGCCGTGATTCTAGCAACTGCAGCAGCGGAAGCAGCGTGCCAATGACCTGCGGCAGCTGCGACGTGAGCTCGCGCTTTCTCCGGTCCGAAGGCGATCGAGAGGCAATCGGGTGCGCTCAGGCGCCTATCCGCACGACGGTACGGCCTTTCACTTCGCCCCTGATGAAGGCGTCGAATGCACTTGGCAATTCGTCGAACGCGATGGTGCGTGTAACGGCCGCGAGGTGGCGCGGCTTGAGATCGCTCGCAAGACGCTGCCAGACGCGCTCGCGCGTGGGAAAACTCATGTAGCCGGAATCGACGCCGAGCAGGCTGACACCGCGCAGGATGAACGGGAACACCGTCGTCTCCAGATGAAAGCTCGCGGCGTTGCCGATGCTCGCGACGGTGCCGGCCTGCTTCATCGTCGCGAGGATCCAGTGCAGGATCTTTCCGCCGACGTTATCGACCGCGCCGGCCCATTGCGTCGCTTCGAGCGGGCGCACGTTGTCGAAGTCGATCGTGTTGCGCAGTCGCACCTCGGCGGCGCCGAGCATCCGCAGGTAATCGTCTTCGGCCTCCTTGCCGGTCAGCGCGACGACGTGATAGCCGAGCCGCGACAGCATGTCGATCGAAAGTCCGCCGACGCCACCCGTCGCACCCGTCACGACCACCGGGCCGCGCTCGGGCGCGAGCCCGTTGTCTTCCATCCGCACGATCCCCAGCGCGGCCGTGAAGCCGGCCGTGCCGAGCGCCATCGCTTCGAAGAGATCCAGCCCGTCGGGCAGCGGCACGACCCACTCGGCCGGCACGCGCGCGTATTCGGCATAACCGCCGTGGTGCGACACGCCGATGTCGAAGCTGGTTGCGATCACCTTGTCGCCGGGGCGGAAACGCGCATCCGCACTTTCCACGACTTCGCCGGACAGGTCGATGCCACCGACGCATGGAAAACGCCGGATGATCTTGCCGGCACCCGTCGCGGCGAGCGCGTCCTTGTAGTTGATGCTGGAATAATGGACCCGGATCAGCACGTCGCCCGCGTCGAGTTGCTCGCGGGCCAGCGTTGTCATGCGGCTGAAGACTTTCCTGCTTTCGTCCTGATCGATCAGGAACGCTTTGAACGGCGCAGTCACTTGGGGCAACTCCTCTCGGTTGGGATGCGCAATGAATATGGACGTCACGCTTTCGGACGCCCCGGTTTTTTGGGCCGATTATAGCCAAATCCCCGGCTCGACTTTTTCACGGTCCGTCCGGCCTATGCACTTGCCACACCCGTTCAGGGGGCCCGCAAGCCGACGAATCGAAGACTCACCGCCAACCCATGCCCTCGTTGACACAGCCCTCGATTCGATCGACGTCGATGTCGCATTTCTGTCCGCGCAGAACGTGCCGGTCCTCTCGCACCCCTTCACCCGCCCGCTCGCGTCTCCAGAGCCTCCCAGCGCGCCAGCGCCTCTTCGATTTCCCGCTCGACGGCATCGAGCCGCTCCTTGATCGGCACGGCTTCCTGCGGCGCTTCCTGGTACAGCGACGGGTCCGCCAGGCGCGATTGCAGCGCCCCCTGCTCCACCTCCAGCGCCGCAATGCGGTCGGGCAACGCGTCGAGCTCCCTTTTCTCGTTGAACGACAGTTTGCCGCCCCGCGACGCTGTCGCCGCGGGCGTTTTGGGCGCGGGCGCAGCGCTTTTGGCCTGCGTCGCGGCAAGCCGCGCCTGCTCCGCGCCGCGCTCCGCTTCGGCCTGCTTGACTCGCTGCCAGTCGGCGTAGCCTCCAGCGTATTCGCCCCAGCGCCCGTCACCTTCGGCCGCGATCACTTGGGTCACGACGTTGTCGAGAAACGCACGGTCGTGGCTGACGAGGAACAGCGTGCCTTCGTAGGCGGACAGCAATTCCTCGAGCAGATCGAGGGTCTCGATGTCGAGGTCGTTGGTCGGTTCGTCGAGCACCAGAACGTTGGCCGGTCGCGCGAACAGCCGGGCGAGCAGCAGCCGGTTGCGCTCGCCGCCGGACAGCGATTTCACCGGCGAACGCGCACGCTGCGGCGCGAACAGAAAATCGCCGAGGTAACCGATGACGTGCTTGCGCTCGCCGCCGATCTCGACGAAGTCCGAACCCGGGCTGATGACCTCGGTGAGCGGCAGCTCGGGGTCGAGTTGCTCGCGCAGCTGGTCGAAGTAGGCGACCATCTGGCGCGTGCCGCGGCGCACTGTCCCGGCATCCGGGGCGATTTCGCCGAGGATCAGCTTCAGCAGCGTCGTCTTGCCGGCGCCGTTCGGGCCGATCAGGCCGATGCGGTCGCCGCGCAGGATGCGCGTCGAGAAGTCGCGCACGACGACGCGATCGCCGAAGCGCTTGGTCACGTCGATCAGTTCGGCGACCATCTGGCCGCTCTGCTCGCCTTTGTCGACGGCGAGCTTCACGTTGCCGAGCCGCTCGCGCCGCGCCGCCCGGTCACGACGCAGCGCCTCGAGCCGCCGCACCCGGCCCTCGTTGCGCGTACGCCGCGCCTCGACCCCCTTGCGTATCCACACTTCTTCCTGCGCGAGCACCTTGTCGAATCGCGCGCTCGCTTTCACCTCGGCGTCGAGTTCCTCCGCCTTGCGCCGCTGGTAGTCGCTGAAACGCCCGGGATAGCTCGCGAGTTTGCCGCGATCGAGCTCGATGATGCGAGTGGCAACGTTGTCGAGAAACACGCGGTCGTGGGTGATCACGACGACCGTGCCGCGGAAATCCCGGATCAGCGCTTCGAGCCACAGGATGCCGTCCAGGTCGAGGTGGTTCGTCGGCTCGTCGAGCAACAGCAGATCGGGCTCGGCGACCAGCGCTCGCGCCAGCGACACGCGCTTGACACCGCCGCCGGACAGGCTCGAAACCAGTGCGTCACCGGGCAGGCCGAGGCGCAGCAGGATCTCATCGACCCGCTGGTTGAGCCGCCACGCGTCGGCGGCTTCGACCGCGTGCTGCAGCGCCTCGAGCCGCGCCAACGTCTCTTCACTGGCCGATTCGGCGACGGCGTGCATCGCCGCGTGATACTCGACCAGAAGGCGCGCAGCATCGCCCAGGCCATCGGCGACCGTCGCGAACACGTCGCGTTCGAGCGGGAAATCGGCCTCCTGCGGGACGTACGCCACCTTCAGCCCGGACTGCCGCCACACCGACCCGTCATCGAGAGACGACTGCCCGGCCAACACCCGCAGCAGGCTGGATTTGCCCGAGCCATTTCGGCCGATCAGGGCCACACGCTCGCCCGCGTCGAGCTGGAAGTCCGCATGTGAGAGCAGATCCACGTGCCCATACGCGAGACAGGCGTTGTCGACAGAAAGCAGCGGCATGGTGAAGGACTCATTGGAATGAAAAGCCATTTTACCGGCCTGCTACCATAGCGGCGCATTCGAGCATAATGCGGTGCAACATTTTGCAGACAACACCATCGACGAGGCAGCATGGAAGCATTGTTGGGGCGATTCCGCGAAGAACACGACGACGATCTCGCACTGTGGGTCGCGCTGGTCGATGAGTTGCGCCCGGCCAAAGCTTCCGACACGCAAGCGGCGATCGCGGCGTTGCGCGGCCTGACGCACACGCTCGCCTCCCGGCACGACCTTGCAGAAGGCCTGTGCGACGCGCTGATCCGCCTCTTTCGCGAGCGCAAGCAGGTGTCGCTGTACGTCTCGTCCGGCCTGCTCCCGTCGACCGGTTTCTTTTCCGAGACGGCACACCGCATTTCCGGGCGCCTGCTGCCCGAAGTCGTCGACACCGACTACATGAAGGACGTGCTGAGCGTCGTCTTCCACCGCAAGGACGACGAGGCCTGGGTCACCGCGATTCCCGATGCGGACTGGGTCGAGTTCCTGCGCAGCGTTTTCGGATCGACTCCGATCCAGCCCGATAGCACTGAAGAAGGTTACGGACTCCCGCACGCCGCCGCCGAAATCCTCGAGGCGCTGCGGGTGTTGGCGTACCACGTGTCGGCGATTGGGCTGGAGCCCGAGCTGATCCGCGTCGATCCCACGCTCGAGGAACACGAATCGCCCTTTCTGGCGCAGAACGAAGAACTGCTGGTCTATCTCGACCACTATCGGCGCGCATGGAGGGACGGCACCGAGCTGGTCGAGGACGAAAAGCACCTGCAGGTCATGCTCGACCAGTGCGACGACGTTGTGCTGCGTATCCGCAAGCGCGCGGCGAAGATCGGCACGAGTCTGGCGCTCACGTTCAAGCTCGAACGCCTCCGCCAGCACCTCGGCCGGATCGCCGACCTGTTGTTCCTGCTCCAGCGGCTGCATGCCGAGCGACGCATCGACGCGGTCGCAACGCAGATCGTCGGTATCTTCAAGCAGCTGGTGCATGCCGAATGCCGCAAGAACAAGCTCTCCGACTACTGGGGGCAGAACGTCGAGCTGCTGTCGACGCGCATGACCGAAAGCGCAAGCAAGACCGGCGAGCACTACATCACTTCGACCCGCCGCGAATATTTCGGCATTCTCGGCTCGGCCGCGCTCGGCGGGCTGATCATCGCAGTGATGACAGGCCTGAAGATCGTGCTGGGTCGCCAAGGTTTCGCTCCCCTGACCGAGGCCCTGGCGTTTTGCCTCAACTACGGCATCGGCTTTGTCCTGATCCACATTCTCGGCGGCACGGTCGCGACCAAACAGCCTGCGATGACGGCCAACGCGATCGCCGCTTCGATCGGCGAATCGCAGGGCAAGAACAGCAACCTCGAGAACCTCGTGGAGCTCATCGCGCGCACCGTGCGCAGCCAGCTTGCCGCAATCCTCGGCAACATCGGCATTGCGATTCCGATGGCGATGCTGATCGCGATCGGGATCCACTGGCTTACCGGTGATCCGTTCACCGAGCCGGGCAAGGCGCGCGAACTGCTCAGGCAGGTCGATCCGGTCAGCGGCGCGGTCCTGTTCGCGGCAATCGCCGGTTTCTGCCTGTTCCTGTCCGGGCTGATCGCAGGCTACTACGACAACCTGTCGGCCTACGAACGCATTCCGCAGCGGCTGTTGCAGCTGCGCTGGCCTCGTCGGCTGTTCAGTGCCGCGCGCATGCAGCGCGTCGCGGCTTATGTCGAGAACAACCTCGGCGCGCTGGCGGCGAATTTCTTCTTCGGCTTCCTGCTCGGCGGCGTGACGGCACTCGGGGTCCTGTTCGGCCTGCCGCTCGACATCCGCCACATCGCCTTCTCGTCCGCGTACGTCGGCTACGCTGCCGTCGGCATAGACTTCACGTTGAGCTGGCAACTCGCGGCGCTGTCGGCAGCCGGCATCGCGCTCATCGGACTCACGAACCTCGGAGTGAGCTTCGCGCTGACCCTCTACGTCGCGCTGCGCGCGCGCCGCATCACCTTCGCGCAGGGGCGCGAACTGGGGAAAATGATCGTCCGGCGCTTCGTCTCGCGCCCCCGCGACTTCCTGCTACCGCCTCCCTCGACGGGGCAGGCCGAAGAGCAGAATGGAGAAGCTTCGCTTCCCCAGCGCGAACCGCACAATGGCCACGTCAACCACAAAATCCACGGAAACGGCAAAGGCGTGCTTGGTCACCGGCGCTCGAACGGCTAGAATTGCGCGCTCTCCTCGTAGTTCAATGGGAGGAATGCAGGCGCAATGCCTGTATCTACGCGGTTTCTGTTCTTGCTATAGCAAATACGTAGCAACCTGAAAAATCCAGCCGCCGATCACGGCGCTGCAGACGTTTGCACGCCAGGGCGACGCGAGACCAGCCGCAACCACCCATGAGTACGGGGTCCTCACATCCTGACCTCCCGACAGCGCTCTGCCAGAATACTGTTCAAATGTTCAGTACCGGAGCCCCAGTGAAGAAAGTCCGCCTCTACGCCTGCCGGCAGTTCGACGTGACGACGCTGAAGTGGTCGACGGGCCGGTACAAATACACGCTCGATGAGATCGCATCATTCCCGTATGCCGAGCCGATCATGGATGACTGGGAAGACGTCGATCGGCCGGACGACGACGATCTGCGCCAGAACTCTACAGGCGGCTTGATGCGCGGGCTTGGGGATCGGGGGCGGTAGCCGCTACCGCAGGAGGCTGGCCGTCAATCTGCCGTCTGCGACACCAGTCTCCACCACGCCTGCCACCCGCTCACCTGGTCGATGTACTCGCGGCACTGCTCGTAGTTGCCGGCGACGGTGTCGAGGGCAGCAGCGTCTGCAACGGGCGGGGCGCTGCCAGCAACCACGCGGGCGGTGTCGGCAGGTTGGCCGGTTGCGGCGGCGTCGTGGAGCAGGCGCCAAGCGCCGTCGAGCTCGCAACGGCGATCAGCAGGGAGTTGCGCATAGCGGATTACCTCGCGGGTGATGATGCGGTCTTTCGGGCGCTGCGCGGTGCGGGCGGCCTCGAGGGCGGCGGAGAGGCGGTCGACGGCGCCTTGTCGCGCGACGATTTCGCCGGCGTAGGCGAGCGCCTGGTCGAGCTTTTGCTGCGCTTGGTCGCCCTGCTCGACGTGCCGGCCGTAGGCGAACGCGCCCGCGTGCGTGCCGATCAGCAGGATCACGCCGCCGAGGACGGCGTACGGGTGCATCGATCAGCCGCCGATGAAGAGCCGCAGCCACATGCGCTGTATGACGGCCGCCGCGCGCAGGTTGGCGACGGTCACCTCTTCGATGGCCTCGCTCCAGCGGCAGGCGTCGGTGATGGGGCGCTGCCGGGTCATGCGGTAGCGGGCGAGGTCGGTGATGGGGCGCTGCCGGGTCATGCGGTAGCGGGCGAGGTCGGTGATGGGGCGCTGCCGGGTCATGCGGTAGCGGGCGAGGTCGGTCACGATGGCGGTCTTCATCAGTCTTCTCCCATGCACATTTTGTATTCGGCCTGGCGGCGCACGGTGAGGCCGCGCAGGGGGATGAGCGGGCACTCGAGCTTTCCGGTGCGCGCGTTGCGGATCTTCGGTTTGGTGCAGTCGCGGAACTTGTCGAAGTCGAGGATCGTGCGACAGGCCGCGTCGTACCGTCCGGCTGCGAGCTTGTCCGGGATTGACGACGCGCAGACGGCACCGGCTCCGACGTTGTAGGCAAGGGAGACGAACGCCGAGAACTCGTGCGGGTACATCGGTACAGGGGCGCAGCGCTTGATGGCTTTTTCGGACGCGGTGGCATCGCGCAGCAGATCGACCAAGGCGCGCGGCGGCGTCGTGGCGTCGGCGAGCTTGACCGGCGAGCCATCGGCGTTGCGGGTGGTGCCGAACCCTTTGGTCGGGACGTCGCCGGGGACCGGGGGGCGGGCCCGCTCGATGTAGCCTTCGTGCAACGCGAGGCCGACCAGCGCCGCGGCGGTGAGCGTGAGCGCGCCGGAGACGAGGCGCGGACTATTCATCGCTGTCGTCCTCGAGCTGCGCGCGGGCGCGGGCGATCTTGAGGTGCTCGCGCTTGTACCACCACGTGATCACGGCGTTTGTCACGAACGCGAGGCCCGCGATCGCGAGGCCGCCGAGCGCGGCGAATTCGTTCGCCGTCATACCGAGAATGACCGTGCTGCCGGCTGCGGTGTAGGTGATTGCGGCGGATGCTTTGTCGGGCATCGGTGGCTCCTTCTTCTTGTTCAAATCTCTTGATCGACTCCGGTCAGCGCCGGCGCCGGCCCTTCGATCACCCCGCCCCGCACATACACATGCTCCCCGACCGTCGCCTCGCCCCGCGCGCGGATCGTCGCGCCGTCGATGAGCTGAACGGTGACGCCGTCGGCGGTGACGGCGGTGACCTGGCCGGCGTCGAGGGGCTGGCCGGGGATGAGGCGCAGGAGGCGCTTATACGGATTCATGTTCGTGGGTCTCGAGGCGGATGGACTGCCACAGTTCGGGGAAGCGCTGTTCGATCTGGACGGCGCGCGTCAGGCCGATATGCGGGGTGCCGCCCTCGGTGTAGCGGACGAGTTTGCCCGGCTGGATGATGCCGGTCTCGGGGAGCACGGGCAGGCGCAGGGTGATGTGCGCCTGGCGGCCGGTGTCGCCGAGCGCTGCGGTGCCGCGCTGCAGGGTCATGGCGGGGTCGGTGGCGAGCGGGTCGACGATGGTCTGGGCGTTGCGGTCGGCGGCGGTGCCGGC
Organism: Aromatoleum aromaticum EbN1; assembly: GCF_000025965.1. Lineage (NCBI taxonomy): Bacteria > Pseudomonadati > Pseudomonadota > Betaproteobacteria > Rhodocyclales > Rhodocyclaceae > Aromatoleum > Aromatoleum aromaticum. The sequence goes on from NC_006513.1 coordinate 4,267,451, forward strand.
GCGGCGGATGCGGTCGCGGCGGCCGGCTTCGCCGCCGGCGATCCAGACGGCGTTGTACGCGGGCTTGTCCTGCCATTCGATGCCTTCGACTTCGCACACGTCCTCAGGCAGGTCGATGTCGGGCGTCTGGGTCGGCCAGTGCCACGGGGCGACCGGGTAACGCGGCAGGATGATGAGGGTCTGGTCGGTGTCGTGCGCCTGGACGTAGGCGCCGGCGGCCTCGGCAATGCGCGTCGCGGCGTCCATGTAGGTGCCGGTGTGGCTCCAGCTGCCCGCGGGGACGAGCCAGTCGGTGACGCGCCAGTCGAGATCCCAGCCGATCGAGACGCCGTTGACCATCAGCGCGTCGTCGAGGAGCTGGCGCGCGGTGCGGGCAGTGGCGTTGTAGCGGGTGGCGACCGGAGCGTGCGGGTCGGCGAGCCACGCGGCGCGCCCTCGCCCGCTCACTTTCAGCCAGGCTTCGCCGAAGCGCCGGTCGCGCGCGAGGCGCTCGACGACGAGGTGCAGCGGCGTGCCGTTGAGGGTGGCGACGAGCTCGACGTGATCACCTATGGCGGGCGAGCGCACGAGCGGCATCGAGGCCGCGGGCAGGCTCGCGGACCAGCCCCAGCACCACGAGTCGGCGTCGAGCGACGCGGAAAAATCCTGCACGTCGACCGGCTCGCCGGTGTCGGCGCGCACGAGCGAGAAACTGTTGATCACGACATAGCACTCCTGGATGGGGATGACGACGGTCCCGCCGGTGGCGGGCGGGCAGCCGAAGACGAGGCGGGTGGTGCCGTCGGCCGCGCGGCAGAACACCAGATGCACCGGGCTGCTGTACTGCGCGCCGGGGGGCGGTTCGGGCCACGGCCAGGTGGCCTGCCACCAGCCGACGGGCAGCGGGAGCATGTGCGCGTGGCGGGCGGCGAGCGGTGCCGCGGTGGGCTGCGCCTGGTGGTGGCCGGCGCGGGCGCGGGCGGTCGCCGGGGTGGCGTGGGCGTGGGGGACGGCGAGCGCGCGGCGGGTGCGGATGCGCTCCTGTTGCGCGAGGCGTGCGCCCTGCGCGGCGGGCGTCGCGTGGCGGGCGCGCAGGCGGACGGGGCGGCGGGCTTTGAGCGTGTCGGCGTGCGGCAGTGCTGCGGCGTGGCCGAGCGGGCGGGCGTGCTGCGCTTTGATGCGCGAGCGGCGGCCGGCGCGCGTCATCTGCTGTTGCGCAGTGACGCAGGCGGTCGCGAGCGGCGCGGCGGATTGCTGGCGGGCGCGCATAGGCGTGCGGGCGGGCTGCATCGGCTGCTGGCGCGCGACGAGGCCGCGGGCGGCGGGCGGGGTGTGCGGCCACGCGGGGGCGCGCAGGCCGGGGCCGACGTCGGTGATGAGGTCGAGATCCTGCACGCCTTCTGCGACGGCGGCGAGCGCGGGCAGCGTCGGAGCCGGCAGCGAGGCGGCGACGGTCGCGGTGCGGGTGGCGTCGAGCGCCGCGAGGGTGATGCCCGGCAGCGTCGGCGCGGGGAGCGCGGCGGCGAGCGTAGCGTCGATGACAGCGGCCGGGGCGACCTGGTCGCCGACGGCGGCGAGGGTGAGGCCGGGCAGCGTCGCGGGCGGCAGGGTTGCGGCGACGGTCGCGGTGATCGTCGGGTACAGCGGCGGCGTGTAGGGGCCGAAGACGAGCGCGACCGCGCCGGGGGTGGGATCGACCGGGCGCGCGAAGACGAGCTCGACCGACGGCCGGTAATGCGCGAAGACCAGATCCACCGGGCCGGGCGTGGGCGTGACTTTGCGCCAGTGGATCAGTTTTGTCATGGCCGGTGATCAGCCCTGGAAATGGGCGGACGTGATGCGCACGAACGCGCCGGCGACGAGACTTGTGTCGGCGAGCTTGATTTCGCCGGCTCCGGCGGTGTCGGAGACGGTGCAGTCGCCCCACACCGCGCCGGCCGCATCGAGCACGCGCGCGCACCCGGCGACGCCGTCGTCGAACGCCTGGCCTTCGATGGGTGCTGCGAGGTCGATGCGGTACGTTGCGGCATCGATGCTGCCGACTGCGGCGTCGAGATCGACAGCGGCCAGCAGCGTGCCGGTGGCGGGGTCGGTGCCGGTGTAGAAAAGGATCGCGGCGGGCGCGGGGTTGGCGACGAGGAGGTCGAACGAGGCCTGCAGCGCCGGCAGGCGGGCGGCTGCGTCGCGGGCAGTGGCGTGGGCGGTGGAGAGGATCATGGGTTATTCCTCCACACTCGGGACGAGGTTCAGCTTGATGACGGGGTCGTGCACGCCGGTGTGGTCATAGGCGATGACGTGGTATTTTTTGGTGGGGTCGAGGTTGTCGAAGTGCCAGTCGCCCGCGGCATCGGACCAGCACCAGTCGACCAGGGTGTTACTCGGGAAAACCTGCCCGTGCGCGTTTTGGCTGACGAATAGCTGCACGCGGCGCGGGACGGCGGCCTCAGGCGTCCCCGCAATGGTCGTGGAACCGAACAGTGCCCCGGGCCGTACCAGGGGTTTCAGGGTGACCGTTTTGGCGAGGATGGTGAGCAAGCTCATCGCCACGGCCCCGTAACGTCAAGCGCGACAAAACTTCCATCCGGGGTGGAAACGTTTTCCCCGACCGCTACTTTTAGATACCACCGTCCATCCACTCCCTCACTGACGGTGCGGGTTATATAGTCCGTTTTACGCTCCAGGCCGACCAGGAGCCCGGGGATACTCGCGCGAATGGCGTTTGCGTGAAACGCAATCTGAGGCGCGAAGGTCAGCTCGCCGGCCACGGGCGGCGCACTCGAGTAGCCCCCTGCGGAATTCACGTTCATGGCAATGTTCCTCGTCACGGCCGCGCCCGCGGCCTGATCCGCCCCTCTGGCGAAGTAGCACCCGGTCTGGTATTGCATGTTCATTACGGTGGCATTGGCATGACTCGGCCATGCCGGTGATGCGGCTGCCGCCGCGGATATGGCGCAGTGGTAGGCATCAGCAGCGAACAGAGGTACTGCGTCGCCAAATCGAAAAACGTCAGCGTGGGGATAACTCGCAGTCCAAACCGGCAGGAAATGGATCATGCTGCCGTCGGCGACGAGCGCCCAGGATCGCGACGCAATGCCCGCCGCGTTGGATTTGGGCCAGGAATACGCCGTGGCAGCGCACTGCGCGAGCGTCGGGAACAGCCCGTCGCCGGTGTCAGCGTCGGTCATGTTCTCGTAGCCGCGCACCCGCGTGTACTGCGCGTGGGCGTCGTCCAGCCGCAGATACAATTGCGTGGTATTCGTGTCGATCGACTGATACACCCCTTTGTTCGTCGCCGAAAACGGCTTCGCCCACCCCGCCGGGGCGCGCTTGCAGGTGATCGTGCCAGTGGCGGTGCCGTCGGCGATGCCGGGACAGAGGAACGTGAAGGAGGATGCGCCACTCGTGGCAATCCTCCATTCCGCGTTCAGCGCGGCCGGCGTGGCGCCGGCGAGCTGGATGACGACGTGCTGCTCGAACGGATTGCCCGCGCTCAGCGACACGGTCGCGACACCCCCGGCGACGGCGATGCTGTCGACCGCGCGGCTGTCAAAGCCGTTGATCAGGCACGCGTCGAGCAGTTCGATCAAGGCGCCGGCTTCGCCGCGCAGGACCGGCCCGTTCGCCATGCCGCTGTGAAACCATTTGACGCTGGTATCGGCTTTCGCCATTCGTTGTTCCTCCGGTTACGGTCTGTCGATGTTGCCCAGCGCATACAGCTCGCAGCCGTCCGCCCCGTCGCCCGCGGGCTCGTCGGACTGCTGGATGCTGCGGGCGATCCAGATGTCGGCGAGTGCGCCGACGGTATTGATGCGCACGACGTTGCCGGCCGACCAGCCGCCGCCGTTCGCGGCGACCGGGATCGACAGGTACGGCACGCCGCCGCTGCCATCGGTGTTGCGGGTGCGCGGGTTGATCGGCGCGATGTCGGCGGTGAACGGGCCGGAATAGACCAGGCCGCGGCGCTCGCCGATGAGTTCGACGTTCGTCGTGCTCGTCCAGCGCAGCAGCCAGCGTTCAGTCTCGGCGCCTTCGTTCGTGACGCTAATCGGGTGGGCGATGGTGTCGAGGGTTGCTGTCGCTTCACTGCCCACGAGCGCATCCGACCACGTGCCGGACCAGGTGGCCTGGTCCCACGTCGCGGAGACGCGCGCGCGGCGGTCGCCGTGGATCAGGCACGAGGCGACGATCGACTCCCCCGCCGGATAGGCATGCGTGAGCGGGCGGGCGAGCGTGAGCTGGCCGCTGATCTGCGCGTCGGTGATCTGGCGCAGGTCGGCGACGGTGTGGCGCACGGTGACCGGCATCGCGATGCCGGTGACGTCGGTGAAGGTGACGATGCCCGTGGCACGGTCGAGCGTGTAGCCGGTGGCGACGCTCGCGCCGGTCGCATCCGTGACGCGCACCCAGGCGATGCGGGTGCGGCCGCAGTCGATCGTGCCGCCGTTGATGACGGTCTGCGGCGCGGCGTCGGCGGCGTGCATGACCATGACGACGTCGCCGGGCCGGTAGATCGGCACTCGGCCATCGGAAGGCAGGCGCACCGGGTCGATGCCGAGGATGTCGGCGTCGAGCGGGAGGTAGGAGTAGGCGACGGCGTTGTAGCGGATCGAGGCGGGGTCGACGGGGGCGGTGAAGACGACCGACGAGACGCCGAACTCGTAATTGACGCTGCCGGAAGCGAAACCTGCACCCGCAACGACGCCGTCGGCATCAGCGACGCCGTTGATCTGGCCGAGCCCTTCGGCAACGGCAGTGATCGACACGGACTCTGGCTTCAGCGGCGCGAGCTGGGTGCGAAACACGGCGGTGGTGGTGGTCCAGTCGCCGTAGCGGCCGAGAGCCGACGTGATGACCGGCGTGCCGCTGGCGTTCGGCGCAGCGTAGGTCACGGTCGCGCGGCGGGTGGCGTAATCGACCGACCCTGCCGGCATGCCCGAGCCGGTGACCGGGTCGATGTCGGCGTACAGCGTGCCGTTGCGGTCCTGATACGTTTTGCCGCCGTAGGTGAATTCGAGCGAGTTCGGCACCAGCGTGATCGGCAGCGTGTCGATGCGGATCGTCGGCATGCCTTCGGGCGTTTCGCCGGCCGGGACGGTGATGTTCGCGGCGCCGGGGGAGGCGCCCGCGGCGAGGACATAGGACAGGTCGTCGAGCGTCGCAGGCACGCTCGGGCCTGCGTCATATGTCCATGCGTTGCCGCTCCACTCGCTCAGCGATACGACAACGCTGCCATTGACGACGATCTCGCCCGTGGCGTAATCGACACTGCCGAGCACGACCGTGCCGCCGACGTAGTACGAGCCGCCACCGACGAATTGCGGTTCAGCGCTGAACGGGTTGAGCTTGAGATTGCCCGCGCCGTCGTCGTACAGCATGCCGCCGCCCATCGAGCCGTCGGGCAGATCGAGCCGGATGTGCGCCCGCACGCCATAGATCGCGAGCGCCGCGCCGACATTGACGGTGTTGGAAGCCGGCGTCCCGGTGGTTGCAGGCGCCTTGGTGTAGGCGACGCCGATGTTCGTCCCGGCGTCGGGCATCGCGACCGGTGCGAACGTGATGCGCGGCGCGGCGTAATCGACGGTGCCCGAGGCGTCGCCGGTGAGCGCGCCGCTGCCGTTGTCGCTGGCGGTTTTCGCGACGGCGCCGGCCTGCCAGGTGAGCACCAGCGTGCCCGGCTTGATCGGGTCGGTGAGGGTCGGCGCGGCGATGATCATTTCGGCCGCAGGCGCGGCCTCGGGGACCAGCGACACGTAATGCACCGGGCTGCCCCACGTCATGATCACCGTGCTGTACGCATCGGGGAGCGCGCCGAGCGTCACCGACATCGCGCCGGTGGTGTAGTTGATCGTTCCGGCGCCGATCGACGGATCGGAGCCGACGAGCTGCCCGCTGCCGTTGTCGAGGAGCTCGTACCAGTTGTCTTGCGCGCGATACGCGACCGACAGCGTACCCGGCGCGGGGATCGGGGCGAGCGTCTCGATCCAGTTCAGGCGGCGGTTCTCGACGGTGACTTCGCGCCCGAGCGTGTGCGCCTGCTGCGCGATGTCGACGTCGCGCGTGCCGGCGCTCATCGTCACGACGACGGAGGGGTTCAGCACCTGGTTGACGAGGGGTGTTTCGGTCTGCGCGGACGGCACGAGCTTGGTGAACTGGCTCGCGGCTTTGACTTGCAGGTCGCCGATGTTGGCCGCAACCGCGAGCAGCTGCGCGCCGAAATAGCGCGTCGCATCGGCGACGGTGGTGTTGCGGATGCGCGTTTCGCCGGCGGTGTATTTGTAGTCGCCATCCGCGCGCTTGATCGAGTGGCCTTTGAAATCAAAGCGCAGCGCGTCGGACAGCGTCAGCGTGACGATCCAGCGCGAGAAGCCGATGTCGCTGCCGTCGGAAGCGGTGCCGTCGACGAAGAACTGCTCGGCGTACTGCACTTTGATGACGCGCACGTACTGCTCGACTTCGCCCTGTACGCCTTCGTCGGCGACGAGGGCCAGCGTCTTGCCGACCGGCGGCAGTACGGAGCCCACTTTCTGAATCACATTGATCGCGCGCATGCCCTGGATGTGGTTCTCATACAGGTAGCCGGCCCACATCGGGCCCTTGTAGAGGTAGGCCTCGACGCGGTCGGCCGCCTGCACGCGGGTGTCGAACGGGTCGCCGCTGGAAAAGAGCGTGTAGCCGAGCGCGTCATCCGTCGGCAGCGCCGTGACAACGGTTTTCGCGCCGCCGTAGAGGTCGGTCGAGAGCGTGCGCACGGCGAGGAAAATCTTGCGCAGGTTGAAGCGGCCGTAGGCGCGGTCGAGGTCGGAGATGTCTTCGAAGACGTTGTTCATGACGCCGTCGGTGATGACGTTTCCCGTGGCGGCGCCGCCGCCTTCGGGGACGTCGTCCATGACCTGGCTTTCAACGAAGACGATGTTTTGTTCCTGGATGGGCATGCGGGGTTAAACCTCGATCAGGGGAAGCGTGACGCGATACTTGCTCGCGTCGGTCATGTCGGCGGCGGGGCGGACGGGGGCGGCGATGAAGTCGCGGTCGGCGTCGAATGCGACGGTGAAAGTGCGGCCGTCGGCGAGCGTGAGCGTGTAGGTCGCGCCCGGGACGTCGGCGAGGGCGCGCAGCGAGAGCACGGTGCCGCGCGTCACCCAGCCGCCGCGCTCGCTGCTGGCGAGGGTGATCGGGCGGCCCTTGAGCTTGACGCCGAGCTGCACGAGGCGCGCGCCGGTGAGGCTGCGGGTGGTGGCCTGGGCGACGGGGTTCCAGGCGAATTCATCGCTCCACCAGACGTCTTCGGGGATCGCGACGGTGCCGAGGATGTGATGGCGCATTTATGAGGCCCTCATGGACGAGGATTCGAGCGCGGCGATGAGGCGGTCGGCGTCGGTCGGGGTGGTGAAAACGGGGATGTTGCCGCGGCCGCCGATGTTGAGATTGACCTGGACGGTGCGTTCGACGGCGCGCGGGCCGGGGGCTTGGGCGCCGGCGCTGGGGGCGCGGGATTGGGTTTCGCCGGAGACGGAGCCGCCGCGGGGCGTGGTGCGGGGTTTGCCAGCCCAGAGTTCAGCAAGTAGCGCAGCATCTTCTTCTGCGCGCTGCTTGCTCTTTTCTCGCCGGCGCCTGATTTCGTCGTCGGCCCCTTCGCGCACCCCAGGGTTATCGTGGTAAGCGGCGGCGGCGCTCAATTCTTCGTCCCTCCACTCCGACCAATTGGATCGGGTGAGGATGCTGTCCACGTCGGATTCCTGCTCAGATGCAGCCGCGGCCGCTTTCTCCGCCGCGGCCTCTGCCGCCTTACCCATCGCGGCCAGCTCGGCAGCAGACTTCTGCGCTTCGGCGCCGATCTGGCCGGTGGCAGCGGCGGCTGCGCTCATGCTCTGCACGATGACCTTGCCGGCTTCGTCGGCGGAGACGCGCAGACCGTTGTTCGAGGCCTCCACCTGCAGCGCAGAGGACACGACACCGTTGTTCGCGGCGACGGCGCGATCGGCATAGGCCTGGAAGGCCTGCTGCAGTTCTCGGGCACTCCCGGTGCCGCTGTCGCGGATCCGGTCGAACGCGGCGCGGGCGCGGTCGGCCGAGTCCTTGAGCGTTCTATCGGTGACAACACCGAGCTCCTTGAAAGCTTCGGTGACGCTGTTGATGCCGGGGGTGAGTTCGTCGGCCTTGGTGTTGATCTGGGCGAGGGCCGCGGCGACCTGGTCGCCGGCGAGTTTGCCTTCCGTGCCGAGTTGCTCGACCAAGGTCTTGAGCGCGGCCAGTTCGGTCGGGTTCGCGGCAGCGGCCAGCATCTTTTCGACGCCCTGCTGCACGACCGATGCGGCGTTGACGCCGCGTTCTTTGAGTTCGTCAAACTGCCGGGTGATGACGCCGACGTTGTTGGCGCTTTCGATGAACTTGGCCGACATGCCCGTGAGGGCTTCGCTGGCGTCGATGCCCAAACCGGTGAGGGCTGCACGCAATTGTGCGTCGAGGGCGGTAGCGAGCATGCCGGCTTCGGCGGCCGTGCCCTGGAACACCATGCGCGCGGTGTTGCCGAACGCGACCAGTTCTTCGCCACTGAGCTTCGCGAGCGCCTGCTGCCACGCTTGCTCGACCTGCTCCGCGGAAATCTTTCCGTCAGCCTGCAGTTGGATCAGCGCTTGCCCGAGCCCTTGTACGCCGATGAAGCTGTCCGGGGAGAACGTCGCCAGGAGTGCGGTGAAGGATTCCTGAACGGTTTTGCCTTCGGTGGCAAGGGCGTGGAATTGCGCGACGAGTTCTTGCGAGCGCGTCTGCAGCACGGCCTGCGCGGCCGCGCCCGCCATCCAGCTCGCGGAGGCGGCGTCGAAATGGATCTGGCCGGCAGCGATGGCAGCATCGAGCGCCTGCATGCTGGTGACGGTGACGCCGGTCTGGGCGGAGATGGCTGCCAGGCGTTGGCGGATCAGATCCTGTTTTTCCGCTGTGGCGGCGGCTATTTCGCTGTGCTTGGCATATTCGGCGCGCAGGTCGATCAGGGCGGAGGCGATGCTGCCGACTTCGAGCGCGACCTGCATCCAGCCCATCGTGCGCAGGATCGGGGCAAGCCGGCTGGCGGCGGCCCCCATCGCGGTGGTCGCTGCGCCCAGCGTGGTGGTGGCGCCGGTCGCCACGACGAGCTGCGCGGTGTAGGCGCGGGCGGCGCCGGCCGCCTTGACGGCGAGCGCGGCGAGCGCGACTTCGCCCGCGACGCCCGCAACGCTGGCGAGGGTATCGAGGTTGTTGGCGACCCCGCCAATGGCTTGGGCAACGGTGGCCGAAGCGCCGGTGGTCTTGTCGAGTTCGCCGAGGAACTGCGTCCAGTTCGTCGACAGGTCCGTGATGGCACGGCCGACGGTCAGCGGCAGCTTCGCGAACTCGGTGTCGATCGCCTGCGCTTGCGATTGCAGCGCCTTGATGACGACGTCGCTGGTGAGCTTGCCCTGCTCCGCCATTTTGCGCAGCGCGCCGAGCGGCACGCCGAGGCCGTCGGCGAGCGCCTTGGCGAGCCGCGGCGACTGCTCCATGATGCTGTTGAATTCTTCGCCGCGCAGCACACCGGACTGCAGCCCCTGGATGAGCTGCACGATTGCGGCGTCGGCGGCCTCGGCTGACTGCCCGGCCACCTGGTTGGCCTTGTTGATGGTTTCCGTGAGGTCGAGGACTTCGCTTTGCGAGACGCCGATTTCGCCGCCGGCCCGGGCAAGCGCAGCCAGCAGATTGGTGGTGTCGGCAAGCCCGGAGTGCGTCGCGCGGGCAATGTCTGCGGTCTGCTCGAGCGTGACGTTAAAGCCGGCCTGGCTGCTGTTGATGATGTTGATCCGCGCGCCAAGGTTGGCGTACAGATCGGCGGTGCGGCTGAGGTCGGCCGCGAGGCCGGGAAGCTGCGTGACGGCGAAAATGCCGCCGACCGCGGCGGCGACACCTTTGAGCTTGGTGCCGAGTTGGTCGCTGGCGGCGCCCACCTGGTGCATGCCGCCGATCGTGCCGTTCATCTCGGCTTTCAGCGCGGCGATGCGCTTTTGCCCGACGGCCCAGGCGCGATCGAAGTCGCTACCGGTGACTTTGGCGCTGGTCGACAACTGGACGAGGTCGCGGTTGATCGCGTTGATCTCGGCCTGGATCTGGTCGGCCGAGCGGATGCCGAGGCGCCCGAGCGCGGCGCCGGCCTGGTCGGCTGCGGTGCCGAGCGTCTTGAGCGCCGGGTTCGCTGCAGCCGCTGCGGTGCGCTCGGCTTCGAGGCGGGCGGTGGTGGCGACGAGGGCGGCGTCGAGGCGCTTTTGCTCTTCGGCGAGCTTGCCGGTGTTGACGCCGGCGGCTTGGGTTTCGGTGCGCGCGGCGGCGAGCGCGGCTTTCTGCTTGCCCCAGGCTTTTTCGGCGCTGTTGAGTTGGCGATTCGCGGCGGCAAGTTCTTTTTCCAGCAGGCGGATCGCTTCGCGGCCGGCGCCCGCGCCTTTGGCGTCGCCGAGCGCTTTGTCGAGCACCTGGACTTCGTGGCGGGCGTCGCGCACGGCGGCGTGGGCGGACTTGGCGGAGCCGATCGCGGCCTGCAGGCCGTCGATGCGCACTTGCTGCTGGCCGAGGGTGCGCAGTTCCTGCGCGAGCGCCTGGAACTTGGGCGCGGCGTCGCCGCCTTCGCGGGCGAGGGCTTCGACCTGATTCGCGAGCGCGGCCACGTCGGCCTGGCCGGTGGTCTGCGCGCTGATCGCGAGCGTTACTTCCTGGGTGTCGACGAGAGCCATGAGGGCGCCGGGAGAAGGTCAAGGCTCAAGCCCCCTGCCCTGCTGCGGCACGGAGGCTTTGGCCTTGGCCCTCGCTCAGACCATGAGGAATTCCATGTACTGGCTGAGCCCCGCGCCGAGGCGGGTGTCGTCTTTCAGTACGGTCATGTTCAGCTGCATTTCGGCGAACTCGTTGCCGATGCGGCTGAAACCGGAGGTCGGCGAAAACTTGATGCGGAAGTAGCGGCCGACGAACGGGTTGCCGGAGTCGACTTCGTTGAGGCCGTCGAACGTCATCTCGTATTCGGTGCCGGCATTGACCAGCGCCTGGATGATGTACTGCGGGTTGCGCGTGTAGCTGACGAGCAGCGGCAGGACGCTGTCGCCGACGAAAAGGCCGTCGCCGCCGGCGAGGAAGCGCACACCTTGCGGGGTGAGCGTGTAGTGCGTGTCGGCGGTGAGCGTGACGGGGCCGAGGTCGCGCCACGTGACAGTGCCGTCGACGACAGTGGCGCCAGCGGTCGTGGGCCACGTCGGGGCGACGCCGGCCGATTCGCCCGCGACGGTGCAGAGGTAGGCGCGCGCGGTGTCGAGGACGAGGTCGCCGACGGCGTAGGCGGTGGTGCCGGCCCACGCGGCGGTGGCGGCGATTTCGACGACGGGGGCGACGTCCGGGTCGGGCAGGTAGCGGAAGGTGACGCGCTCGCCGGACCAGGCGTCCTGCGCTTCGTCGACGATCGCTTGCGCCGCGAGGAGCTCGTGCGAGCCGCGCAGGCCGAGCGCCATCGTTTCAGGCTTGATGTCGTTGACGGTGAGTTCGGCGGTGATCGACGTGACCGGTTCGGAGACGTCGAGCTCGCCACCGCCGGCTTCCTGGAAGTCTTCACGCGACTGGCGGTCAGTTTCGATGGTTTCGGCGAGGCTGATGACGTTGCCGAGGCGGAATTTGCGGCCGGTGCCGTTGAGCGGGCGCAGGCTGACGTGGCCTTTGCCTTTGTAGCCGCGCGTGAGGGAAGTGCGTGCCATGTGAATGAGGCTCCTGCAGGGGTGGAGTGGATGCAGGAGGCAGTGTCAGGACTGCGGGGGTTTCGCGGCAGGGGACGGATGTCCGGGGGTGCTCGGGGCGGCGAGCTGTCAAGCGATCCTTGACAGCTCAGCGCAGGCGTTGCGGGAATCAGGGCGCAGCGAGGTTTTCCGTGTAGCCGACGCGGATCTTGACGGCGACGGTGACGATGCGGGCGCCGGGTTCGCGGGGAGCGATGGTGCGGCCGAGGTAGCGCAGCGTGACGGCGAGGCCGCCGAGGGTGATGTCGGCGCTGAAAATCGCGCGCTTGATGTCGGCGACGAGTTGGTGGCCGGCGACGTTGGGGGCGTCGGGGTTGCAGGCGGCGAACGCTTCGATGGTGAACGGCAGGCGGGCGATGAGGTCGGCGCCATCGCCGTCCGGGTGATCGCGCTGTTCTTCGATTTCGTCTTCGGGCTCGGCGATCGTGATGCACGGCACGTCGGCGGCGTCGAAGCTGGTGCGGCCGCGATAGACGGCGGCGCCGGCGTCCGTGGCGTAGCCGTTGGCGATGCGGATGGTCTGCAGGCGCGTGGCGATCGCGGCGGCGATGGTGTCGGCTTTGCTCATTTGCGGCTGCCTTTGAGTTCGTAGCGCAGCTGCGAAGCGTAGGCGTCAGCGAGCATGCGTTTGATGTCGGGGGCGGCCTCGACGCGCCAGCGGCGGAACAGCTGGTCCGGACTCGGGCCATATTTGTGTTCGATGTCGTCGCGGCCTTTGCCGGTGCGCACGAACACGCCGAAGCCGTTGCCGCCATCGACTTTGCCGGCGCGCAGCGGCAGCAGGAAACCGGCTTTTCGGCTGGTGCGCCCGCCCTGGCGGCTGATGCGGGTGCTGACGCCGGCCGCTTTACGGCCTTTGCCGATGCCGCGGCGCAGGTCGCCTTTGGCGCGCGGCGCGGGGGCGGTGATCTGTTTGGCATCGAAACGCGCCATGCGGATCGCGCGCATGCGCATGCGGATTGTGGCGACGGGCTTGTTCGGCCCGGCTTTGTCGGTGCGCATCTGGTCGCCGATGTAGGCCTGGGTGAGGTTGATCTGGCTCGAGATGTCGCGGCGCGCTTGCGTGGCGACTTGGGCGGCGACGGCATTGACGGCGCGGTAGCCGGCGCGCTCGGCGGCCTCAGGCGCGGCGCGCAGGCGGGCGGCGGCGGTTTTGAGCTGCGCGGCGCCGGTGATCTTCATGCTGCGGATTTACGCAGGATGCACTCGACGGTGTGGGCGTCGCCGCGCAGGATGCGGTCGATCTGCCAGGCCTGGCCGGCGACGGTGAGCGCGTCGCCCGGGCGCGGCGTCTGGCTGACGAGGAAGGTGCCGGTGGTGACGGTCTGCGCGACCTGGCCGTAGTCGCCGAGCAGTTCGACGTTTTCAGTGACGACGACGATCGCCGGCTCGCCGTCGCGCAAAACCGCCTCGTCGCCGAGGTGGGCGAAGAGGCGGTCGTGCATCCGCGCGAACGCGGCGGAGGTGCGGGACATCAGACCTTGGTGAGCTTGATGATGGCTTTCGGGCGGGTGCAGAGGCTGATCGGGTTGCTCTGCGCCTCGAGCAGCACGCCTTTGCCCATTTCCTTCGCTTCCTGCTTGGAGTAATACGGCAGGCCGATGGTGTTGGCGGCTTCGACGTAGTCGGCCGGGGCGTAGTGCGTGGCGAAGAGGTCGGGCACGCCTTCCGGAACCAGGTAGGCGTCGTCGTCGCCGACGAACTTCGTGGAGCCGACCTTGCCGCGGTAATTCACCCAGAACACGCCGCCGAACAGGAAGCCCGCGCGCGGGTCGTTGCGCAGGAATTCGCCTTCCAGCCAGCGCTCATAGGCGGCCTTGACTTTCGGGTGGTCGATGAAGGCGTCGAAGAACGCATCGCCGCAGTAGGCGCGGTAGCCCGTCGCGGTGGTGTTGCCGAGCGCGTCTTCGGACGTGCGCACGGCGGTGATGACCTTGCCGCGCACGTTGGTGCCGTCGGTGCCGAGCGCCATGCCGACCGAGTCCTGCGTGAGGCCGAACGTGTCGTAGATATCGACCAGTTCGGTGACGCCGTCGGAATCGAGCAGCGCGCCCTTGATCGCGCCGATGCGCTGGAATTCGACGGTGGCGTCGAGGTTGCGGCGCATCTTGGCGAGGCGCTTGTTGACGACGTTCTGGATCGTCTCGAGGTCGGTTTCGGAGCCGAACGCGCGCACGTTCTGGATCTCGTCGGCGAGGATCGTCGCGCGCTGCGGCAGGTGGATGGTGTTGAACGTGACGAGCTTGCGCTTGCTGCCCGCGACGTTCGCAGCGACCGAGCCACGTTCGCCGGCGGCGACCAGCGCGAGTGTGTCGCCGTCCTTTTCGACGGTGACGGCGGTCGTGGTGACGCCCTCTTCGGTGAAGAGGCCGTGCGCGCCGATCATGCCGGGAACGTGCGGCTGTTCGTTGATTGCGCGGGTGAGCGACGCCATGCTGAAAGCGTCGTCGTTGAAGATGTCCAAGCTGGGCATTTACGGATCTCCTGGGGGTTCTGCCCGCGCTCAGCGGACGATGATTTGCAGGGCTGCGAGGTCGGCGGTGCCGGTCGCGTCGAGCCCGGTGAGCAGGTCGCCATCGACTTCGGCGTGGCGCGCGATCAGCACGGCCGCGGTAGCGGCGCTGGTCGCATCCACCGGGGCGTAGAGGATGCCGGCGGCGGCGCCGAGGCCGGTCGTGGTGTCGTCGTTGTCGTACGGGCCGTATTCGCCGCTCGCGGTGACTTTGCCGAGCACTGTGCCGGCGACGAGGGCGCCGGAGCCGGAGGCGATGACGATGTTTTCACGCGAGAGGGAGCCGTTGCCTTCGGCGATGAGGAATTCCCCGGCCCGTTTCTGTTCTTGCAGCATGGTTGAATCTCCTGATTACGGTTTGCGGCGCAGCGCCCAGATGTCAGCGGTTTTCACAGCCGCCGGCGCTGCGGTCACGGGCGGCTTGCGGGTGCTCGGGTGCCCGTCGATATGCAGCGCATCGGCAGCATCGGCGCGGGCGTTGAGGAGGTCGGCGCGCACGTCGGCGAGCGATTTGCGGGCGCGGATGAAGCCGGGTGCGCGGTCGGCGGCGTCGGCGTAGGCGCACAGGTCGCGCACTTCGCGGGCCTCAGCAATCGCGGCTTGCGCCTGGGCGAGGTTGGTGATGCTGCCGTCGAGGAGCCACGCGGCGACGTAGTCGCCGAGGCCGTGGGCGACGGCGTGGGCGTTGATCTGCGCGGCGAACGTGGCCGAGGCGTCGGCCCCTGCCGGCTGCACTGCGGGCGGCGTCGGCGCAGGAGCGGCCGGCGCGGCGGGTGGATCACCTCCTTCGGAGGTTGCGGGTGCGGTGGCTTCGGCCTGGGCGCGCGCGAGGACGTCGGCGGGGATGTCGAGCGCGGCGGCGATGGCGGTCAGGGGACTGGCGGCAGTGGCGGTGGCGAGCTCGCCGGCGGCGATTTCGATGACGCGATCGGCGAAGCCGGCGGCGAGCGCTTCGCGGGCGGTCATCCAGGTGTCGGTGGCGATGAGCGCGGCGACTTCGTCGGCGGTCTTGCCGGTGCGCGCGCTGTAGGTCTCGACGATCGATGCGTTCAGCGCGCGAGTGGCGTCGTCGTCTTCGACTTCGTTGCCTTCGTCGTCGCGCAGCGTGACGCCGTGCACCATCATCGTCGAGTTGGCGTACATGTGGATTTCGTCGCCGGCCATCGCGACGATGCTGCCGGCGCTGGCGGCGACGCCTTCGACGACGGTGATGATGCGCGCCGGGTGGCGACGCAGTGCGTTGTGCATTGCCAGACCGTGGTCGAGCTTGCCGCCGAACGACGTGATGCGCACGGTGATCTGGTCGACGGCGCCGATGTTGGCGAGGTCGTAGTCGATCTGCTCGATGCTCTTGCCTTCCCACCAGTCGCCGATCTTGCCGCGCACCGCGATGGTGGCGGAGCGGCCGTCTTCGGCGAGGGCGATGGCGTACCAGGGTTTGCTGTTCATGGGGCAGTGGTCCTCAAGGTGTGGCGGCAGTGTCGGCGGTGGGGGCAGAGGGCGGCAGGGGACGGATGTCCGGGGGCGCCCGGCCGCAGTCAGGGGGCGGTCTTGAACGCGCCGGTGCTGTTGTAGAGGGTGACGACGGCGGCGACGGTGCGCTCGATCGCGGGCCACAGTTGTTCGAACGCGCCGATGCCGCCGGTGACGGTGCTGGCGGCGGCTTCGATGGTCTGGCGCAGGAGGGCGAGCTTGGCGGCGCCCTGCCCGCCTTCGGGGAGCGCGGCTTCGATGGCGCGGACGGCTTCGAGGATGAGGGGGAGCAGCGAGAGGATCAGCTTGAGGGTGTGCAGGACTTGCATGGAGGTCTCCGGGACGGGGGTGGAATCAGTCGTGGCAGGTGACGGTGAGCATGGCGCCGTCAAGGTTCGGGACGATCGCTGTCGGGCGGGTCGATGAGGTCGGGGAATGGCGGTCGATCAGCGGGAGGATGCCGGGGCGGCAGTCCCAGCTTGGTGGTCGTGGCGGTGGTGAGGTAGCCGTTGAGCAGGCCGAGCACAGCAGCGAGGCCGCCAGCAATCGCAGCGATGTCGTCATGGCTGATGCCCATCGGGTAGAGAACGAGCACGGCGCCGATCAGGGCGACGAGGACGTTGAGGGTGTTCTGGCGGGATTTCCAGCCGGCGGGGTCGGCGAGGCTGGCGCCGTGGCGGAGGGCTGCGAGCGCGGCGAGGAGCTTGTGCATCACAGGCCCCACCATAGGCGTGCCATTGCCCGTGCCCATGCGGCCCACAACGCGCCCTGCGCGGCGGCCAGATCCTCGACGATGCCGAGATGGTCGCGGGCGGCGACGGATCCTTTTTGACGGATCGGGATTACAGGTGCGAGCATGTCTAGGTCTCCTAAGCAATGACGGCGGCGGCCGCCTGGTGCAGTGCGATGCGCTCGGCGCGGCCGGTCTGCCCGCCGTTCACACGCTGCGTGATGGCGTCGAAATCGCCGGCGTCGGCGAGCGCGTTGAGGTCGCGCGAGGACCAGAACCCCGCGGCGGACAGGCAGGCCCATTTCGGCGTTTCGAGCAGGCCCGGATACGTGATGAAGTCTTCGCCGAGCGCAGCGGTCGCGGCCTGGTAGTTGGCGCGGCCGGTGATCTGGATGAGGCCGCGCCCGAGGTAGCGCTTGCCGTCGCCGGGTTCGGTGTTGCCGAGGTCGCGGCGGCCTTCGTAGCGGCGCTGCGCGGGCGTCGGGCCCCATATCTCGCGCACGTAGGCGAGCCGGGCGGATTCGTGGCCGATCTGTGCGAGGAAGGCGCGGATGCGCGCTGGGGTGACGATGCCTTCACTCCACATCGCGTCATCGAGGAACGGCGCGTAGGCGGTCGCGCGGACGATCGGGCAGCGGTACAGCGCGATGAGCTGCTGCGGCGTGACGAGCATCATGATTCGAGGTCTCGCACGCGCTGTTCGCCAATGCGTTTTGCCCAGGCGCGCACGGTGTCGACGCCAAGCAAGCCGACGGCGCTGCCAACCGCGACGCCGATCTCGCCAGCGACGCCGAATGCCTTACAGAGCGACGTTATGCCGAGCGCGATCGAACCGGACAGTGCGCATTCGAGCAGACGCTTGCCGATTGAGGGTTCGTCGTTGTCATACATCACGCGCAAGAACGCGACGACTGCACCGACGACGCCCGCCCGCATCGGTTCGGGTAGCGAATCCCACAGCACGCCCCACAGGCCGAGGTATTTTTCAGGCATCGGCCGGGCCTTTCGGGATTGGGGGCGCGATGCCGAGGCGGGTTTCGCGGGCGAGGTCTTCGGCGCGGTCGGCGTCGACTTGCTCGGCGTCGTCGCCGCGCTCGGCGATGATTTGGGAGCGGGACTTGAAACCGGCCTCCTTCTCCATTTTTTTTGCCTGAACGTCCTGCGTCGGGTGGATGTAGGGCCAGGCGTGGGGGGACCAGGTGCAGCGGGCGAAGTCCCTGCCCTGCTCGGGCGTGAGGAGGCCGGCGAGGACTGCGGCGCGGGCGACGGCGTCGCGGACGGGTTGGCAGAACATCGGGATGATGAGCTGCCACTGGTATTGCTCGCAGGTGCGGCGGAATTCGTTGATGACGATGCGCAGCGTGCGGTCGGAGACGTCGCGCACGTCGCCGGTCAGCAGCTCGTACGGCGTGCCGCTGCCGGAGGCGACGCCGAGGTGCTGCTGGCGCATGAAATCCGGGTAGTTCGCGCCGGCGTCGGGCGGGTCGGAAAACTTGACGTCTTCGCCGGGGGCGAGCTCCTGGCTGATGCCGGGTTCGAGCCCGATCATCGGTCCGCCGCTGCCCGGGTCCGTTTCGTAGGGCTGGCCGGTGGTGGGGTCGATCGCGGGCGCGCCGGTTTCCGGCGGGCGGGTGACGAAGACCGTATACAGGTTGGCGAGCTCCTGGCGGACGAGCACGGCGTCGTCAAAATTGCCGACGCTGCGCAGCTTGGGCAGCACCGCGGCGGACGCGGGAACGCCGCGCAGCGCGCCGGGGCGGTTGGGCTTGAAGAGGTGCCGCATCTCGGTGGCGGGCACGCGGTACAGGTCAGAATGGCTGACGGCGCTGGTCGGGCTGTCGCCGGGGTGCTCGCGGTAGCACCAGTAGGCGGCTCGGCGACCGATGCGGTCGAGCTCGATGCCGCTGCGGATGCGGCTGCCCGCGGGCAGGCCCGGCCAGGCGTCGGCGTCGAGTTGCGGGACGATGTCGGATTCGAGCAGCTGGATCTGCAGCGGCACGCGCAGGCCGTCGTCGGCGCGGCGCGGGCGAAAGCGGATGAACACTTCGCCGCTGGTGCGCCAGGCCTCGACGGCGAGCGTCTGCAGGCCGTAGAAGTCGAGCACGCCGTCGGCGTCGGCGGTCGCGCAGAAGTCGTTCCAGATCTCGGTGAAAAGCGCCTTGAGGGCCGGATCCTTGCTGTTCGGCCGGGCGATGATGCCGGTGCCGACGAGGTTGGTGCCCCACACGCGCTCGCTCGCGGCGCCCGCCCATTCGTTGCGGACGGCGTCGCGGCTGCGATTGCGGATGGTTTCCAGCCCGGCCGCAGCGCGGTTGGGGCCGCTGCTCGGGGCGCGCCAGCCGCGCATGCGCCGACCGTGGCCGGCGACGTCGTATTGCGCACGGGCGACGAGGCCATTGGCCGCCGGGACGACGGCCGCGGCCGCCTGGGCGACCGTGTTGCGGCTGCGCTTGCGGGCCATCAGTAGCCCCTCCCGCCGTGATAGAGCTTGACGGCGCGCACGCGCGAGGTGCCCGCTGCGGCGGCGTCCTCACGGGTCTTGATGCCGATCAGGTAGTCGCGCGCCTTGATGAGGTCGCCGGGGCTGTGGTATTCAACCCAGCGGCCGTCGCTCATGCGAACGGACTTTTCGCCGTTGGCGATGGCGCTGGTGAGGGCGTCGAGATCGGACTGTGAGACTGCCATTGCGCTATGCCGGGGTGGGGACCGGCACAGGATGGCGGGGGGATCAGCGGCGCGGCAGGGGACGGATGTCCGTGGTTAAATACGTATTCCTACGTATGCAGTGTACTTACTGCCCCTGATATATGGATTGGATTCCGACTCTCCTGAAACACCTTTCGATCGCGCGATCTGCGATGGGCGCGATCTTTGTGACGTCCGCGGTGCTCTATGTCGGCCCACGCATGGCGCGAGAATATGTCGACCCCGTCCCTAAGGAGTGGGCGTTTATTGTTGTTGGCGCCCTTGTTTTCTCCGCATTTCTGCTCCTTTCTTGGGCGTGCGCGGGCGCTTGGATGGCAGTCGCCAACAAATGGAAAGCGGCGTCGACATTGATTACATCTCGGTCGCTTTCTGACCTGGAGAGGTCCATACTTTTTGGGATGGGCGGCAACCCTACCAAACCACTGAACTTAGAGGATATTAACTATTTTGCGATGGGAATTTCTCGTCTCGAAGTCTTGCAAGCTGTGAGCGATTTAGCTCGTAAGGATTTGGTCCACCTAGGTTTATTCACGTCTGACCTAGTCTTTTTTACAGAAAAGGGCCGTGAGCGCGCTCTTGAACTTCAACGTGAATCCTCAGCATATAAAGGCTCGAAGTAGTTCACCAAACAAGAGCGACTTGGCGCTCTTGCCTCAGCCACGCCGGAGCGCTGTTTTGCGATTCGATGCGCTCAGCAATCACGGCCGCACGCTGCGCTGCCGTCGGCGGCAGGTAGGAGCCAAACCGGGATAGCGAGCCGCAATTTACCGCAGCGTTCGTGCTGTCCGCGCTCGCCAGCGGCAGGCGCGTGAAGATCTCGGGGTCGAGCATCCGAAGGCCATGAAGTCGCGCGGCGGGCCGGCCTCGCTCGTCGCAGATTGCGTCCATCGCCTCGCTCATCCGCGCCCACCATCTGGCGGTGCCAGGGGTAGCCCACTGGCCGGAACTGCCGAGGGCAACGGTGGACCACTTGTCGCAGAGGCGCGTGAGCCGGTCAATCGATTCGTGGAGGTGCCAGACTGGGACGCCGTATCGGCCAAGGTCGGCATCTTCAAACTTAGAAATGAGTGCATCGTTGGCTTGTTCATCGCCTTCAATCTCATCAGGGATAAGGGCCCATTCGAAGCCGGGGTGCTTACACCAGTCGCGCACCCACGCGAGATAGCCCGGCACGTCAAGCACTGCACCACGCTTCCAGACTGAGAAGGCGCCATTGTCGAAGATGAACGAGCGGCATACGTCAGCGACGATGCCCATGTCGTCCGGGCGAGTGAACGGCACGAGGGCGTCACGTCCTATCAGGAATCGAGCAGAGTCCTGACGTGTGCCACCCATCGGGGTGCCGTGGTATTTCTTCACTTGTTCACCGTTTTCACATCAACCCCGTCGTGCTGCGCCCTTGTCCGTCCGTTTATCGGGCACGCGGCGAAGAATCTGTGCGTGTAGGTGATCTTCATCTGCAACCCTTTGAATTCAGTTGTCAGGCGTCCGCCGGAACCGCTTGATCGAACACCATCGGCAGCAACCCGATCTCCTCGGCCTCGGCGCGGTAACGCCCGACCTGTTTGGTGCTGACGCCGACCAGGTCGGCGACGTCGCGCGCCCCCGCGCCGGCGCGCAGCAGGCCGGCGACGCGGCGGACGCGGCGCAGGCGGAGGTAGTCTTCGGCGTCGGCGAGGTCGAGCTGCTCGCGGGCGAACACGGCGGACAGGCGCTGCGCGGGTTCGAGGCCGAGGGCGCGGGCGATGACGTGGTCGGCGTCGAGAGTCTCGGGGACGTAGAGCCGGGTGCCGCCGAAGAGCGCGAGCAGGCGCAGGGTGGCGGTGGTGCCGATGGCGGCGCCGATGTCGTCGATGAGGTTCGTTTGCATTGTTGTGGCTCCCTGGTTATCGGCTGATGTAGGTGCTGCGGGCGGTGCGGCGCTGTGGGCGCGGTGCGGGCTTCGGGGTGGCGATCTGCGGCGGCAGGGGCGCGCGCGGCTGCGGTGCGGCGGCGATCGCGGCGGGCGACGGAGAAGGCTGGGCGCCCTGCTCTTGCGGCGACTGGTAGAGGTGCTGGCCCTCGGGCGTGGTGTGGATGTGGCCGGCGTCGAGGATGCGGCGCTCGTCCGTGTCCCAGTCGGCGCGGGCGTAGCGGTGCAGGCGCAGCTCGGGGTGGTGGGTGGCGGCGTAGGCATACACCCAGGTGTCGAGCGGCTCGTTGCGTGCGCCGGATTTCTTGCGGTAGCGGCCTTTCACCGGGTCGAAGGTTTCGGAGACGAGGCCGGCGAAGTAGCTGCGCTCGAGCACGTCCGGGAAGCGCACCCAGCGCTTGGCCTTGTCGGGCTGCTCGGCGTCGCTTGCCAAGCGGCGGAAGAACGTGTGCTTGATGGCGATGGTGCCGACCTGCCAGGTGCGCAGGCTGTCGTCGGCGGCGTCCGTCTTGCCCTTGTGATCGACGTCCTCGGTTTTCGGCCGGCCGAGCGGCAGGGCGTTGGTGGCCTTGGCGCCGTAGATCGCCATCGGACGGCGGATGAGGGCTTTGCGGACGAAATCTTTCACCGCCTGAGTGCGGTGGCCGCGGCCGTCGATCGCGGTGGCGCTGACGGGGAGCATCGCGCCGCAGGCGTGCTCGATCGGGCGGTTGAGCAGATCCGTGAGCTGCACCCAGACGTCTTCCTGCTGCGGGTCGCCCCACAGGACGACGTAGTCGATGACCCAGCACGTGAGTCCCCTGCCCCAGCCGATGATCTGGCATTCGAGGCGGTCGTCCTGGGTGTCGGTGCCGGCGGTGATCCAGATGACGCCGTGCGGGGCGACGCGCAGCGGATAGGGTTCGGCGCGCTCCTGCAGGATGTTGGACTTGACGGCCTTCAGGGACTTGTCTTCCCAGGGCTCGGCGAGGCGGTCGTTGACGAAGGTCTTGAGCTTGGCGGGGTCGCCCTGGGCGTCGAGCCAGTCCGCGGCGAGGTCGGCCCAGCGCGGACCCATGCCGATCTGGTAGTACAGGCAGTTGACGTGGTAGCCGCGGGGGGTGCGCTCGGGGTGCGCGGGCACCCAGCGGCCGGCGGCGATCATCACCGTCTTGTGGTGTTCGTCGATCATCGTGCCGCAGTCGCGGCAGACGTACCACGCCTGGGTGACGTTGCCGGCGGCGTCGCGCTGCCACTTGAGGCCGTCCCATTCGAGCGGCTGTTCGTGGCCGCAGTGCGGACACGGGACGTGGTAGCGGCGCTGGTCGGATTTTTCCCACAGCTCGCTGATGCGGCACAGGCCGCGCACGCCGGGGGTGGAGACGTACATCCGCTTGCCGCGATCGGGGAACGCGGAGGTGCGCCCTTCGAGCATCTTGAGCGGGTCGTCGCCGGTTTTGAGCGCGGTAGCGAACTCGGTGAGCTCGTCGACGAGGAGGTAGCGGACGGTGGTCTGCTTGAGGCGCGGCGCGCTGCCGGCGTGCTCGACGTACAGCTGTCCGCCGGCGAAATCCTTGAATTCCTTCTGGTTGGCGGCGTTGCGGCTGTTGGTGCTGGTGAGCGCCTCGCGCACGGCGGGCGTTTCTTCGATGAGTGGGTTGAGCTTTTGATTGACCCACTTGTTCATCGAGACTTCGCCCGGCAGGCACACCATGACCGGGCCCGGGGCCTGGTCCATGATGTAGCCGAGCGTGTTAGTCTCGACTTCGGACTTGCCGAACTGGATCGGGAACATCAGCGCCATGTCCTGCACGGCGCTGCGCACGCTCATGCAGTCCATCGGCTCGCGCAGCGGCGGGTTGGTGCTGGTGCGCCAGCGGCCCGGCTTGGGGCTGGACTTGCTGCTGAGCCAGCGCTTGGTGTCGGCCCATTCGGAGACGGTCATGGGCTTGCGCGGGGCGATCGCGCGCGAGACGGTGCCGAAGAGGCAGCCCGCCGAGGGGATCAGCGATTCGAGCGTGAAAGTCTCGGGCGCGGCCATGCTCAGGCCTCCTTGGCGCCGAGCTTGCCGATCTGCTCGGCGAGGTTGCCGAGGGCGTGCTCGATTTCCTCGGCCAGCAGCACGCGCACGCGCTGTTCGTCGGATTCGCCGGCGAGCACCGGGGCGATGCTGTCGGGCAGCGCCTCGAGTTCGGCGCGCAGCGTGACGAAGGCGTTGCTGACGACAGCGATCGCGTCGTCGCGGCGCAGGTATTCCTTCGCGTCTTCGGCGAGCTTGATCTCCTCGCGCAGCGCCGCGGCACGTTCCCGGCGGGACTTCCAGAGGTGGAAGTCGGGGCCTGCTGCGGCGTCGTCGTCCTCGGCGGCGTCTTCGGCGCCCTCCCCGGCCTCGATGCGAGCCGGGGCGGCGATCGCCAGCTCGGCGCCCCGCGTGGCGGCGTGGCGGTCGGCGACGGCTTTCATCGCCGGGTCGCGGGTCGCTTCGATGCGGGCAATGGATTCGGCGACGCGCACGGCCTTGCCGTCGTCGCTGAGGACGAGCCGACCGGACTTGCGCAGCTCGGTGACGTAGCTGGGGCGGCAGCCGATGATCGCGGCGAAGGCTTTGAAGGGGGCGGTGGCAGGGAGGGTCATGGGCACCTCAGAACGGCACGTCAAAGTAAAGGCCGAACTTCTCTTCGCCCAGCTTTTCCACCACGTCTGCAATCCATTCCAGCCGCTCGGCGGTGACGCGCGAAACGCCTGCGTACCTGCGCGCCATGCCGCGCACCTCGTAGAGCGCATCCCTCGCCTCGTTTTCCGTTGCGGACTGCATGAAGTCCCGCACGCCCTCTTCGCTTTCCTGCCAGGTCTTGCAGTGGCTACGCTTCATCTCGGCCCACTCCCTTTGTTCCGTGCCCACTCTACGTCCGCCATGCGGGTTTCAGCCGCCGCAGACAGTACCGGCGCCACGCCGCGCTGTTCGAGGCTGCCCACGGGCCCGATACGCGCCCCGCCGAGGCCGTCGATGAGACCGCGCTGGTGCAGGGCCTTGGCAAAGGCGTGGAACTCTGGCAGCTCGGTGCGAAGCCGGGCGTTGAATTCGCCGACATTGTCGGCAGCGCAGACGAGGTGTTCTTCCACCTTTCTCCTCCTCTTTTCTTTCTGTGCGGTATGTGCGGAATAGGTGTACGGATGCCGCACAGACGAAACCCGCGTGGATGCTGGGGTGTGCGGCATGTGCGGCATGTGCGGCATGGTTCGCGCACACATGAGAGATGCGTGCGCGTCCTGCAGGGCGGTTGCGGCGCGGCTCGCGTGTACACGTGCGCGGGAGATGCCGCACATGCCGCACAACCCAATAACGGCACGGGTTTGATGCCGCACAGACGATGCCGCACATATCCGCACATGCCGCACAGCGAGGGGCGACTCGGGGCGACGATCAGGCATTGGCCGCACCTTTGTAGTCCTTGACCGCGTTGCGGAAGGCGATGGCGTGCTTGCCGATCCAGGTTCGCTCGTCTTCGGCGGGCGGCTTCTCGGGGGCGACGAGGATTCGGGTCCTGTCCGGCTGCTCGCGGTATTCCGGGATGAAGCAGACGCCGTGCGGGCCCATCACCTTGCCGTCGGCGCCGAGGTAGCGCTTGCGGGCGCATTCGATGCGGTGCTTCTTCTCGAGGGCGTTGATGAGCCGCGGCATGGGCGCCGGCTTGACGTTGATGCGGTTGCACCAGGTGCGGTAGGCGTCGAACACGTCAGTGGCAATGGCGACGACGCCGGGCTTGATGCCTTCGATCGCGCCGGCGACGAACTCGCGGTAGAACCGCGTGGTGCTGTCGAGGGCGAGGTCTTGCAGGGCCGCCTTTGAGGCCGTCATCGGCGGTTTGGTGTGGGGGGTGAAGTCGCCGAGCGGTAGATCAAGCAGGTGGGCGTGCAGGGCGGCGATGCCGCCTTCTTCGATCTCCCTTTTCACCGCGCGATAGAAGTCTTCCGGCTGAGGGGCGTAGGGCGTTCTGACTACCAGATGCCGGCGGTCGTCGTCCTCAAGGACGATCGGCATTTCCTCGTTGGAGTTGAAGACGATGTTGACATGGTTCTTCTCCTCGTATGCGTTGACGAACTTGGGGTCGACGTACACGGTTTCGCCGGTGACGAGTTCCTTGAGCGCGTTCTTGACCTGGTAGAGCTCCTGCCGGGCGACGACTTCTTCGGCAAGGATGAAGAGCCGGCTGGCGAGCCAGGTGTTGCGGTGGTTCTCGATCGCGGCCTGGTTGATGGTGAGGCCGTAGGGGCCGTAGATGCTCGAGATGGCCTTGAAGAACTGCGACTTGCCCGTGCCCTGCGGTCCGTGCATGACGACCGCGCTTTGCATTTTGGCGCCCGGGCGCTGGATCGGATACGCCAGCCACTTCATCAACCACTGGTAGACGGCGTCGGCGTTCTCCTCTGCACTGCAGAGGTAGGCGAGGAGATCGATGAGCATCTCGCAGCAGCCCGCCTTTGGCTTTGTCGGCCAGCCGGCATAGGTGTTGCAGGTGATCTTGCGATCCTTCTCGGTCGGGTCGAAGCCGACGTTGTCCAGGCGAACAATGGCCTTGGTCGGGTGCTCCATCCATCGCCGGTGCAATTCGCGGCTGATGCAGATGTTCCGCATGCCCGCGAGCGGGACGATCATCCGCTCTTGGCGATCGAAGACGGCTTCCTTCTCGCCGTAGATCAGGGCGAAGCGCTCGAGCAGCTCGTCGAGGGTCTCGATCGGCCGCAGGGCGGGTTTCCCCTCTCCCCCAGGTTGAGGAGCAGCGGCGGCCGAGGTGGGGGCTTGCCACCCGACGGTGCGCAGGGCTTCTTCGACCTGCGCGCGGACGATGGGGAGGCCTTCGGCCAGGTGCAGGTCGTTGTAGTCGGTGATCTTGTGGCCCTGGGCCTGGAACTTGGCCCAGCGACCCTCTTCGTCGACGAACTTCGCCGCGACGTGGCGACCGCCGACCGCAACGGCGGCGGACGATGCGCGGGTCACGCCGGCGTTTTCGCAGCGGTGCGGCTTGCTGCAGGCGGGGCAGTCGGCGCCGTCGGCGATCCGAACCGGGGCGCGGCATTCGCGGCAGTGGCCGAACGAGTCGTCGTCGGCGCAAACGAGGATCTTCGCGCGCGGGTAGCGCTTGTGCAGCGCCTCGGCGACGGGCAGGAGGTTGCCGGCGTCGAAGGCGACCGCGACCGGCAGGCCGGTGGCTTCGTGGAGGCTCGCGGCGGTGGCGTAGCCTTCGGCGAGCAGCACGATCCACGTCGGCATGCCGATGAGGTGGAAGTGGCCGCGCTTCTCGATACCGGCCGGCCAGAATTCCTTGTCGCGCTCGATGCGCTTGATGCGGTCCGCGTGCAGCGCGCGCGAGAGGATGAACTGCAGGCCATGCACGCGGCCGGCCGCATCCATCATCGGGATGCACATCGCGCTACCAATGGGCGTGGTGTAGGGCTTGCCCTGGTTGCCGTCCCACTCGAGCACGGCGCCGGCCGGGGCGAACCGCACGCCGTGGGCGCGGACGCCCTTGCGCGTGAGGTAGTCGATCTCGCCTTCGACCTGGCATTCGCGCCACTTCGCTTCGGCCTGCTCGGCGGCCCGGGCGGCGTCGGCGCGGCGCGCAGCATCGGCACGGCGGCGGTCTTCGGCGAGGCGAGCGCGGATCGCGGCCTTCTGGTCGTCGGTCAGCGAGCGTTTGGCGAGGGTGAGCTTCTGCGTGCCGTTGTCGTCGCCGCGCCAGATTCCGTAGGAGCCGACGAGGACCGTGTCGCCCCCGTCGAGCACGAGCTCGTGCACCGAGTACCAGCCGCGCTTTTCGCGGTCGCCCTCGACTTTGCAGCGCTGCATCTTGCCGACCACCAGGTGATCGAACTGCAGCCCCGCGCCGACGAGCTGGGTCATCACGTCATCGTAGTTCGTCGCCATCAGGCAGCCACCCGCATTTCAGTAGTTGCCCGCACCGCTACCTACCCCGAAAACTTGCCTCTCCGTACCCTTGTGTGCCGCTGATCCCCAGGGGCCCCCGTCCGGCAAATCGCCGTTCGACCGCGACCCATGCGGGAAACTGAAATCGAACCGAGATCGCGTCGCACCTCTCACCACAGGGGAGATGGGGCTCATCGGGCGGCCCTCCTGCGCAACTCCCAGTCGTCACGGCAGTCGGCATCGCAGAACGCCGCGCCCTCGATCACCTCTTCGCAGTTGTGGCACAGACCGCACGCGACCGGCTCGTGTGACGTGCGCGAGCGCGCGGCTTCGATGGCGCGCGCCGTCTCCTGTTGCTCCCGCTCCGCGGCGAGGTCGGCGAAATCGGCCATGGGTTATCTCACTCGGCTAATCAGATGCGCGGCGAACGCCACGACGTTGAACAGCGCCTCGCGCGCCTCAGTGCGCTCGGTTGCCGACAGCCGGCGCCCGGCCTGCATCCGCGCCAGTGTCGGGCGTAGCTCGCGTTGCACCAGGCCGCCAAGCGCCGCGAACGCCTCGGCGTCATCGGCCGGCGCCCCGACCGCCTTGGCCTTCGGCGAACGCGGGATCGTCACGCAATCCGCCAGCGCTGCAACCTCGGCCACCGCCTCGCGGCTCTGCAGCGTCTCGATCACCTGCAGGAACGCATGCACCGTTGGCGCATGGTCGTAACTCGTCGGCCCGAACTGATGCCGCAGCGACTGCGCGTTGCGATCGAGCAGCACCGCCAGCTCGTTGATGCCGCTGTGGATACCCGGCGTGCAAAACCGCTTCATCGCGCGGTGCAGCGCCTCCATCACCGGCGCGAAATCCACCTTGAGCAGCTCGCTGTGCGACTGCGGCCCACCATCATCGATCAGCATCAAAGGGTCCTACGGGGTGCAGGCAGACCTGCATACGATGCAGGCCTGCACAGCGACAAAAGGGAGGCGCGCCCCATGCGATTAGAATCGAGTTTCCACACCATCATCATCACCACAGGAGCACACCATGAACAAACCGGAAAGCGAGAGGCTACTGGCCTTATTCGCCATCGCCCTCGTCAATCACTTGCCGCCGGATCTTTCCGCGCGGGTTGCCGCGCAACTCGACGAACTCGGGATGCTTGCAGCGCAGGACGGCGACACCAGCGTCGGAACATCCGCCAGAGAGCTTGCGAGCTTGCTGGCTGGAACGCTGGAGATGACGCGGCAAAATCGCCGCCGACACGCTCAACTTCAACGGCGGGCGGCGCAACGTGCTGCCGCTCGTCGGACAGAAACACCAGCTTCGAATACTTTTCGCTCATCTCAATTTCCTCCATCACGCCGATCAATGGCCCGGCGGTCGGCCTTGTGCTGCTCGCCACGTATCGGGCGGCGCGCCCCATGCGGATAGAATCGAAGCTCTCACACAACATATTCATCACCACAGGAGCGCGCCATGAACTCAAAGGTTGTCCGACTCACGGGAATGGTCTGGTACAAGCCGGAACATTACGACGCTGTCCTTCGGGTCATGTCCGACAGCAAGCAGCTCCCCAGAACGTTCCACGAATGGCGGATGAAAGCCGAGACCGGCGAGAAGGTTCGCCGACGCGACGGGGAGATCGTGGTGCGCGCCTTCATCGACCCCGAAACGTTTCCCGACTGGTGTCGGGCGCGCGGCCTGAATATCGATGCCAAGGCACGCAATCTCTTCGCCGCGCTCGTTGCGAAAGAAACAGCAGAGCGCAGCCATGGAGAAGTCGGCGGTATCCACTGAC